>JACQVI010000079.1 GCA_016209795.1 Ignavibacteriota bacterium
AAGAAAAGATGAAAAGGAAATCCTACATCAAGCAAAACAAGAACTTATATGAGAACGCAAAGCTCCTCTTGCCCTCGATGTTCGATGAAGTAATGTCACATCAAGAACGTGTGCTTAACCACCCACGATTGAAGGATGAACTTCACAAGATGAGAATTGCGGGAAAACCATTGAGATATGCGATGGAAATATTCGAACCAATATTGAAGAAGCCATACGCATCATGCTTCAAACAGATTAAAGATCTCATCGAACTGATGGGCACAATCCATGATCACGATGTTACCATCGTCAAACTGCAAGATTTTCTTCATGAATTACAACTGTTCAATAAACAATGTGAGAATAAAAAAGAGCATGTATCATTGAATGGACTTCGAAAACTAATCTATCAACAGAAGAGTCAACGGACAGCTTTATTTACCGAGATGTGCGATACTATTACATCTTGGAAAAAGGAGAACTTTAGAGAAAAATTGTTTACACCAGTGAAATAAAAAAATACAACATCAAGATGGCAATTAATTGAAAGAATTTTAACAACAGCGAGGAATAAAGCTATGGAAATCTACATTGTACGGCACGCAGTCGCAGTCCCCCGTGGGACAGAAGGATATCCAAATGATGATCGACCCCTTACAGAAGAGGGTATTCAAAAAATGAAGGCTACAGCGAGAGGGATTGCTGAAATCATTGGAAAAGTCGATGTGATCATTAGCAGTCCACTCATCCGGGCACACGACACAGCGAAAATCGTTGCCAAGGCACTGAAGTACAAAAGTAAAATTGACCTGAGCAAAGAATTCCTTCCCGGGAATTCTCAAAATAGTGTTCTCGACTTCCTAGTAAAATTCAAAAATAAGAAAAATATCATGCTTGTCGGTCATGAACCTGATGTAGGTGTGCTGGCTTCAACATTGTTAGGTTCAAATAGACCTCTTATCGCAATGAAGAAAGGTGCAGTGTGTCGAATTGATGTGGCTGAACTGCCGCTTAAAGAACCGGGAAAACTCATTTGGCACCTCACGCCAAAACAACTGAGAGCGTTGGCATAAGAAAAATAATGAGAAATTCTTTTTGCAGACTTTAAGGATGCACAATGGTAAGCAACAGTGAAATTATTCGTAAAGCTTCAGAGTATGTTTTTACTCTGTTCAAAGAAAACAAATCCGATTGTTCTGTGTACCACAACTACAATCATACGATAGAAACCGTTGCGGCATGTGAAGAGATTGGGGATGAATCGAACTTAAGTAAATCGGAACAGGAGATTGTCGCAGTCGCTGCATGGTTCCACGACACCGGCTATACGGAGGATTGTGAGAATCATGAAGAGAAGAGCGTCGAGATTGCCACGCGCTTTTTACAGCAGAATAATTACCCGCAGGAAAAGATTGCTCAGGTAGCAAGCTGTATCAGAGCAACGAAAGTCCCACAGGACCCGAAGAATCTCTTGGAAGAAGTAATCTGCGATGCTGATATTCTCCATTTCGGAAAGAAAAAATTCTTCCAAAAGAGCGATTTGATGCGGATGGAACTTGAGCGCAGAGCGGATCGACCGTTCTCAGATCTCGAATGGCTGCAGAAAAGTGTGGACTTCGTTACGCAGCATAATTTCCATACACGCTACGCACAGTTAGACTTCAATAAACAACGAACCAAAAACCTTATCAAACTCCAGGAGCTTTTGCGTGAAGCCCAAAGCGATCACGAAGAAACGCTTTCTGATCGAAAACTCAAAGAAGAAAAGTTTACAGGCAAGCTTGAAAAAGAGAAGATTCCAGTGCGCGGTATTGAAACGATGTTTCGACTCACTTCCGGCAACCACATCGACCTCAGCTCCATTGCAGACCACAAAGCCAACATGATGATCAGCAGCAATTCTCTCATTTTAACACTTGTCGTGACTCTATTTGGACGAGACATTATCAGCAACACTAATTCAATCCTCATTATTCCGATTTTGATCTTACTTATCGTCTGCGTAACGACAATTATCTTTGCAATCCTTGCAACGAGACCGAAGATCACCGAAGGTATATTTACGAAGGAGGATATTGAACAAAAACGTGCTAACCTTCTTTTCTTTGGGAACTTCTACAATATGAGGCTTGAGGATTACGAATGGGGCGTTAAAGAAATGATGAACGATCGGGAGTACCTGTATGGCAACATGATAAGAGATATTTACTTCTTAGGAAAGGTACTGGCACGTAAGTATCGCTATCTCAGGATCTGCTACAACGTCTTCATGTACGGTCTGATTGTTGCTGTCATTGCGTTTGCAGTCGCCTTCCTAATTCGTTAATAATTTCTCTTATCGTTCCTGCAGAAACCTTTTCCAGCGTACAGACTTCTTGATCTTCCACTACTCGAGTGGAGGAACAAGCCTGAGAAGAGGACTCAAGCTTACATACTTGTAGTGCACTGTCCCAAGGTGTTCGTAATCGATTGTTCCCTCTTTCACTTCCTCCCAATCAATAACAGACTTTAGATCCTGAATAGCTTGAGATCGAAGATAATTCTCTGAGAGCAAGACGTATTCGTTTCCCTCTATGTTATTTTTCAGAAGCCGGTGAGCAAGAATAACATCGCTACCAAGGAGTTTCATGAAGTTTCTCACGGTGATCGTGCTGACGGTTCCATAGTGACAAATCAGCTTCAATGTAAGCCGAACAACCGAATCACATGCAGCACAATTGCATGTTCTTGTTTTATCGATCACTTTCAGAAGATGATGGAACTTAAGAAACATCGTCTTTGATTGTTTGGCAACTTCTGGTAGAGATGGAGCACTCCCTATCTTATAAAATAGAACAGCATCTCCTTCGATCTCGGACACTGAAAGCCCAAGCTCATTTGATTCGAGAATAGCTTCCAGTAATTTCGATATTATCCCTTGACTGTGAGCGAGCTCGGTTTCATTCAAGAATTTCGTGAACCCACTAATGTCCGGGATGAAAATCAAAGCGGTATACGTACCAGTGGCTTGGCTTGGATGTGTGATTGTGGTCTCCATATTGATATTTAGCGGAAAATTTCTTAATATAGCATGATTCCTTCGTCCCCTTCGGTAATCCAATAATACTGATTTTTTCATCAAAATGAAAACACTATTGTTAGTACGGCATGCAAAATCGAGCTGGAAAAACCCAGAGCTTTCTGATCGTGAGCGACCCCTCAACAATCGAGGGAAAAGAGATGCCCCGTTTATGGGAAAACTACTCTCGGAACGAGGCGTGAAACCCGATTTGCTCATTACCAGTCCAACAAACAGAGCAATGACCACCGCACGTTATGTGGCTCATGAACTTCAGTATCGAATCTCTGAGATCGTCACTGATGAATCACTCTATGGACAAACGATGGATCACATTCTCCATGTTATCCAGGGTTTTGAAAATTCAATAAACACGGTAATGATCATTGGACACAATCCAGAAATCACTCTGTGTGCAAATTACATCACAGCGAATACCATTGAAAATATCCCAACCTGTGGCATCGTCTGTGTGGACTTTTCTATTGAACTTTGGAACGAGATAGCAAGAGGAAACGGTGCGCTTCGGTACTTTGAATATCCTAAAAAATACTTCAAATAGAAGAAGATGAAGAGAAAAGATTATCAATACTTCAACCGAGAGTTGAGCTGGCTCTCGTTTAGCTACAGGGTTCTACAGGAAGCAAAAGATCCCCGTGTCCCTTTGTATGAGAGGATAAAATTCCTTGCAATCTTCTCATCGAACCTTGATGAGTTCTTCCGTGTACGCGTTGCTTCCCTCAAAGGACTCCTGAACCTTAAGAAAAAAGCCAAGAAGAAATTGGAAATCCACCCCGCTGACTTACTTAAGGAAATCAAAAAAACAGTTCATCGGCAGCAAGAAGAATTTGGCTCCATTTTTCGGAAACAAATCCTTAGCAAATTGAATGAACATGGTATTTACCTGATCAACGAAACGGAGTTGAATGAAGAACAGCGAGAGTTTGCACAGAGCTATTTTAGACAGTGCATTGAACCAATTATTGCACCAATGTTCATCTCCAAAAATAAAGAAGCGCCATTCCTCCAGAACCAATCTCTCTACCTTGCAACAAAGCTATTACCCAAACGCATTATAGGCAATCCTGATATTCAAGCTGACGAAGATGTAGAGTACCGATACGCTATTGTTGAAATACCAAGTCAACAGCTGCCACGCTTTGTCACTCTTCCAAAGATCGACGGCAACAATTACATTATGTTTCTGGATGATATTGTACGGCTATCTCTCCCTGAGATATTTCCGAACCATGAGATTGTAACTGCGTATGCAATCAAATTAACTCGTGATGCGGAGTTGTATATCGAGGATGAATTTACAGGCGATTTGTTGGAGAAAATTAAGATCGGTTTAGGTAAACGTAAGACTGGAATAGCATCTCGTTTCCTCTATGATACAGCAATGCCAAAAAACTTTCTCAAGCTCCTGCGAAAGACATTTTCATTCACAAAAGGAGATCTCGTCCCGGGTGCACGTTACCACAACTTTAATGATTTCTTCAGCTTCCCGGATCCAAAATTTCCAGGACTGATGTTTGAACCACTGCCTCCTCTCCGTCATCGAGTGTTGGATGCACATAACTCGATGTTCGATGCGATCCGAGCACGAGACTTCATGTTGTATTACCCCTACCATTCGTTTGACCATGTCCTAGAGTTTTTACAGGAGGCAGCGGACGATCCCAATGTTACATCTATGAAGATCACCCTGTACCGGGTTGCAAATAACTCACTCATTGTTAAGCCACTTACTGATGCTGCTCTTCGAGGGAAAGCGGTCACAGCGTTCGTCGAAGTGAAAGCGCGCTTTGATGAGGAGTCAAACCTCCGTTGGGCTGAAGAGTTGGAGAAAGCAGGGGTAAAAGTTTTATATAGCCTGCCGGGTTTGAAAGTTCACGCTAAGATGTGCCTCGTTTCTCGGAATGAAGGAAACCATGTGTACAATTACCTTTACCTGAGCACGGGAAACTTCAACGAAAAAACAGCACAAGTATACTGCGATTTGGGATTTTTCACAGCGGATCAAAGATTAACAAAAGATGCCGAACGTATTTTCGATTTCATTTCTGGCAATGGCAAAAACGTTGATGGTGATCATGTGATCGTCGCTCCCTTTACAATGCGTGAAACTTTTCTCGATCTCATTGACAATGAGATCAACCATGCTCGCCACAATAACGGTGGATATATGATATTGAAAATGAACAGTCTCGAAGATCGAGAAATCATGGAAAAACTGTACGATGCGAACAACGTTGGTGTAAAAATATGGCTCATCGTGAGAGGAATCTGCTGCCTGGTTCCAGGTGTAGAAGGAATGAGTGAGAATATCAAAGTGGTAAGCATTGTTGATCGCTTCCTTGAACATGCCCGAATTTATATTTTTCACAACGGAGGTGATGAAAAATACTTTCTTGCTTCAGCAGATTTGATGACGCGGAATCTCAGTCGAAGAATTGAAGTGGCATTCCCTGTTTTCAACGAAGCGCTGAAGCACGAACTGAAGAAAATCATCGATCTCCAGCTTCAGGATGATGTCAAAGCAAGAATCATCGATAAAAAACAGTCTAACAAGTATAAGCGATCCAAATCCGACAATTGCATTAGCTCTCAAGTTGCAACATATGAATATCTAAGAGAAACGACAGGAACTCCTTAACACCTGCCTCCTGATTTCCAGTAAACACTTTAAGAGGCAACGTAAGAGAGCTCAGTTCAGAACTCTCCCTTCACAAAATAATTCATTGTTATATATCTCTTAAAACATGAACCCACCCGTAACATAAACGCCTGTTAATTCAATTGACCGAGCTACTGAAATGCTCAAAGTATATCTTGGCTTGTACACAGAAATCCATATTCCAGCACCTATAGAACTGTGCCAAAGACTCGAAGTTTCACCTCTTAATAATACTCTACCTGCTTCACCAAGAAATGATAACCCATACCATCCAGGAAAAAGAAATGAAAATCTTCCCAGACGCAACCGTAGCTCTCCATTCCCAAAGAATGATGCATCGCCCGCAAAGCGTTGAAATGCATATCCACGAAGTGTTCGGGAGCCGCCCAAGAACGAAGATTCGAAGAAAGGAAAATCACCAAAAGTTTTCTCTCCTGCAGTCCTTAATGCTAACGTTACAAAGGATTCCTGAGCTGGAGATAAATATGTTCTTACTTCACCTCGAAGTTTTCCAAACTGCCGTTTGTTATTGAATATAACAGGAAAGTAAGAGCCTCGTACATCAACCATCAATCCAGCAGTAGTAGCCGATGATTGATTTCGAGTATCTAGATGAATTCCCCCATGTAAACCACCAAGCGTTCGTTTTCTGTCATCCTCTGACGGTTGCGTCAGTTTGAGAAAGCTACCATCATCCAGATCGCTTTCAACATATTTGATTGTGCCACCAACTGTCATTGTGATTGTATAATTTGTATCGCGATGAATGAAAAAATCAATCGATGGCTCAAACGAAAATTGTTCTAGCCGAACATTATAAAACCCGTTCCGGTGGAGATCGGCATCGAAAGGAGTTTCATTCCCAAAACCAAAAAACTTTAAATGATCGAGTTGAGAAACTCTTGCATGTAACAACACATGAGCACCTTTAATAAGTGAATTGAACTCTCCGGTGTAGTCGACTCTGAACTTCCGTGCTGTAGTAGCATACCCTCCAACAAGCTGCATACGAAACATATAGGGTGCGACACGGAAACCATAATCGTACAAGATAGGTCCTCCACCTAAGAATAAACCATCGTCTGGATTAAATCCATACCAAGGAGTAAACCGCCACAGATGCCCGTAGTCTCGTACAACTGGTTCATACCGAAGAGAATCATCCTTTGGTACCGGATATTTTTCGTGATCGAGTGATGAACTTGATCCAAGCATGTATTTTGTATTTTCACCACTATCATAGAATTGAGTTTCAACCCGAGAATTGTCAATAAATTCATCCTGACCTTCACCACCAATGACACGTAGAGTTATGCCCGGATCATAATCACCATCGACCACAACTTTATCATCTCCATCGAGTAGAGAGAGACGTATATCTTTTGTATACTTTTCATTGAAAGTTCTCACATAATACGGCTCTCCTTTTTTCTCGCCCGATTGCTTATCACGCCGATACAGTGCAATCATGATTTGTGTATCATTAAGGCAACGAATCTCAGCGTAATCATCTTTATTTGTGCCATGGAGGTCTGGAAATCGAGCTGAGACTCTGTAATATTCATCCGAAACTTCACTCAATTTTTCTTTCCTTGCTTTCAATGTTCGCTTCATTTCCTCACCTTCCATAGCATACATTTCAGGAGGAAAGCGATGAACAGAGTAGTCGATGACAGAATCAGTTATCTTCTCCAGGATAAAATTTGTCACAGAATCCCATGCTGGTTTATCGAGAGATACGAGTGAGCGTCGGTCGACATATCGCGCATCCCATGTAAGTTCTTCCATTCCTGGATATACTCGACCGAAACCCTTAAGCTGAGGACGCATCATAGTAACAATCCATGGAACGAACCCCTGGAATCGAGTAAATGCCCAATCCCTATCCAGAGGTATAGGTTTCCAGAGCCACTTGCCATTCTGCTTGAAGCCTGCCCAGCGCCACTGGTCTTTGTGGCGATCCCAATCACCCAAATAAACATCCATCAATCGTGCTTTGAGATATTCTCTTGCATCCACCTGTTCATCAGGATCATTTTCTAAACGTTCATACAGTTTAAATGTTTTTATCACCTGATCAGCACCTGCATATCCAGGTTCCTCATCAGTTCCACCGCTCGGATTTTCTTGTAACGTTCCCAACATACCTCCAAATTCCTTTTGGAATGGTCCAAGCCGCTGATCGTTTGGTAGGACAACAAGCAATGGTTCTGGACTGAGGACGCCGACAGCGTTGAGAAAAGGTGCAACTATAATTGGGGCGAGAGGATTCGAGGAACTGATTTGATCTTGCAAAAAATCTCCAGCGATAGATTCCTGCAATGCTTGTGGAAGAAAGCGCTTTGCATCTTTATCGGTTGATCGAAATTTGTATTCTTTCCCATCCTTACCACGAAACTTGAGCCCTTTTGTTTGTTTACGCCCAGCGCTTTCAAACGGAGTAAGACCACCCGCAAAGTGATCGAGATCGAGTATTTTCACTTTGATAGGTGTAGTCCAAAGATTGCGCCAATTCGATCCCGTAAAAATTGTCTGCATCCACGATGCACCATACCGTTCGCCAGGTATGATAAGCGTATCTTTTGTTGTGTTTGGATTCAATGGGTTTTCCAGTTGAACGGAAAACACACTTGAATAAACTATCAAAGTAAATCCTATGAGATGAGTTAGATATTTCATAAGATACTCTCCTTGGAATTGTTGTATGATTGTTATTGTCTAATCCACATTGAAAACACCTCTTCGCTCTTCTCACCTTCACTTCTCGGTTCAATAACCCCTAAGCGTACCCTCTGATCAATTAAGATATCTATTCGCATAAAACCAGTATGTCTATGTGCAAAAAGTGTATGGTCTGCATGTGTTAGAGAAGGATCATGTTTAGAAGTCCCATATCCACTGACAAGAATCAAATATTCATCATCACTTTCAAGTACCTCAAGGGTGTGCTCATGACCTGCTGCATATACTAACGGAGGATGTTGAGAAAACACATTTTCAAATGCGTGTTTCATTTCCTCATATTTCGAACCTGACATATCTTGGTTTGATATTCCAAGATTTCGTATTAGAGGATACATGGAGCCTACTACGGGAAGAGGTATCAGCAACCATGATTCTATTTCACGAAGTGGAAAAATATGATCTCTCCAATCAAAAAATCCACTGTGTGTCCCATGGGATTCTAAGGGATGATGACCAACAACAATCACGTAGCGATTACCAGCGCTCTTAAGCACTTTTTCCAAAGAATCTGTAATAGCTTTTTTTGTTTCATTCTCATCATGAGTATTTGGATATAATGGTTTTGGATTACCATGCAACCACCATTCAGTATCCAGAACTACCAACCTGACATGGGCACCAATATCTATTATATCCGGTCCTGGAGTTCCCCCTTGAGGTGACATGCGAATTCTTGTATTTTTCTTTGCTTCAAGAAATTCATTCTGTCGCTTTACACTTTCTAAACCATCATCACTCCACTCACCCCAGTCGTGATTCCCAGGAATAAAAATTCCCGTTGCACCACTCTGTTCTACAACGGAAACTAACTCATTCAGTCGTCGCTCCATAAAGGGTCGTTCATCATGCGATTCTTTTGGCATCCCTTTAGGGTAGACGTTATCTCCTAAGAAAACTATAACACCTCTTTCGCGATACTTCGACGCTTCTCTCTCAAGTGCTGCAAGCACTGGTTCTTTCTTTTCCAATGACGGTTTACCAGCGTCTCCGATAAGAAACACACTCTGTACGATATCATCCTTGTCGACGTTTTCGACATGAGAAGTAGCAAGCTTGTCATTTACAAAAACACCTTGGATGCTACATGAATTAAGAAATAGAAGAGATGCTAAAAAAGTGAAAAGAAAGATCACACGATGTCTATGTTCAAACTGATGTAAAGGCATTAAAGTTTTTGTCACAATGTTGGGAAACGATGTTATTCTTTCTGTTATCTATACTTATTTCTTCAAGGGATATTTTACTACAAAACCGTGTCTGTGTCCTTCATTACTGATCAACAATGTCCCATCGGGAGAAAATGCAATACCCTCGGGTTGCCTATGGATCTCTGTAGGCAACCTAACACATCCCAATATTTCTCCGGTTGAGGAAAGTTCTAAAATCGATGATTCGTTTGAAGAAAGAAGAAAGAACGTTCCAGTCATTGGATTGCGAGTAATACCCGTTGGCTGAAATTTTTTAATTCCAAATTTGTCTCGTAACTCTCTAAGCAACAAAACAAACCTTGGTTTTTTTTCAAGCTTTAAGTTCTTCAAGGAAAACGAATAGACAGCCCTTGCATTACCGAAACCTTTGCCTGGATATCCTTTACATGCTAAAAGAAGAGACTGCGAATCAGGATCAAAACACAATCCCTCAACTTCATATCGTGCTGAAAGTCCTGTTTCAAACAATTCAAACTTCACATGACTATTGTTTTCGCCCTCTGTAAATCGGTAGATTTTCCCGTCACTTGAAACAAGAAAAAACTGATCCACGGCGACTGCAATGTCTTCAAAATCATCCTGGTTGCGTTTTTTCCCCAGCGAAAAATATTTTTCAATGGATCCAGTATGAAGATCAACCTGATAAACGACTCCCAATTCATCATTATGTGCAAACAGTCGTTCTTCATCAATCACTACGATACCGGAAATCTCCCTCAATTCTTTAGGTAATTCGAGCACCACAGGTTTTTTATTCCAAAGATCGTACGATGACAATGAGGAAGAAGACAAGATTGCGGGTTGTTCATCCCTAACACAGCCACAAAAAAATATAACATAGGCTAATGATTTTAACAATGAGATGAACTTCATGTAAGGTTATATTTTTTTAGCTACTGAACTTCTGCATTCATAAGGTACCCCCGAATAATCTGGGTACATTATATGGAAAAAAATCCTAACAAAAAAGGAAATAATAATGAAGGAGTGAAACCCGGGTATTTCTTTTACTACTGAGCAATAAACAGAAAACACAAAAATCAATGTTTTTTGGACATTTTTGATGGGATGGTGAAATGTAAGACGACCTTGAAACTGTTATAGATTTCACGTATGTTGAAATTAACCAAAAGTCAGTTTAATCTGTTAGCAGATGCGGCTAGTGAAGCGAGTGCCATTGTCTTTGGCGCATTACTCGTGAGTGGCGTTTTCTCTCAAGAGCCAGTAAGAGGGCATATCATTGTCATCGGTATTATTCTTTACATTCTCTGTGTGAGTTTGGCATTATTTTTCAAAAAGAAAGGAAACTCAGATGACTAACGTTGTGATTATCAGTGCACTTGTAGTCTCATTTTTTGCTATCATAGCACTTTGGACGCGGGTTGCTCTTGTGCAAACTGTGACTGTCTGCACGTGTGACCTGATAGTCGAACGAAGGGCGCTGATCAAGCGTTCTTTCCTCCGCTCCCCTACCATGCCACACCTGCGGAGCGCATGCTTGCTGTACATTTTCTTAATCATTGTTTAACTGTTCTTGGAGGAGTTATGAAACCACTGTATTCAACCGAGAGACGTGACACGGAGTTACCATACTCGCATACTGAGAAGTGCGGTTGGTTACAAGATTGGCTTTGAGCGCACGACCCATCTTGCCTTCTCCAGGAACTTCATGGAAGTTCTACTTCAACGTTTATTTTCAGTAGCTTTCTCTAAACCGCATTCACCCCCAATCGAAATCAATCCACCAACTATCAATATGCACCACCGAATTCACCAATCCCAACGACCAGAAAGGAGTTTTGTATGAAAACAACAAATCTGTTTTTCATGCTTTTGCTGCTGAGCATTATTAGCCTTGCTCAGGTACCGCAAATCATAACTCACCAAGGGTTTCTCACGCGTGCCAATGGTGAGCCGTACGATACCACAATTGCGATGACGTTCCGCTTGTTTACTGACCCGACTGGCGGAAGCCAAGTCAGCACAGACCAGACGTTCTCAAGCGTGACAGTAACCCGTGGTGTCTTTAACGTATCACTTTCTCTTAGCGGCGTTGCGTTCGATAAACAATACTGGCTTGAGGTTGTAGCAGGCGGACAAACGCTTAGCCCGCGCCGACTGTTGCTGCCGTCATTGAAAGCCTCAAGGGTGGAATAACGGCGAAGTTCGGCGATCTGTACGGAACCGCAATCGGCACCGCGCAACATGAAGTTACCAAACGGTATGACGTGCATCTTCCACTGCGTGACACGCCCATCGGAAATCTTGTTACCGATGCATTCCGTGCAAAGACCGGAACGGATCTTGCCATCACTGCGCTTGGATTGATTTCGGAAAAAATATATAAAGGTCCCATTACGGGTGCGGATGTCTTTCGTGCAATGAGTTACGGGTTCGACGAAGCAACGGGGCTTGGCTTCCAACTCGCGACGCTTGACATTCTCGGTTCGGAATTGCTGAAGGGTCTCGAGATCGGACTCTCCCAGATCGAGGTGAGCGACGACTTCTTCCTGCAGGTTTCCGGGGCACGCTTCATCTACGATCCGGCTCAGCCAGTCGGTCGGCGAGTCAATGTGAAGTCGATTCGGCTCGAGAACGGAAAACGGTTCTCGCTCACCGACACCTACAGCGTCACGGTGAACACGGGCATCGTCGTACTCCTCGGCAGGCTCGGCATCGCAGTTGAAAACATCCGCGTGCTTCCGGACTTTGAGTATACGGTCATGCGTGATCACATTGTTGCGCTCGGGAGGATCAACTACCAATCGCAGGGTCGGCTGCGCGAACAGCCGAGGCGTCCAACAAAGGGGATGAACGTTTCTCTCAGATACGATGAGGGACAATCAAGAGAAGTGTTCGTGGAGAATTACCCAAATCCGTTCAATCCAACAACGAATTTCAGTTTTCGAGTTTCGGATTTCGGCTTTGTCAGCCTTAAAGTCTACGATGTGCTGGGACGAGAAGTAGCAACGATTGTCAATGAGGAATTACAACCGGGTGAGTACACCAGAACGTGGGATGCGATCGGGTTGCCGAGCGGAGTGTCCTCCAAAGGCGGATACGCCTCTGGCGTATATATCTATCGGCTAATGGCTGGCGGTACGATTGAGACAAAGAAAGCCATTATAATGAGATAATATCATCATAGGGAGAAGCCTTGCAACTCTCTCCGTTTTGTGGTATATTTTCAGTGCAAATCCCGCTTCATGAGCGGGATTGTTGTATTTATCAAAGGATTTACACTGATCTAGCACTTGAAATAGCTACATCTCAATGGATCATATCAGAAACTTCTGCATCATCGCTCACATCGATCACGGCAAATCGACCATTGCTGATCGACTGCTTGAGCGTACTGGCACAATCACCGAGCGTGAGATGAAGTTCAATCAGGTGCTCGATGACATGGAGCTTGAGCAAGAAAGAGGTATTACAATCAAGCTCCACGCAATCCAGATGAAGTATCATGCGAAGGACGGTAAAACATACACGTTGAATCTCATCGATACGCCCGGTCATGTGGATTTCTCATACGAAGTTTCTCGTTCTCTTGCTGCCTGTGAAGGTGCTATTCTTGTTGTCGATGCATCTCAGGGAGTTGAAGCACAGACAATTAGCAATCTCTATTTAGCTATCGATGCAGGATTGGAGATCATTCCGGTCATCAATAAAATTGATTTGCCGAGTGCAATGATTGACACGGTAAAACACCAGATTATGGATTTGATTGGATGTAGAGAGCAAGAGATTATCCTCGCAAGCGCCAAGATGAAGATTGGTGTCGATGAGGTGCTTGAAGCCGTTGTGAATCGTATCCCACCTCCAACGGGTGACCCGAGAGCGCCGCTGAAAGCCCTGATCTTTGATTCAATTTTTGATGGCTATCGTGGTTCGGTTGTCTATATTCGCGTCTTTGAAGGCACACTCAAAGAGAAAGACAAAATAAAGTTCTTTGCCACAAACAAAATCTTCGATGCAGAAGAAATAGGCATCCTCGAAATGCAGCGAGTACGAACTGGAATGTTATCAGCAGGTGATGTTGGGTATCTCATTGCTGGTGCTAAGGATGTCCACGATACAAAAGTCGGTGACACCATCACTCACGCCGAACGACCTGCTGATGCCCCACTGCCTGGGTATAAAGAAGCTAAACCAATGGTGTTCGCTGGATTGTATCCGGTGAATGCCGATAACTTTACGGAGTTGAGAGATTCGCTTGAGAAACTGCGGATGAACGACGCCTCCCTGACATTTGAACCTGAAACTTCTGTCGCACTTGGATTTGGCTTTCGAGCGGGGTTTCTTGGGTTGCTTCATATGGAGATTGTTCAGGAGCGACTTGAGCGTGAGTACAAGCAGGAACTCATCACTACCGTCCCGAACGTAGAATATCGTGTTCTTACGCGTAGCAGCAACGTTGTCATGGTTGATAACCCTGCGTTGATGCCCCCACTTGGCGAGATCGAGTCTATCAAGGAGCCGTACGTGCGAGCACAAATCATCACACCATCAGAGTACATCGGCAATATCATGAAGTTGTGCACGGAACGAAGAGGACTCTACAACAATACCACGTACCTTGACCCTACACGTGCCGATTTGCGGTATGAACTACCTTTGTCAGAGATCATTTTTGATTTCTATGATAAGCTGAAGTCGACGTCCCGTGGGTATGCTTCGTTGGATTACGAATTTCTGGAATACCGAGATTCTGACTTAGTAAAGCTCGATATTTTACTGAATGGTGAGCCTGTCGATGCACTCTCGACGATTGTCCATCGAGAGAAAGCGTACGAATGGGGTAAGAAACTGTGCGCAAGATTACGCAAACTTATTCCTAGGCAGATGTTTGAAGTTGTCATTCAGGCAGCAATCGGAAGTAAAGTCATCGCACGTGATTCTATCGCCCCACTGAGAAAAAATGTGTTGGCAAAATGCTATGGTGGCGACATCACCCGAAAACGAAAACTCCTCGAGAAACAAAAGGAAGGAAAGAAGCGTATGAAACAAGTTGGAAGAGTCGAGATACCGCAAGAGGCATTTCTTGCAGTGCTCGCCATGGAAGATTAACGTTGGAAAGATTCACCTAACTCATTAATCTTTTTCTATAGAGAGATAAAGACATGTCAAAAGTTTTTAAAACAGAGGGCAAAGGTATTCTGGAAAAAAAGAAAACTGGTTTTATAGCCTGGCTTAAAGAAATGGGTATCATTTTCGGGGCATTTCTTGTCTTGAATAGTTTTGTCCTTGCCTCATTCGAGGTACCGACTGGTTCAATGGAAGACGAGATCATGACGGGAGATTTCCTTCTTGTTAACAAGTTCATTTTTGGAGGGACAACGCCAAGGACGATACCATTCACAAGCACCAAAATTCCTTCATTCAAACTTCCCGCATTGTGGGATGTCGAAAGGGGAGACATCATTGTCTTTAACTTTCCCGGTTATAGAGATGAAGTCGAACCAGCAGAGTTTGCATACTATTTGAAGCGGTGCATGGCACTTGCCGGAGATACCTTGCAGATTATCAACCGTGTGGTGTACGTCAATGGTACAGCTGCACATGTGCCTCGGAACATGAAATTCAATTCAGCAATAGTCAAGCCTGCTGGATGGGCAGATCCAAGAATCTTTCCTGAAGGTGCAGTGTTCAATGAAGATAATTACGGACCGACTGTCGTCCCGAAAAAAGGTGATATGATTGAACTTTCTCCATCTAACTTTGAGCAATGGGAAATCTTCATCAAGCGCGAAGGTCATAGAATGGAACTGCTCAACGGTAAGGTTTATATTGATGGTGGTGAGAAAACAGCTTACACCGTCGAACGTGATTATGTGTTCGGGATGGGAGATAACAGGGACAATAGTCTGGATAGTCGGTTTTGGGGATTTATTCCGAAAGACGCCATCATTGGAACACCGGTGATTGTTTATTGGTCGTGGGATCCGGATCTTCCTCTACTTATTGGTGAGTTTCCATTCCTGAATATTGCACGGAAGCTTACCACGGTTCGATGGAGTCGGTTTGGAACACTGGTAAAATGACGAGAAAATGAAAAGACATCAAGTGGAAACACAAGGACGACGACAGTTAGGGCGTCACAGACTGCGGGGTTCCATCCAAATTTTTGTAGTAGTGATTGTTCTTGCGACGATGTTGAAAATGTTTGTCGTTGACGCAGTGCACATTCCATCTCGCTCAATGGAGAACACGCTTCTTGCGGGGGATTTTGTGTTAGTCAGTAAATTAGTTAGCGGTATGAGGATTCCCGCGCAGTATTCGTTTGCACGAACTGGATTCCCATTGTTCAGCTTACCAGGTGTGCAGGGAGTTGAACGTGGAGACATTGTTGTCTTTACACTTCCTCTTGATGAATCAGAGCAAAAGTCAGTATATTTTGTAAAGCGCTGTGTTGCACTTGCTGGAGATATGGTTCATATTCAAGATGGCTATCTCTATGTCAATGGTCAGTTGGTCAGAAACTATCGGAATCAAGAGACTGATTTTGGACCTATCACGGCTCCTAAGCAAGGTGATATCGTTCGGTTGAATGAAACAATGTATGCTGAGTTATCAACCTTTATCCATCGGGAAGGTCATACCATTCACCGAACTATCTCCTCTGGATTTCTCATTGATGGAAAACCAGCAACACATTACAGGGTTGAAAAAGATTATTGCTTTGTCCTTGGTGATAATCTTAGCGAAAGTTATGACAGCCGGTCGTGGGGTTTCCTTCCTGTCGAATATGTCATAGGTAAAGCAATCATTGTCTATTGGTCAATGGATCCTTCGCTTGAAAAGGGAATCAGCACTATACCTTCGTCCATCCGCTGGGATCGTATTGGCACACTGCTAATTTCTCAGTAATTTTCTTTACGATGAAAATTTCCACCAAACAGAAGTGGGAAACTCTCTGGCAGAAAAGAGAAAACGTCCATGATTACTATTCTAATGGCGATAGAGTCCTGCGTCAGCTTGCCAGTGTTACCGATGTGCGAGGCAAGAGAGTCTTGGAGGTAGGTGCGGGAACTGGACGGGATAGCATTGGTCTCGCAAGGCAGGGTGCCGATGTCTTTCAACTTGACTATGCAACCAATGCCTTAAAGTTAATGAGACAAGTTGCGGAAGAGAATGGTGTGAACGTTCATATTGTTGGCGGAGATGCATTTCACTTACCCTTTCCCAATGCTATCTTTGATATCATCTTCCACCAAGGCTTGTTGGAACATTTTCGAAAGCCTCAAGCAACACATCTCTTGAAAGAAAACATCCGTATTCTCAAGCCGGGAGGTTTACTCTTAGTCGATGTGCCTCAGCGGTACCATCTCTATACTGTGATGAAGCATATTCTCATTGCACTGAATGCATGGTTCGCTGGATGGGAACGAGAGTTTAGCGTTGGGGAGTTAGAACAAAAGCTTCGAGGTTTAGGATTGACCCTAGTTCGATCCTACGGAGAATGGATGTATCCAAGCCTCTTCTACCGCCTTTTTCGTGAAGCAATGATGAAAATAGGAATCAAACTGCCACTCTACCCAAAACTGTTTTCACCATTAACTCACTTGCGAAGGAGGATTCGTGATACATTGCTGCAACTCAGGATTTCATTGTACACTTCGATCTCTATCGGAGTCATTGCCCAAAAACCATAATGGCAAGCTTATATCTCCATATTCCCTTCTGCGAGCACAAGTGCATCTATTGTGACTTCTACTCGGTTGAGTCACTTGATTCGATGGACCGATTTCTCTCTGCATTAAAGCAAGAAATCGAACTGTATGCTGATTACAGCATCAAGGAAGAGTTTGAGACGATCTTTTTTGGTGGTGGGACTCCATCACTCCTTAAACCGAAAACACTCCACGAGATCCTTGATCGGTTGTCTACAACGTTCACGATACGGAGAGATGCAGAAGTGACGGTAGAAGCAAATCCCGGAACAGTTGACAGAGCAAAGCTGAGATCATACCGTGAGGCTGGTGTGAACCGTTTGAGTTTTGGCGTACAGTCGTTTCACGATGATGAGCTGAAGTTTTTGACACGTATCCATTCTTCGGAACAAGCTAAAGTATCTGTGCTCATGGCAAAAGACGTTGGCTTTAATAATGTCAATATCGATCTCATTTTTTCTCTACCGAATCAAACGCTCCAGCGATGGGAAGAGAACCTGCGCCAGGCAGTTGAATTGGAGCCACAACATATCTCGGCATATAGTTTAATAGTGGAGAAAGGAACCCCCCTTGCCGACATGGTCGCTGCAAAGCTTGTCTCTCCACTGCCCGTTGAGACAGAAGCCGAGATGTATGAATTCACTATGGCGTATTTACGGAGTGCAGGTTTTCAGCACTATGAAGTTTCCAATTATGCAAAGCCAGGCTTTCGCTCAAGGCACAATAGTAATTATTGGAATCACTCGAACTACCTTGGCTTCGGTCCCTCTGCTCACTCGTTTTGGTCTGCGACCCCGTTGGGGGACAGGAGGCGATGGTGGAACGTTCGAAGCATTGATGGGTATTGTGAGAAGATTCTCAATCGACAACTTCCTCTCGCTGGTCAAGAAGTGTTGACAGAAGAGCAACTGGTTGAAGAAGCGATAATGTTGGGCTTGAGAAGCGATGGCATTGACCTGTATAGACTGAGCAGTGAGTTTGGTGTTGATCTTCTCACCGCTGCGCGTTCAACGATTGAGCAATTGACTGCAGAACATCTTACCACTCTCAATGATCACACACTCCGACTGACTGATAAAGGATACTTGCTGTGCGATGAGATAAGTGAGGTGATGATCTCGAGTATCTCACTTGCACACACTTCTTGCGAATCTGTCTAATTTCTTCTATATTAAAGCCGCATTAGCTCATTTTTGACTTTCTGCAATTGATGTACTGTTACAATTAACTCTGAGGATTGAATGACTGAGCGAAAGATTAATCGCATCGTCGTACTTGGTGTCTTTTTCGTCTCACTCGTTGTGTACGTTATGACGCTTCCCGTAACCGTTGTTTTCTGGGATGTGGGCGAATTCTGTGCCTCTGCATGGCTGCTGCAAGTTCCGCATCCGCCCGGCTCGCCGTTATTCATCTTGATTGCCCGTGTTGTTGCCATGGTGCCATTCCTTCCTGATATTGCGGCTCGGATGCACGCCATCTCGGCTGTAGCTTCGGCGCTTGGGGTTACTTTCCTGTACCTTGTCGCTGTGAAAATCATCGGCAGGTTTCGAGGATCGCCTCAAACGTTCTTTGATAGATTTATTGTTTATGGCTCATCAGTTGTTGGAGCTTTTGCCTTAGCACTCTCCCCGTCGTATTGGGATAATGCAACAGAAGCTGAGGTGTATGCCCTGAGCATGTTATTCGTGTCCTTTGTCCTCTGGCTTGCCTTCCGATGGTGGGAGCGTGCAGATGAACCGCACAATGAGAAGTATATGCTGCTCATCGCATATCTCATCGGTCTTTCAGTCGGCATTCACCTGCTTGCCTTGCTGGCGCTGTTTTCTATTCTCATGCTCGTGTACTTCCGCCGGTACGAAGTGAATCGTCGAAACACGATCCGTCTTGCTCTTATTTCTGTTGTTGTGTTTTTTGTTATCTATCCCGGTGTCGTTCAGTATCTCCCCTCGATGCTCGATGGTGAGTTTAAGGGGATGAAAAGTGGTTTACTGACACTAATTCCCCCGCTTATCTTAATGGTTGCGGGATATGGTGCCTATCGGACGAGCAAAACCAGACAGAAGATGCTCCATATCGCATGTCTCTCATTTTTACTCATTGTCATCGGCTACACGACGTATATTGTCGTGCTGATGCGTTCCAACGTTGATAATCTCCCGATGAATGAAAATAATCCCAACAACCTTGCTCGTTTGACAAGCTATCTCGGTCGTGAACAATATGGTGAGGCACCATTGCTGAAAGGACCAAGCTGGGATAACGAGCTTCAGGGTTATCGAGAGAAGCTCTTCCCCAGGAGACGCTCAGAAGAAGCAATGCATGATCCGACGCGTGTGAATTATACAAGTGACACCGATTTTTTCCTGAGGTATCAAATGTACCACATGTTCATCCGCTATCTGCTCCAAAATTTCGTCGGCGCAGAAGGTGATTGGCAAGATGCTGGATGGAGCGGGAAAGAGACGTTTGGCATTCCCTTGCTTATTGGACTCATAGGATTGTATTACCATACCCGTCGAGATGTCAAGAACTCTCTTGTGATTATAGTGTTGTTTGTGGTGATGGGTCCGGCGTTCATGTTCTATGCAAACATGCAAGAACCGCAGCCCCGTGAGCGTGATTATTTTTATGTCGGCGCATTCTATGCTTTTTGTATCTGGATTGCTATTGGGGTTGTGGCAATTCTTGATTTTTTAAAAATGAAACTGAAACAGGAAGGAGCGTATAAAGTTGCAGCATTTACTGCCTTATCAATCTGTACAGCAGTTATTCCAATCAACTTAGCACGAACTAATTGGTTTGAGCATGATCGCAGCCAACTTTATATCGCGTGGGATTACTCATATAACCTTTTGCAAAGCTGTAAGCCAAACTCTATTCTTTTTACAAATGGTGATAATGATACATTTCCACTCTGGTATTTACAAGATGTCGAAGGAGTGCGAAGGGACATTCGTATCGCCAATCTTAGTCTCATCAATACGAACTGGTATATCCTTCAATTGAAAAACCAGACGCCCCATGAGGCCCAAAAAGTTCCAATCTCGCTTACTAATCAGCAGATTGAGCGAATTCAACCAGTTCGGTGGACACAGCGTGACATGGAACTCCCTGTGCCAAAAGATGTTTATGAGCGGTTTGGTATTACGGACACAGGCGTTATTAATAAAGGGAAAATCACGTGGACAATGACTGGAAGACAGTTCTCTCAAGATGTACGTTTTTTGCAAGTACAAGACATCATGGTCAGAGACATCGTCTTAACGAATAAATGGGAGAGACCAATTTACTTTGCGACCACGGTCTCACCCGATGCAAAGATTGGTCTTGATAATTATCTCTGGATGCAAGGATTAGCGTGGGAACTGAAGCCTATTAAAGTGCCATCTGTAGAAGCTGGTGTTGATCCAGAGATCATGGAAGCAAATGTCATGGCTCAAAACGTCGTGCCATCAAAGGAACTTCAGTACGGTTTCCTCTATCGCAATCTTGACAATCCGAATGTGTATTACGATGAGAACGCTCGCCGAACGATGATGATGAATTATCGAGCAACATTTATGCGGGTAGCGTTCTATGCCATGAAGGTTGAGAATAACATGGAAAAAGCCAGGAAGGCAATGGCGAGGATGGAAGAGGTTATGCCGATCAATATTGTCCCGATTCAAGATTGGCGTTTGACTGCTGACATTATGCGGATTTACCACCAGGTCGGTGATACGGCACGATTCGAGATTTATGCGAACATTGTCGAAAAAGCTTGTCTTGATTTGCTCTATTCAGGCAACTTCGATCCCACAGGAAGTTTCAGTCCATACGGCTATCTCTTGGATATCTACGATACCCGTAAAGATTACGTCAAAGCTCTCGACATTTTAAAACGGGCGAGCGTTCAGTTCCCAAACGATCCGACAGTAAAGTCTCGCATCCAATTTTATGAACAACAATTGAAGGGAAGTTCTCCAGGGGACACAACGACATCTCAATGAGTTCCTCATGCAAATGAACAACATCCAACACATTGTATGAAAGAGTCTAATGCAGTGAAGCGAGCGTTGATCACGGGAATTACTGGACAAGATGGTTCATATCTTGCTGAGTTTCTTCTTCGGAAGGGATATGAAGTGTATGGCATGGTGCGTCGTGCCAGTACAGAGAACTTTGAACGTATCGAACATATCCGCCACAAAATTCAGCTTCACCAAGCGGATTTGTTGGATCAGCTTTCACTCATTGAACTCATCAAAGAGGTAAAGCCGCAAGAAGTGTATAATTTAGCATCGCAGTCGTTTGTTCCCACGTCATGGATCCAGCCGGCACTGACAGGTGAATTCACAGCTCTTGGCGTGACGAAGATGCTCGAGGCAATTAAGCTTGTTGACCCTAAGATTAAATTCTATCAAGCCAGCAGCAGCGAGATGTTTGGTGATGTTCGTGAGACTCCACAGAATGAGAATACACCGTTTTATCCTCGCAGCCCCTACGGTGTCGCGAAAGTCTATGGCCACTTTATTACGATTAACTACCGTGAGAGTTACAAGATTTATTGTGTGTCGGGAATTCTGTTCAACCATGAGTCTCCACGGCGTGGGAAGGAATTTGTTACGAGGAAGATTTCTGATGGTGTTGCTCGCATCAAACTGAAGCGTTCAAAAGAATTGCGGCTTGGCAACCTTGACGCACAGCGCGATTGGGGATATGCCGGCGATTACGTGAAAGCAATGTGGATGATGCTCCAAAACAACCAGGCAGAAGACTACGTTATTGCAACAGGGGAATCTCACAGTGTACGGGAATTTGTCGAACTCGCCTTTAAGCATGTCGGCTTAGACTGGAGGAAATATGTCGTTGTCGATAAATCTCTCTATCGTCCAGCAGAAGTTAACCATCTTCGTGGAGATTCTTCAAAGGCGAGAAAACAACTTGGCTGGAAACCTGAGGTCTCCTTTAAAGAACTCGTCATCATGATGGTTGACGCCGATATAGAGCGACTCCACAACGAATGACCCCCCTCTGTCATCTATGAATGTTCTAGTGACGGGTATCGATGGATTTGTTGGTAGCCACCTTGCTGAAGCCCTCCTGAAGCTCCCTGCGGTACAACTGTTCGGCATAGTTCGTGACCAGTCTTCTCTTGGACATATCGAGCATATCAAAGAGAAGATAACCTGTATCGAATGCGATATTACAAGTAGTCGTCAAGTTGAACAAACGATTGCTTCCGTCAGACCAAGCAAAATCTTTCACCTGGCGGGTCAAGCATTTGTTCCATTTTCAAAGGAGCACCCTTACGAAACATTCCAGGTGAACATCATGGGTGTCGTTAATATTCTTGAAGCGGTACATCATTTGTCATCCAGTGACCGTGCATCGTGTTCCGTGCTCGTCGTTGGTAGCGCTGAAGTCTATGGTGCAGTTCCAGTTGATCGATTACCGATAGAGGAAACAATGCCTTTGAATCCTGCAAATCCGTATGCTGCCAGTAAAGCCTGTGCTGATTTACTTGCGCAGCAGTATCGCACTGCATTTAATCTTGATGTTGTCGTTGTTCGACCCTTCAATCATCTTGGTCCACGGCAGAGCGAACTCTTTGTAGGCTCTGCCTTAGCAAAACAAATTGCAGAGATTAAAATTGGAAAAAGCCCACCCACATTGCTTGTTGGGAACATAGATCCAGAGAGAGATTTCACTGACGTCAGAGATGTTGTGCAAGCGTATATTATGCTTCTTAATGCTCAGCGCTCTCATGCGGTCTATAACGTTTCTTCCCAAAAAGCAATCTCAATACGAGAACTCATTCATTCACTCTGTGAGACTGGCGGAGTCAACGTAAACATTGTGTTGGATAAGAATCGCCAGCGAGCTAATGACATACCAAAAATTCTTGGTAGTGCACAGAGGCTCAGGTTAGAAACCGGGTGGAGACCGCAGATTTCTCTACAGGAGACACTTCGGGATCTTCTGCGCTATTGGGAGGAGCGGGTCGGTTAACCATCATGAGTAATCCATCTTATCCGTTATAAGAATACCGTTATCCTCACTAGTCAGAAGATGAAATCTGATATTACAATAGCGTTCATCTCGGCATTTCATACTCCATTCATTCAGGACGATCTGGAGATATTGGAAAAACATTTCCATGTTCGTAAACTGATCGGCAGTGGTATTCTTCATGTGTTCAGAATCATTTTAGGCGTTCTGCGGTCTGATGTCGTTTTTTGCTGGTTTGCATCGGTCTATGCATTTATGGGTGTTGTAGCTGGAAAGGTCTTTGGTGTGAAGTCAATCGTTATCGTTGGAGGTGTCGATGCAGCGAAAGACAAAGAGTTAGACTATGGTATCTGGTTAAGCCCATGGAGAGCGGTTTTAGTGCGGTATGTTTTTAGAAACGCAGAAAAAGTTCTTGTCGTTGATCCATGTCTGAGGGATGAAGCAATACGTCTTGCTTCATACGATGGGAACAATATTATGTATGTCCCCACTGGGTATGATAGTAATTTTTGGAAGTTTATTGGAGAGAAACAGCCGTTTGTGTTGACGGTTGCTGTCGTGCGTGACAACAGAAACATTCTTCGGAAGGGGATTGATCTTTTGATAGAAGCAGCGCGTCAACTTCAGCAAATTCAGTTTACCGTCATTGGTGTAGAACCTAACATTGTACTTCCCTTACGCCCCCCATTGAATGTAACCTTTCACGCTCTCATGCCGCGCAGTGATCTGTTGCCTTTTTACCAACAGGCGAAAGTGTATTGTCAGCCTTCACGGCGAGAAGGGTTACCCAATTCGCTTTGTGAGGCAATGTTATGTGGCTGCATTCCTGTTGCAACTAATGTGAGTGGTAATCCCACTGCAATCGGTGATGCCGGTATTCTTATCTCATCAGGTGATATTCAAGCTCTTGTCAGTGCTCTTCAGTTTGCGATGACTTTAGATGATAGTATTGCAACTAAAGCACGAATGCGTGCGGTCTCTCTTTTTTCCCAACAGAAGCGTGTCAATGAATTGCTTCGACTCGTTAAGGAATTAACTCGGTGAAACGCTTTTCTCAGAATTTTCTTTCCATCATCTCCAGTGACATTGGTCGGCGATTGTTAGGCTTTCTCGCCGTCACGTATCTTGCTCGCACAGTAGGAACTGCGAATTTTGGCGCAATCAATGTTGGATTTACTGTTCTTTCGTATGCCCTGATGGCAAGCTCTGGAGGGCTGAATTCTTTCGGAACCCGTTCAGTAGCTCAAGGTGCGCTACCAACAATCGTTAATGATATTCTTAGTGTCCGCCTCATTACCTCAAGTCTATCCTTTGGAATTGTTGCATTCATTGCTTTTTACTTTGTTCCGAATAAGCTCACTGCAACGTTAATCGTTCTCTTCAATGTGTCACTTTTTGTTCAGGCAGTTCTTTTAGAATGGTACTTTCAAGGTCGAGAAGAGATGACGATGATAGGATTTAGCAGAGTAGCCTCTGCAGTTCTCTATCTTTTCCTCCTTCTGCTTGTTGTCCAATCTGCAGAAAACCTTTTGTGGGTCGCACTTGCATCTGTTGCCGGTGATACGCTTGCGGCTGCTATCTTGTATTTTACCTTCAAACGAAAGCAGTCTGATTTTCATTTTATCTTCAACCTTTCACGTTGGAAATCGTTATTCATAGAAGCTTTTCCAATTGGACTTGGATCGATGATGGCACATTTCAGTGTAAACTTGGCGCCGCTTGCGTTAGGGATCCTCATGACAAATTCAGATGTTGGAATCTACAGTGCAGCCTCTAAATTAATCTTTTTCCTCTTGATGTTTGATCGAGTGCTGTCAACGCTGCTTTTGCCAGCATCATCACGGCTTCACATCTATTCACCAGATCAACTCTCACGGGTGCTGAGCACAGCAATGAAATGGATTATCCTGATTGCATTGCCCGTGTGTATTGGTGGAACTCTCCTTGCGGATACCATAGTTCCGTTGGTCTACGGCCGACAATATCTCCCCGCAGTTGATATCTTTCGCATCCTTATTTGGTACCTCTTGTTCACAATGCTCCACACAATGTACAGTATTGGACTTTTAGCCATTGGAAAAGAAAAAATTTACAGTAAGGTAATGGTCATAAGCATGATGCTGTACGGAGGGACAATCATCTTGGGTATCATGTTTTTCGGTGTTGCAGGTGCTGCTCTTGGTGTGATGGTGTCTGAGTTTGTTACACTCTGCTTGATGCGTCTTGAGTTTGAACGCTTAGTAACGCTGTCGCTGCCTGAAGGTACTGCCAATGTAGTCGCAGCGACATTGCTAATGGGTGTTGTGCTTCTTGTTTTACCTTCAATTCACATCGTTCTCTCGATACTGATCGGCAGTACGATTTACTTCGTTACATTATTTGCAACGCGAGCTATCACGTTTGAGGAGATTACTACTCTACTAAGGCGTGTCTGATGGTTCTGAAGGTTGGTATTATGGGGAACGGCAAAGGTTGGGAACTGCTCCTGCAGCAGGAGGGAATTCCGTATGAGCGTATCGTCGATTTCCCGTTGTCCCGAGAGACGTTCAGTGTTATTGTTGTAGGTGATCAAATTACACCAAGCTCACTGGAGGCGGTTCGAAGGTATTTGACAGGGGGTGGTGCGATATTGTGCTCAGGTAGAGTATATGCTCTCTTATGCAACGAGCGTTCTACCGAAACGTTCGTGAGGTATCTCTGCGAAGAGCCTCATTCTCATTTTCAGGGTGTTGGGTTGGTAAATCTCCAAAAAGTCTGTCATCTTCCTTGGAATGGAAGTGACCTGCGAACAGACGCTGGAGCGTTTTCGGCATTCATCGGCACATATGGAGAGGGTGCGATCATTGCTCTACCGTTTGATGCTGCTGAATTCATTGTTGACCGGCGGACTGCGATGAAATCGTTTTATGCACACTCAAAACGGCTCCCGTTTGAAAAAGTTTCCCTGGTGCCTAAGCGCGGCATCAGGAGGCTTGTGAGACGCTCGCTCGAAATTCTTCACCATCGCCGAGGTCTTCCTTATGTCCACAAATGGTTTTATCCGGACGATCAACGAACAATTTTTGTTTTCCGTATCGACACTGATTGTGCTACCCGAGAGGAAACGGCGGAACTGTACAAACTCTCTCGAACATACAACATACCCTGCACGTGGTTTGTGGATGTCAAAAGTCAGGAACACCATCTTTCAGTTTACCGTGAAATGGAAGGTCAAGAAATTGGCATCCACTGTTTTGATCACCACCTCGCCAACGATGCAAAAAGCTACAACCAGGATATCCGGACAGCGATAGAGATCTTTCATTCTAGGAATTTGAAAGCCATGGGATACGCTGCTCCATATGGTTTTTGGAGTGAGAGCCTTGCAAACGTCATTGAGACGTTCGGTTTTGATTATTCCTCAGAATTTTCTTATGACTATGATAATGTTCCATCATATCCAATTGTTAACAACGAGTTCTTGCAGACATTGCAAATCCCGGTGCATCCAATTAGTATCGGGAGCCTTCGTCGTCAAAGCTTTACCGAGCAAGAGATGGTAACTTACTTTCACGAGCACCTGCACGCAGCAATCAGTGCACGAGAACCGCTCATTATCTATCATCATCCTAAGAATAATTACCTTCGAGTCGTGGAATCCATCTTCAAGTATATCCAGGAACATCACATCCGTTCCATGAGGATGATTGATTTTGCTCTCTGGTGGAAACAGAGAAATGGCTCCCAATTGCATGTTGAAGCAGAAAATGCAAGCCTCCATATTAATGCGGACACACCTTGTGACAATATTGCACTGCGGATAACAAGAGGAGACGGAACAGAAGCCTTTACATCAATTTGCTCAACGATTCACCTCGAAAACCTGATCTGGCAACCGATTCCAAAGCCTCTGCCAGTTCCAGACGATGTGGTGAGAGTAACAAAATTCAATCCCTGGATTCTGGTAAACCACTTTGAAGATTTTATCTTCAAACTTCTAAGATCGAGGTAGTTAATCGTCATGGAAGTCTTAGCACATTGTCCCATCTGCAATTCCGAGCGACAGAAACCTTTTCTTACATGTATTGATCATCTTGTCTCCAAAAAGGAGTTTCCTATTGTTCAATGTGTTGAGTGCGGTTTTAGATTTACCAATCCAAGACCGAGTAGGAACGAAATAGGTGAGTACTATAGATCAGAAAAATACATTCCACATTCAACCATGAAAAAAGGATTCCTGACCTACGCTTATCACCTTGTACGAAGATATACCCGCACTAAAAAGCTTCGATTGATTTCTACCTATTACAAACAAGGAAACCTTCTTGATATTGGATGTGGCACGGGAGAGTTCCTTGATCGTTGTCGGAAAGCAGGCTTTACAACCGTAGGAATAGAACCCAATCTTGAAGCGCGAAATTACGCGATGAAGGTTTATAAACTGGATGTTCGTGACGAAGGAGCTCTCAACGACCTCAACAACTCTTCGTTTGAGGTCATTACAATGTGGCACGCCTTGGAACACATGCACAAGCTGAATGAAATGGTCATCGAGATCTGTCGGCTACTCAAACCTAACGGAACGCTCTTTATTGCCGTACCGAATTGCACCTCAATGGATGCAGCAATTTACAAAACATATTGGGCAGCCTACGATGTACCGAGGCATCTGTATCACTTCACTCCAGCGGACATCACGAAGTTATTCGAAAAACATTCCATGAGGATTGAGTCAATTCTTCCAATGTGGTTCGATAGCTTCTACGTCTCCATGATGAGCGAAAAATATAAGAAGGGCATGATGATACGAGCATTGTGGAATGGGTTTCGTTCCAATCTGGCAGCTCTCAGAACACGCCAGACGTTTTCAAGCCAGCTGTATGTGATAAAGAAATGAACGCCTTGATTTCTGAAAATGTTTTCTTTCTTCGAACATAGTACAAAAGAACAATATTTTTTTGAAGTACTCCTGTGATATTAGGAGTTCTCACCTTATGGATAATCTCTTTCCTTTTTTTGAATGTGTGCCTCAGGTGAACAACGACATAAGCGTAAGCTTTCATGACACTAACATAATCAGCGAAATGACCCTCGAACGCAAACTTCAACCCTGCTAAGCTGTCCAACAGTATTCTTGAAGCGATGACAAACATCAAGCGGTATGCGGGGACATTCTTCAAAAGCAGTGTTATGCTGTTTCTGAAGTTGAGATATGTCTTTTGTGGATTGGTCTTAGAAAGCGTTCCTCCGCCGATATGGTACACAGTAGAACGAGGGCAGACCATGATCTTATATCCCATGTTTTTCCAGCGCCAACACAAATCGATTTCCTCCATGTGTGCAAAGAAATCGTTATCAAACCCCCCCGACTCGTTGAATACATTTGCTCGTATAACCATGCAAGCACCACTTGCCCAAAAGACTTCCTTAGAATCATCGTACTGCCCTTTATCTTCTTCGACAGTGTTAAATATTCTGCCCCTGCAAAAAGGATAACCATATTTGTCAATGTACCCACCCGAAGCACCTGCATATTCGAATTTTTCTCTATGGGTATACGATTTGATTTTTGGTTGACAAGCAGCTACTGTAGGATCATTATCCAAAAGCTCAATGAGTGGCTCAATCCATTCTGGTGTGACTTCGACATCAGAATTGAGCAATACGTAGTATTCGTAGTCGAGTTGTTGTAAGGCATCGTTGTATCCCTGAGCAAAGCCAAGATTTTCAGGAAATCTTATAATCTTCACTTCTTTGAAATTTGTTTGAATGAAACTGACGGAATCATCATGGGAACCATTATCCACGACGACGATATCTGCAATGCGGTGACTGTGAGTGATGACGGAAGGAAGGAATTGCTTGAGATATTCCTTTCCATTCCAGTTTAGAATGACGACTGCAACTCTCATTGAATGTTAGCCCAATATAACGAGAGGTGCTACAATTTGCAACACTATGATATTGGTAGAATGATTGGTAATTTTTATCTTATGTCACTATATTCATGACAACATGGTGACTCTATAAAAGGTAACAACGATGAGCTTATTTATTGTCTATTCAAATCTAAAATCCCAAATCGCAAATCAAAAATAGAGTGAACATCTGTCTTGCTACATACCAATCTGCCGTTTTGCTCAAAGGAGGACCTCGTACACAAATTTTTCAGACGAAGCGTTGTCTGGAAGAGCTTGGTGTCAACGTTACACTCTTCGAGTCCTGGCAAGAATTTCGTGCGGATAAGGTTGACTTGATTCATTTGTTCGGTGCTAACATCGGTACGTACCATTTGGCACGTGAAATACACAAGCTCGGTGTTCCGATGGCAGTGACGCCGATTTTTTTTAGTAGGCATGCTGTGCCATTTCTTCGAGTTGTTACTGGCATTGATGGACTTGTACGACGATTTGTAAGAGGCACCTGGATAGATTATGGTCTAGTTGCTGATATCTGTTCGTGGGCAAGAGTGGTACTTCCGAACACGAAGCGGGAAGCTTATCTTCTGGAGAAGGGACTCGGTGTTGATAAGGATAAGATTACTGTTATTCCTAACGGTGTGGAAGAGCGATTTTACTATGGCGATCCAGCACTTTTCAAACAACAGTATGAAGTTGATAATTTTGTTCTCAATGTAGGGCATATTGGTCCGGGAAGAAAAAATGTACTCCGCTTGATCCGCGCATTAGAAAAAATCAATGTATCCGCTGTCATCATCGGGAGGATTGAACATAATGAGTATGGTCGCCGGTGTTGTGAAGAAGCAAAGAAAAACCCACGTGTGCTCATCTTGGATACCATTCCCAATGAATCCGATCTTCTTCCATCAGCCTATGCTGCCTGTGATGTGTTTGTTCTGCCTTCGCTGTTTGAAACCCCCGGAATTGCAGCACTCGAAGCAGCCCTAGCCGGTGCTAAAATCGTGATCTCAAAACATGGTGGAACGGAGGAATACTTCGGTTCACACGCAGAGTATGTTGAACCGACATCAGTTGAGCTGATTCATCATGGCATTGTTACAGCACTTAACAAGAAAAGGGACGGCACTCTTCGCGAACGTATGAGAAAAGAATTTCTATGGGAGCGAGTAGCCGCACAAACAAGGGATGTGTATGAAAACGTTCTTACTTCCAGATAATCGACACCGGAGAAAGTTTGTCGTCTTCATTTCGACGCTGTTGATAGCCGGATGTGGGTCTTCGCCGCTCTCACGCTATCCAGATTTTCCTGAGCGGAAAAAGAGTATACAAATAGCTACTGTTATGATAGATTGCAGCATCGTGGAAGCGATCCTTGGGGATACAGATAAAGTAGATCTTCCGAGGAATCGAGAGATTGGAACGATGTGCCTAAATTTATTTGCAGGAATGCTCAACCAAAAGGACTATCATGTAGAAAAAACATTCCTCTCTTCAATAGGCATGCTTATGAAACCCGACCGCGTCAGCAGAGTCGTGCGAACTCAAGAAGATCAACACCTTGATAATGAATTACTCCCGATCAGTTCTCCTCCGTTCTATATACATGAAGCGTATGGCAAAGATTCCCTTGGTAAACGTGCTCTTGCGGCGGTATATATATCATTGATAGGGACAATGAAGCAGGAAGGGGAAGCCAATCCCATTATTCCTGAAGCCACTCTTTTTCAGAATGAAGCAGGGGACGGTGTGCTGTTCATCGTGATGGTTGGAGGCATTGAGGTACCAGCAAGCAAACAATTTGGTGAGAGAACTGTTTCCAGGAGCCAAACAGAACCTGCAGTAGCGATCCAGCCGATCACGCAAGTTTCGGTGTTCTTGTTTGTTATTGATACAAAAAATGGTGAAGTCATATGGGATGACCATATCTTCAAGAAGGGCGGTACAATTTATCCGGAAAAGATTCTCAAAATGGCGGGTCATCTTATTGAAAATTTACCTTGACCCGATGTTGTAATGGTTTAATGTTGTATTGATATTGATGTTCTTCATTTGTATATTGCAATTCAGCTATTCACTATCATTTTAATATAATCCATGATATGTTAAACCAATCCATAAGGAAAGGAGAGTATTATGGAAAACAATCGGACACAGTCAGCGTCAAAGAGTAGACCTACAACAAGGACTACCTCCACCAAAACAAAAACAATCAAACAGAAAGAATACATTGCCGCTCCACCTCAGGAAATTTATGATGCCCTCCTCGATGAAGAAAAACACTCAGCGTTTACTGGTGCACGAGCAACCTGTGATCGACGTGTCGGTGGAAAGTTCACTGCATGGGATGGCTATATTTTTGGAACCAACATGGTCCTTGAACATGGTCATCGTATTGTCCAGGAGTGGAAGACGACTGAGTGGCCCAACGGATACGGACCATCTATCATAGAATTTACGTTCAAGCCAAAAGTTAATGGTACGGAGATTCGCATTGTGCAGACAAACGTCCCCGCTTCTCAAGCTGCGTTATACAAACAAGGGTGGGCCGAACATTACTGGACACCGTTGAAAAAGTATTTTACACGAAAGTAAATCGAAAGAAAAAATTTTTATTTGCTATAGCTTGAGTTGGTAAGGAAGGCACTTAGTAACTTTTAGGTGTTGCATGAATAGCGAGGGAAGTTTCACACCCGGAGGCTCCTATGATGTCGTTGTGGTTGGGAGCGGACCTGCTGGTTCATCAGCGGCGCTCATATTAGCACAGAATGGTGTGAGCGTTATTCTCGTTGAGAAGGCTTCACTGCCTCGTTACAAAACATGTGGTGGCGGCATTGTTGGAAGAGCACTGAAATTACTTCCATTCAGTGTGTCACAAGCCATCAAGCACTATTGCTACACTGCTCATCTTAATCTTGTGGATGCAAATCTCAGTTTCTCCTCATCGAGACAAGAGCCAATTGTTGCAATGACAATGCGTGACAATTTTGATTCACTTCTTCTTTTTGCGACACGAGATGCGGGAGCTATCGTTAAATCGGAATGCGAGGTAGTAGATATCCAGCAACAACCTGGTTCTGTGAAGTTGGTCACTACGCTTGGAACTATTCAAGCAAAATTTATCATCGCTGGGGATGGTGCGTTAAGTACAGTCGCTCGAAAAGCTGGTTGGCGAGAAACACGTAAGCTCATGCCAGCAGTGGAGTACGAGGTTTTTGTACAAGAGAACGAGTTACGGCGATGTCATCATACAGCAAGGTTTGATTTTGGAATTGTGCCACATGGCTATGCTTGGATGTTTCCCAAAAAAGAGCATCTCTCCATCGGTGTTTTAACCACGAGGAAGAACTCTGCTAACCTCCATCATGTCGTGAAGAACTACCTTAAGCTACTGGGCATCGTAAGAATTCCGAGAATTGAAAAACATGGTTTTGTGATTCCGATGGGTCTGAGAAAAGATGGGTTTGCAAGAAATAGAGTACTATTAGTGGGGGATGCTGCAGGATTTGTTGACCCAGTTACAGGTGAAGGGATTACCTTTGCAATCCTCAGTGGACAGCTTGCTGCGAGAGCAGTTATTGAAGGAAATTTTGATGAACAAAGCGTTAGACAGAATTACCTGACAACATTACAAGAGCGTATTCTTCCTGAACTAAGGATAGCTTCGTTTCTTTCAAACTTTCTTTATCATCCGCAATCTCGGAATTGGTTATTTCGCAGGTATGGACGGAAATTTGCCGACGCTGTTACTGATGTGATGATGGGTGAAAAAACATATAAACATATTGTTAGTACACCGCGGAGTTATCTACAACTGATCGGGGTTTAATGAATAAACAGCGACAGAGGTTGTTATCCATACCAAAAGTATGTATCTTAGATTGAAAACTTTTTGACCTAGTGGGGTAAGGATGGTCATGATAGAAAAGGACCGGGAGATCAGGGTTGCTCGAGAATTTGCAATCTCTCTCGCCATGCCCGTTTTTATTGTTGATCCAGAAGGCTCGCTGCTTTTTTACAATAAGGCTGTGGAGAAAATTCTCGGGCGACGTTTTGAAGAAACGGGTACGATGGGAGCCAGTGTCTGGTCGCGACTGTTTTATCCGACTGACGCAGATGGTGCTCCAATCTTTCCTGAAAAGTTACCACTTATGATTGCGCTTCATGAGCATCGCCCGGCTCACGATCAATTCTGGATTCGTGGATTAGATAACGTTGCACGCGAAATTGAGGTGACAGCATTTCCACTTATCACTCAGAACAATGAATTCGTCGGAGCCATTGCGATCTTCTGGGATGTCAAGCATTGAAACCAACTCCACTGTGAACAAAAACACCATTGTTTCCCGTGTCTTGCTTGTTGATGGTATTCTGCTGCTCATCCTGGCGTTCATTCATCTCTTTTCAACTCCGCTTATCAGTAAGTGGCTTTCGCGAGAACTCACTGCCGAATCACTGAGCAATATCTCACCTCCATTCTTGTTGAACCATTTAGTTGTCGGAGTTCTTCTTATTCCGTTTGGCATTAGCACGATGTATAGTGCATCCGGCGTACGTGCAGGTCATCCATGGGCTCGAGGCATTGCGATCACAAATGCCCTTGCTGTTCTGATCTTACCGTTGATCGTGGTTGTGTTGATGGGGCCGGAGTATTTTAATTCAAAACCATTTCTTGCAGCAACGGTGTTGATTACGGTGATAGGGTTGTCAATGTTTCTCACGCTCATCTGGTTAGCAGGAAAATCAAAAAATACATGAAGTAGATGATAAGATGTTTATCATCCTTTCAACAAACCTTATCAAGAAAGGACATACTATGAACAAATCTTTCATTTTCGTCTTGATGAGTGTTCTGGTAACACTCCTCAGTCTGTCTCAGGAGAAAGGAAAAGAGGCGAATGCCAAAATGCCCTCTGGTTTCCGGGGAGAATTTCTCTATCAGCTCGATGATGTTTCAAAGAAAATCGTCGATCTGGCAGAGGCGGTGCCGACAGAAAAGTATACATGGCGCCCAATGGAAGGCGTGCGTTCGATTAGTGAAGTCTACATGCATATTGCCGGTGCGAATTACTTGCTCCCCTCGTTTGTAGGCTTCAAACCTCCGGCAGGAATGAATCGTGACATGGAAAAAACGGTAACTGAAAAAGCGAACGTTGTCAAGTTTCTGAAGCAATCCTTCGAGTTCATTCGAAAGGCAATTATGGAAACATCGGATAGTGATCTCGATAAACCTGCGAAGATATTCGGCCGTGAAACGACGATGAGAGGAGTATTCTTTGAAATTGCCAATCACATGCACGAGCATCTTGGGCAATCGATTGCGTATGCGAGGATGAACAAAATTGTTCCACCGTGGACTGCCGCCGAGCAAGCCCAGCAGAAGCAAAATTCTAAAAAGTAATTTCTTTATGGATGCTTTTATGGCCCCACGATTCATCGTGGGGGAAAATAAAAACCCATCAACGAACAGGGCTTTAGCCCTTGAATAGGGTTTGCGGATTAAGGATTCCCCAAAGTGAAGAGGCTGTGTGAAAACGCCTAACTCACCCTGAATCCCTCTCTTGAAAAGAGAGGGACTCGTCGAATTTGCTGCAGATGTTCCCCTTCTCTTTTTAAGAGAAGGGGCGCGGGGATGAGTTCCGACAATAATCACACAAGCTCTGAAGTTTGGGCTAGGAAAGAACAATAAACAATTTGTCTCACGTCAGTTAGTAGACATGACCCCAAATGTACGTCGTAACGAATATGACGTTCACGATTTTGAAACAGAAGTCATCAAGCGAAGTTTTGACATTCCGGTGCTCGTCGATTTTTGGGCTGAGTGGTGTGCACCATGTCGAATACTCAGTCCAATTTTAGAACGATTAGCCGAACAGAATAAAGACAAATGGGTTCTTGCAAAAGTTAACACGGAAGAGCATCAGGATGTAGCTGTACAATATGGAGTTCAGGGAATTCCGAATGTCAAGCTGTTCTTTGAAGGGAAAATCATCGGCGAGTTTGTTGGTGCGCTGCCGGAGTATGTCGTTGTCCAGTGGCTTCGTGAGAACGTTCCCAGCAGACATCGAACGAAAATCGAGCTTGCGAAAACATTGATTGCAGACCAACGGTTATCCGATGCTCAGCAGCTTCTGGAAAATATACTCACGGTAGAAGTGGAGAATCAGGAAGTCAAAGTTCTCCTCGCCCGAGTGCATCTGTTTACTGATCCGACCAAAGCAGCAGACTTGCTCAGGGACGTGGATGATCCACGACATGCCGAGCTTTCTGAGGCTCTCAGGACGTTGACTCGACTGTTTGATCTTCATAATCGCCTGGACGAGCTGCCTGAAGGGCTTTCCAAACAGACATATCTCAATGCTATTGCCGATATCCGTGCCCAAAAGTTTGACGCAGCGCTGGAGAAGCTCATCGAGATCATCCGCACTGACCGGTACTACGATGACGATGGGTCGCGCAAAGCGTGTATTGCGATTTTTAAGTTGTTGGGGGAAGAGCATCCCACGACACAAAAGTACAGAAGAGATTTCAGCAGCGCGCTCTACGTGTGAGTTGACATTCATTCCACAAGCGAGTATATTTCTAACAGTAAAGTAAGACCAATGAGAGCTGTGAATGGTCGGTTTGTATCTTGCCTCTATAAAAGAAATAAACGCAATAGCTCGTTAACACAATAGTTAGAAGGCGGCATTTTGCTCCAGCACAGAAGATTCGACACCAGATGATCAATCAATTACAAGCGTAAATCAAGCATTCATGATGACACAGACATATATTCCGAGAGCGAACGGATGGAGGCAAACGTTACTGATATTTTGGTTTGTTTCTATCTTTCTTGAGTCCGAAGGAGCCCGTTCTCAGGACATCATCGTTGAAGAACACCCGAATCATTACATACTTCTTGTAGATGCTTCCGGTTCAATGCTGTCCACAAAGGCGAAGGCTAATGCGCTTCGAAATATTTTGTTTGATACACTAAGCAATCGACTTTTTCGTTTGGGTTTCGGCGAGAATATACCGCCTCTTGATCTCAATCGAGATTTCATCACCATGCATACTTTCGGAATCGTGGAGAAGGACTCTTCGCCAGCATATTTGCGACTCAAGGGTTATGATTTCCAGAAAGACTTTGTTCATACCATCATCTTGAGGGAGAGGTTAGTATCACCCCAGTACTTAACAGCACGATTGTATCCGAATCGTTTTTTCGAATTGACAGTTCTTGGCTGGGCGAAGCAGTTAGGATTATCGGCATCCCGACCAGATTCACTAAATACGACCGCAAACCGTACGTTCCTCATATTCATTCACGATGCAGAAACCAACGAAAGCTCTCTTGCTGAGGAGCTAATAATGGCCGAACGATGGTCCAACTCAGCAAGTTTTGAGCAAGCAAAGAGAATTGTCCGTGATATTGACCGCGACTACGGGTTTTATGATGCACAGGGGGAAAGACGGTGGGCTTGGCAACTGAGGTATCATTTGCCCAATCAACCAAGTCAAACCATATATCTCGAAGCGTACGAAGTTATTGCAGCTAATCTCCTGAAACTTCAAGGCGAGTCAAGATCAATACGTCCCTTCGCCGATATGAGGGTCAGATGGGTCAACGAGAAAAAAACGAATTCAGAAGGGATATTGAGCTACTCATTTGAAGAAACTTTTTTGACTTGGATTAACTCATTTCATCCGACCGAGATGACTGTTCACTTCAATTTCACGCGCAATACGACCTCATCTGTACAGCCATTTATCCCCTCAGCTGAGACTCCCTTTAAGTATTCTGACACTCTCTCCTGTGATACGAGGGAGGTTAATATCGCATTCCAGGTTCCACTGCATCAATTGGACGCGTTGCTGGGAACGAGAAATATGCAGTTCGTCGTTGACCATTCACTCACGTTGCCTAAGCCTTTCCGATGCACGATAGAGTTCTTCCTGTTCACGTTGTCCACTGCCACAATTTCAATACTGCTGTTGACCACCATAATTTATACAATCTACTTCAGATTCTTCGCAACCCATGTATTTCTTGAACTCCCTGGACTTGTGAAACCAATTCGAATTCGACGGAATACAGTCCTGACCCAGGCAATCACCATTGCACCACAAACAAACTTAGAAGTCTTCTCCGTGCTCTTACCTCCCCAATTGATACAGAGACTTTTCTACCGACATGCTTCGTTACTTATAAAGACCACCAATCAAGGTCTCTGCAAATGGCAAGATGAGGGAAGCGATTCAACAGTGATTAGACTACCACATAATAAGAAGCGAGTTAATGCTCTCTGGACTAATCTACCAAGCGGGCCAACAGTTGTTGCTTTGCTTTTTCGGCAGGCCCATTCTGAGTCACAACTCCACGTCGAATATCCAAAAGGAACTAATTGACATTAGAGGGATTATATGCAGGAAGCCAATTCAGACAAAACGGAAAAGCAAAGGACAAACGAAATCTCCTACTATGTAGCGCTCGATTTGGGGTCTGAGTCAATGTCTGCTTACTTTGAAGAGAAGGACTATTCTAAGTTCGATATGGTGGACTTGCAAGCACATGCAAAGACCTTGCTCGGACAAGATCCTGAATACCTGATGGAAGAAGTTGAGAATCTTCAGAAGAAAAGTCCACGCCTGAGAACACGGATATTCATTCGCGACAGGAAACAGCCTTCAAGCCTATCGCTCAATCATGCAAAATTAGATTTCATCCATAAGAACGGAACGAAACTCCCTGGTTACGATGAATCGCTCTTTGGTCTTTTCGCTGCACCGAACACATGGGTACTTGGAGGAATGATGCCCAATCCTAAAATCCCATTCCAATATGGTGCCCAAGAAATCATCCCGGAAGTGGAACCACAAGGCGGTGGAATAAAGGTGAAGCATAACCCCGAGGTACTGATACAGCATCTCACTGCGCAGATTGTGCGTAATCTTGTGCTGTTGTCTCCCGAATTGCAAAACGTCGACCCTTCAAGCATTGAGCTTTTGCTGACAGTTCCGAATGTATATAGCTTACCTCATGTGGAAAGCCTCTGCTCATTCCTGCAAACGAACAGTGGCGTGAAAACCGTAAGGGCAGTAAGCGAGTCAGATGCTGCTGTGTACTTCGTGCTTGACCTTCCTCGAAATACCGATCTCACGGAGGTCAGCGAATTCAAAGGCAGAATCAGGAACAGGAAGGACAAGGATTACTTGAGAATTGTTTCTATTGACATTGGACGTGGCACTACCGACTTGAGTGCTATTGAAGTGAAGCCACCACTCAACTCTCAAAGCCCACAAAATCTGGTACGCTTGGCAGTCGTTGGCAAGAGTGATGGAGGAAATCGACTGAGTTACATTTTAGCTGAATACTTCAACAAACAGTTTATACATTTTCGACCAAGGATCGAATCGACCCTGGGAAAGAGTGTGCGATTCTCATTCCTTGAAAAGGAGCCGACCATTCCGACACCTTGGTCCGAGGCCATAGTAGCCTTAGAAACCCTGATAGAAAGAATCAAGCGTTCTATCACAGAAAAACATTATGTGGGTTTGCAATCTGACCAGACAATTACAAACAGAATTCTCTCCAAGATCTGTCAACTAACTGATCCGAATTGGCAAGACAATAACGCTGACAAGTTCCAGGCACTTTTGGATGAGCTAACTGACCAAGGTTTTCTATCTCTGCCAGATTATTTACCGCGGGGACTGCGCAGATGGTGGTGGCAAATTTTTTACAAGTCAAATAGGCTGAAACAGATACAATGTGACCTATCTATTGCAATTGAGAAATATGTGCAAGAAAATGTCTCAGAACTTCTTTCGCAATTAGTTCAAATGTACGCGGCTCGAGATGCTCGCTATACTTCCAAGGTTAGGTCTGCAGGCAAGGACCTCTTCGATCATAGGTGCACATTCGTAGTTATCTTGGGACAAGCAGCTCAGCTCGCTCCTATCCGATCGGCGATTCGCAGTAAGTTGTCTGAATTTGACTTCCCATGGGAAACGAACATGCTTTGCTTGGACGGTCCGATTGCCAAGGAGGCTTGTTGTAAGGGTGCAGTTAGCTACGCCCGTTCGAAAGCAAAACTGACCAATGATGACGAACTGATGGGTACATTTGGTATGCTTTCCCGTGTCACTCCGTTTGGGTCTGAGCAAAGTTTCAAAATGTTCAACATGTCAGAAATAAATAGCGCTAGATCAAGCAGTCAGGTAAGTTTCCCCGCTAAGTCCGAGGCCCTTCTATTCTATTCGTCACGTTTGTATACCAACGGTGAATCGCCAGGCCTGTTTGATGGCTATACGGCGATCATCAAGACATTTGAAGGCAGCGAGTTTACATTCAGATATGACCGGCCAAATCGGAAGATTTATGTGAACGATATTCTCGTGGATAAGCTTGCAACATACGGAGACATTCAAGAGTCAATCTACTATAAGGTCTGGCCGGAAGTGTTAAAACCGATGCAGTAGCAGAAAGGAGTTCGAGATGCAAATCACCAAGCTGGTAGTATTAATTCTATTCTTGGCTATCGGGAACGTTTGTAGAGCGAGTCAAGACGAAGGCAGCCCCATCCTCTACAATTTTATGAGCGAGACCAATGTTTATCTCTGGGTCTCTCGAGCTGACCAACAACCAACAATCGCAACCATAAACAACGGGAAGTGGGACATCCCGAATACAGCACTGAATAATCCTCGATGGAAGCAGCTGATTTCTTCGATTGTAAGCGGCGATTTTTCCTACCAAGATAAGTGGGCAAAATTCCTTGAGAAACTGCGCCTTGAGTATCCTGACACTACGTGGGCTAAACCGAGATTCCCGAACATTGAGATGTATGTTCGCATTCGTAGTAAGGATTCTGTTGCTGTTCAGATTCTGATGAGGCCTGACTTCTATGCCGAGTATGCTTTTGTCAAGAAGGAGACATGGGCAAAATCTGCAGATATCCCGACAGACAAAATATTGAACCTTCCGTACCGAGATCCGAATCTAACGAACATCTTCAACAAGGAAGCAACCGCACACAAGTGGGTGGATTCATGGCACAAATGGATAGAGTCCCGGATCGAGGAGCAAGACTCTATTCGTTCCATAATGTATGCGGATAAAGATGGTAAATCCCTTTGGATCATCCAGGAACGGGTCACAGAAAGCAACTGGGTCTCCCGCTCAATGCGAAAGATGCCACCTAAACCAATTCTCATTGAAAAAACAGACGTTGTTGAAGTGAAGAAGACGGATGTTCTCATGTTACTTATTGTTGCTGCGTTTTCATTACTCTTAGGATTCGTTTCGCCGTGGCGCCTTTCTTTTATCCAACGTCTCATACCACTCCTATATCGAAGGAAGAAGCCCCAGATTCCAAACGTCGATGATGTCTCTTCGGGGCATTTTGAGCAGCGTCTCACTGGGGTAAACAGGACTCGTCCAATTGTCGCAGAGAACAAGATTCAGAAGATCATATCCTCACAAGCTAACATAGAAAAGCTTTACCAAATTTTCACAACGTATGAGAAACGCCAAGAGACCTTTTTGATTAATCTCCACGAGCAATTGGAGTCATTGTTCACCGAACTCCACACTAACACCTTGGAAGAATATGGTGTAGATGGACTTCAGTCTGATGAAGCTAAGCTGCTTCTAAGCTTAGGAACCTCCGCCAAAGAATGTCTTAGGAAATTGGATAGCTTTATTGCCCAGGATCGTTTCCCAGCCAATCTGTTTTCGAATGATGCACATGCAACCTGGCTAAACGAGATTCCAGTGGTGTTGGTTTCGCTTAACGATCAATTATCTAAAGCAAAACATCAATCCTCAGCGACCAGAGACAAGTTATTAGCGACTTCAGAAGAACTGAACCAAACGAAGAACCAGCTGCGAGAATTACAGGATGTGAATAACCAGCTCGTTACTAAAGTCAGTAAGCTCGAACAGGAATATGGTAACATTCGCCGCCAACAGGAAGAATTGAATAGCCGCATGGAAGACCTACACAAGGTAGAAAGCCTTGCTGTCTATTTAGAACAAGGCGAAGGGTATGTGCTCGCCCAGACGGATAACCCTGAGCAAGCTGCTATCGTCAGCTTTCTCTCCACGTACGCACTATTTCATCTTTGGGGGGCTACACTTAACAAACATTCAGAGAAAAGAGAAGTCATGCTTGCTAACATCTACTCTATTGCAGATAAGCTCAGATCATATCGTGGTTTTGATGTTGTTCTCAATGAGGTTGATACGACTGCACGAGCAGTGAATGAACTAGAGACATTACTGGGGAAGTCCCAAGAGAAACATCATATTGCGCATCTGTTCCAAGTCTTACTGAGACGGCTAAGAGATATCAGTTCAGTTGACTTAGCTCCATATTACATAGGTCTTGATAAGTATGGGAAGTTATTCAAAGTAGCATGATAATAGTTTATTAGATTTAACAAGAACTGGGAATGGAATTCTTCATCATACCTCAGCTTACTTTGACTTTTGCGTTAGCTCTTCTGATATCGAGAAGTAGCCAAGAGACATTAGTCGGAGTATCAAAGTACTTCTTCATAGCATATTCTTGGTTCACGTGCGGATTACTCGTTTGGATGATAACTTATTTCATTGGATTGGGCGACAACGGGACACCAAGGTTGTCGCTGGAGGAGCAACGACGAATTGTACACTTGGGTTACTATGTAGATCCGGATAGTTCAATTACTTTCAGTGGAGAGGGTTTTGAGAATTCCTTTCCTCACCAAGTCCTAAGTAACAACGATCGGATAAGACTAACACCTCTCTTTGGCCCTAGTACTCTCAGAGCGACGAAATGGTTGGTTGAACATGAGATTCGCAGCCAACCCTTGAGACTCGATGATTCATGCGTAAACATCTCTCAACAAATGTGGCTGGCTCCAGGAGATACCTTCTCTGCTTATATCTACAGGGAGAGCGGCCCGCTTTTTTTCCGTCTCAGATGGGTAGTTGACACAACGTGGTGGGGTAGAGTCCAAAACAAATACTATTATACACAAGGTGTCTTCAGAAATGGGCTGGCAAATTACGAAATACGTGATACGGTGTTTTCAAAAAGCGCGCTGAGAGAAGGCCGCAAGCTGAGCGTAATGATGAGTTTGTGGGCTCAAAGAGAAAAAGAAGTATCTCAGCGTATTAACTCAACTTTATGGAATATCTTTCGAGGCATTACTTTCGTACGCGAGAAAAGAAATGACATTCTATCCAGGATAGGCCTGCTCATTGCTGATTCTTTGCTAGAAGAGTCCAATATTACGTTATACAAGAACTCTTCACGCCTTACCCGAGAAAGTGCCAACAGGGTAATAGAAATTCCTTTTTCTACCCATGTCGAGTGTGGGCTTGGGGCAAGCGATAAGCTCTCCCTTGTTCTTACAGATACGTTATCAAACGATAGCTACTTGGGCAATGTCCTCGAAGTCCGGTTTGAAAAACCCTATCGCTGGCCGCTGCCTCCAAAGCCTGACCAATATTTTATCACAACCACCACCGATGATTTCATCCCTAGAGATGGCTATCGGATAAGCCTCGGACAATCAACAAATCCACTGTACGCGAAGTGTGTTCTGAATCGGGCAAGAGACACCATCGAAATAACTGATGGCAGGAGTGTCAGAGCTTTTCCATTGGGCGGTGTTATTAGGCTAGGGGACTTCCAACGTGGAGCAATCCTCTCTCTAGGGTCTGTAAACACTTTCGCAACTCTCCCATTGATTAGTAGCCAGCTGTACAATATTGGAGTTACAGCAACCTTGTTTCTTTTGATTTTGACTCTATTAGTTACTTGGCTTCATTTTACAGAGAAGTACTCCCGTCCGAGGCTCGATGTTGGTTGGGTCGTGGTTTGGGGAGTAATGCTCACGATACTTACAGTGCGCCTTGTCTTATCGTATCGGGCAAGCTTATTGGCTCCAGAAGATGCGACACCGCGTGAGGTATTGGAAGTCTTTAGAAAGAGCCTCGATCTGAGCCTACTTGGCCTGCTCTTGATCCCATTATTGTTCATAGTCACACGTTGGTGTTGCCGAGATCACATAGAAGGTTTGTTTAGCAAAACCATTGCCGTTCTCAGGAAACATAAAACCATTGTATTACTGACATCGGCCATTGGGGCAGTTGCAATCTTCTCATGGCACATCCATTTCCAAAAACTCATTCAGGAAGCCTCTGAAGTCGAATGGTTTCATTGGATCATGATTGGGGTATTACTTTTCGTCTGCAGTCTAGTTTGGATTCTGATGCGCAAGTGGAGAATCTACCTTGGGTGGGCCGCTGTTATCCTTGCGTGGGTCCTTGTCGCCCATTTTTTTGGTATTGGTGAATCATTCTTCGGCCGCGTGAATATCGCAACGCACGTCTTCATGATAGTAGCCCTTCTCTCAGTGTCCAAACGAATCGTCGCTAATGCCAGCGTTATCGATTATACCATGGGCTTTTTGATTATCGTCGTTGGAATAGTGGCGGTCGTGGTTATCATAGGTGATCGGGGGTTCATAATCTATACTCCGTCTTTGGTAACATTCCCGTTGTTGTGTCTTTTCTGGAATCGCCAATCAATCAACAACATCGTCTCTGACGGACGTATCTACATCAGTTCACGATTACCTTTGGTTTTAGCTGGAATCATCAGTTTCGTTCTGCTCGTGGCGCTTCTCTCACAACTCGAGTGGAGGAGCCAAGTAATAAATCCTCGTAATCTTGAATCGCTCCATTACCGTTTAGCGAGCTTCACTGACACAGAAGAGTCTATTCTTCTCGCTCGTGAGGAAGATAGAAACTTCAATCTGGATATGCTGCTCAGAAACTCGCATCAAGATTGGCAGATGAAGTTGTATGCGTCCGAAGGTGCTGATAGCGCGAGAGGATACGGAAAAGCGCCTCCGTCTGACATAGGAATGACTTATGCGACCTCATCTTCAGATTGCGTTTTCTCAACTTACTTGCTTGCAGAACACGGCTCCTTTGCGGCGCTGTCAGTTGTATTGTTGTATTTAACCCTAGCTATTGTTGTTTGCTTTGCTGCCTTGCATTTTCCAATCGACTACCAGCATCGTCTACTAACGTTGATCGCAATTGCATCTTTCTTCGTGGCTAATTGTTTGTACATGGCAAGTACCAATGTTGGCTTGGCTCCCTTCACGGGTCAAAACATACCGTTACTTTCACTTCACTCTGGATCAGATCTTGTGCAAGGATGTTTGCTTTTGCTTCTTCTCTCAGTTCTTCTATCCAAAGGGGTACATACGAGCACAGGTGTTGCACTTCCGGGGAACCCCATCGTACGCAAGGTCGTTTTCTTTGTGATCATCCTGATCATTTTCTGGTTTGTGGCTCTCACCTTCTCTATCATTAATGTTGCTGCTAAAGACGATTATAGAAAAGACCATGACTTCCGCAGCACCTACCCCGGCCTTAAAGAATCTCTGCCTGACATTGATAACCCGGAGCGTGCCACACGCTGGAAATTGGTCGGTGAGAATTTGTTGCGACGCGCGGGCAGCTTCGCCATTCCGGGAATCGATGCTCTCATTGCGCAATTTAACGAAAAAGCCAACAAGTACGATGCTAACAATAACCTGATTTATCTCGCAGTCCACCCGACGAAAGGAGATACGGTCGTCGCAGTCAACCGAAATTATTTTAGACTTCGTTCTCCGTTCAGAATCGATTCGATCTGGACCGGAATAATCCTTTCGAGGTCGGATCCTGCCGCACCTACTATCAGTGGATTGGGGGGATCGTTCAGAATCAGTCTCCGCGATAGAGGACATGCTGAGAAGATTTCTTTGGGCGAGTCACCACCATTAATTACGACAAGGGCAGTGCAGATCACTGATCCAGGACGTAACGATGCATTCTTTGAGTTGATCCGCAGAGGTGAGGAGCTATTCCTTGAACGAAAAATAGGAGACTGGGAGATTTCGGTTAACGGGTCTAGGGTGACCTCACCGGTGAGGTTAAATCCATTCGATATTATTTCCTTGGCAAGAAAGCAAAGACCATCCCACCAAGTACAATCTCGTTATAGGCTGACCACATTTTACTACTTAGGAATACAACATCCCATCTTCGCTTTTACACAATGGAGAAATGGCAGGACCCGTCGGCTGTTTCCAGAAGGCGAAGTGTTCCCGCTCTCGTACGCTTTGGCGAAAAGCATGGACGAACTCCCACACCGACCTGATACCTTGGCTATTTCGCTCAACTTGTCACTACACACTTCTCTACAAAATGAGATAGCTGCGTTTGCAAGCAGATATCCACAGTACTCAGATAATGAACCTCTCTCCACTCGCAAGCTCGCAGTGACATTAATCGATGCTTTTTCAGGCAAATTGCTTGCCATTCCATCGTGGCCCTTCATTAGTCCAAACCAATTCGATTTTGAGGAAAAACTAGTACGGGCAACACCTACTGAGCAAATGCGGCTGGTCAACAATCATAATTTCACGAATCATCCCATTGGTTCAACTATCAAACCGCTCGTGTTGGCTTCATTAGCAACGATGTTGTGGCCAGAGGTTGACGTGTCGAGGATCTCTGTTTCAAATATTGCGGATAATACCACAGGTCACGAAACTGGAAACCGTGAGTACCGACATCCTCATGTGCGAGTTGGAAGTCATGAGCTAGAAGCGATTTGGGATTGCAATAGTGAACAGTCCTCGATCAACGCCCATGATTTTATCATCCATTCGAGAGACTATTACATAGGCATGATAGGGGTCCTCGGAATGCTCACGGATAGGAGTGACTGGACCAGAGTACTCAACCAGGAAGGAACAGGAAACAGGATAATATATGGTAACAGAACATACTCAATCAATATGTACAACGCCCGCATGTCGCCCTTTGTTTGGGACGGTACTCGAATTACTGGTCTCCGTACTCAATCGAGCATGGACAGTACCTTCCTTTTTAAGGGGCTTTCTTCCGCCTTCGGGGCAGGTCTCTCAACCAGTTACAAATTAATGTTGAATCGATCTGTTGCTGACTTCTTCCCTTCCTTGCATAGGATGAATCTGCCCGTCATTGATAGCTTAGAGTCAATGTATCTAGATAACGTCGTTCCCGAGCCAGTATTACTTCACTTTGGAGAAACTTCCCAACTTCTGCGTCGCGATTTGATTACTTTCTTACTCGGGGCAGGCCAGTGCCGATGGAACAACGTAATCATGGCCCAATCTGCTGCCCGTGTTGCGACTGGTAGAGCAGTAACTGCAACCTTGGAGTTAGATAATGTGGAAGAAAATCCGCGCGCGTTTCCTCTCTTACACCCACCAATGGATAATAGACAATGGCGCTATGACAACCTGATCACACCTATGAGGCTTGTTGGAGTGCGAGGTACAGCTGATTCATTGAGGAATCTAGTTCAATCACCATTCGTTGCCATTTACAAAACTGGCACAATTGAAGAGAGGGAACGTGGACCGGAAAGCGAGTGGCTTCTTTTTGTAGTCGGTAGATTACAGAATGACAGTTTCGTTCCTGGTGAAACAGTAGCGGGCTTCTTCTATATGCAGGAGTCAAAAGACCGATACGGGCCTATGAAGAAGTTCGAACTTGCACGCCCGATTATCACTCGTGTCGTTGATTATCTTAAGCGCGTTTCAACAGTGTCACAACATTACGATGAATGAACTACTAAGCAAAACGCCGCCTAACAACAGCAAAAAACGATTCGGGCAAAAAGCGCCCTCACCCAAATTGCGGCACTCTCGCAATCTTCCCACTCCCCACAGAATCAAACTAACCGCCAATCCCGGATACATCGGCTCAATCCCAAGGGGATAATTTCCTGTTGCTCCATTCACATGTCCAGCAATAAGCCACCCCAGAGATGTTAGCCAGCCGAGCAGCATCGAGAGAAATGCATAGCGTGCCGAGATTTTCAATCGCTCAAAGTAACTTGCCATTAACGGCACAAGCAAGCCTGGAATCACAACCGTCCCAATCGTGTACCAGAGTTTGATGACGCTGGGGATGGCAAGTCCGAGAAGAGCAGAAAATACGAAAGAGACAATCAAACCGAGTTGCGTATACTTTGTTAAAGACTGGTTTGAGTTTGCAGGTTCGAGATGTGAGTAACCCTCTCCCCTCTTGTTCCCCTCTCCCAAATTTGGGAGAGGGGATGCAGGGGTGAGGGTATTACTCAATCCTCTAACCTCTAACCGCATCGCTACATCTCTTCCCAACGTTTGTGCTGAGACAAATGCTAAAGTGTTCAACGTCGACATAATCGTTGCGAGCATGCCGACGTAAAACAATCCTTTGGCAACGGGTGGAAGAATGGTTTCCGCAAGCATTGGGTATGCTGCGATTGGATTCTGAAGATTTGGAAGTGCGGCACGAGCATACAGTCCTGCCGTTGCTGTCATACAATCAAAGATGAACCAGAAGATAATTGAAACGAGAATCCCCTTTTGCGCCGTCGTGCCGTCCTTTGCTGCGTAGCACCGTTGATGAAATGCAGGATCGACTAACGTCCAGAGTGCTATGAAAAACCAGACAAGGATGTACTGGATGGAATGCCCGCCATGCCATGCCAAGTGCAGCGGTGGGAGGCTCGATTGCAGATACTCAAATCCTCCGTAACTCGTAATGCAAAAAGGAATAATGATAAGAAAGCCAAGGAACATCAGGATGAATTCAAGAACATCAGTCTGGACATCGGAACGAAATCCACCAAAATACAAGTAGGGAAGTATTACAATCGCAGTTACTATGACGCTCAGGAGCATACTCCATCCAAAAAGCATTTGGAGAAAAACGCTGAGCATCAGAATATATGGTGCCGGCGTCATCAGAATGAACGTGAGAACTGAGCCAAGCAGTGCTGTTTTGTTGTCGTAGGCGTGTGCGAGTTTATCCGGGATCGAGTACAGGTTTGTTGCTCGGATTTTCTTTGCAAGGAAGAATGCGAAGACTGCAGCGAAAACATAATAAGGCAGCCCCTGCACAACCCAATTTGAGATACCATGCCGGTATGAAAACTCTCCCACACCTAAAATACCGCCATACCATGTTGAGACCAGCGTCATCACAAACACAGGAAGCGTCAGCGAGCGTCCCGCTAAGAGATAATCTTCTTCGGACCTGGTGGTTTTCCTTGCTGATCGAAAGCCGATATAGAGAACTGCCGCAAAGTAAAAGAGAATAATGAAGATGTCGATGAAGGAGAGATTAATCATTGGTTCTGAGTTGTGAGTAGTTACTGGTTAGTAGTTAGTATCCAGCATCGTGGATCACTGATTAATTCGATAGAGCAGGAGCGTTCCTTTTTTCACTGTAATGGTAACCATCGATGCTGTTGCTTCATTACTAATTCCCTCTCGCACGCCAAGCTCAAGCGTTTCGTTCTGCAAGCCATATTTTAAGTTCTTTGTTGTAACGCCGCTGCATCGCTCTAAGGGAATCAAGGAAAGCCGCTCACCTTTTCTCGTTTTGAAGCGGCTCCGTTTTTGAATCAAGGTTACTTCTCCAACGGAATCCACTAAGCGCAGTCTTACGTTGCTTCCATATTTTTTGAAACAGCCAAGACTCCCAGTTGTGTGATCAATCCGATCGCCCGACCAGCCGATGACATCAATGGATGCTGCTTTTCGCTGGATACAGAATTCAATCGCTTTCTCCAGATCGGTGCTGTTCTCGTCTTCGATGAACAACTGTGGGATGGATTTGAAAAAAGCTTTTGTGGGAGATGTGACTGAATCCATGTCGCCAAGGATGACGTCCGGCTTGATTTTCAGCCTTCGGGCATGGTTTGCTCCTCCATCTGCACACACGATCAAGTCGGCATGCTTAAGAAGCTTACGAACAAGTTGAGGAGAAGGGGATCTTCCATTCGCTATGATGAGGGCGTGCATGGGTCTTACAAGTTTGCGGTTATGCCAACGAGATAATTCCGTTCCGCTGCAGGGAAGAATGCATTCCCTTCACCGCTCATAAAGTAGAGGTTGTTAAAGATATTCCGAACTTCTCCACGTAGTGTGAAGGTCGTTCCAGCTATCTCGGGTGTTTGATAGATGATCTCAGCGTTTAACACTGTGTAGGCATCGTTTTTGTTGTCTTCATTTTTGAAATTATCAGTATAGAAAGCTCCAACATATTTTGCAAGCACGGAAAGCGTTATTGGATGTTGACGATACGTTACCCGCACATTGCCAAGTGCATTTGGAAAACCTGCAATCGGATTGCCATCCAGGCTGGTAGGGACAACAATTGTGTTTCCAGCGGAGTCTGCTGATTCCAAGTATACACGATGCTTGACGAGTTCATTCTGAGAAAGCGAAAAATTACCGCTGAGTGTCAATGCTTCGACGATGTTGAAAGATCCATCAAGCTCTACACCGATGTGTCGAGTCCGTTCTGCATTGCCAGTCACTGGCTGTCCAAAGATATCCACTTGACCGCTTTTTACCAGTTCATCAGTAAATTCCATCCAAAACACATTTGCAGAAAGACGAGCGATGGAATTACGGAAGCCAGCACCGGCTTCGAGATCAAGCAGATGCTCTGGCTTGGCAAGCGGCTCACCAAAGTCGTATTTCACTACTCCACCTGTCGTGTCAGCTTTGAACTGTGGCGTTGCTCCGAAGTACGAATCTTCAGCAGCATATAAGTTGCGAAGTCGTGGCTCCCGTGATGTATACGCAAGGGAGAGATAAGCATTCCATTCGTCCGTAATGTTATAGTTCAAGCCAACTCTTGGGTTGACGAAGATATATGGCAGGCTGAATGTGTTGTTCAGATATTTTTCATTCTTGATTCCATAGCGATTTCTCACAAGCTGTAAGTCAGCCATCAATGTGGTGTTCTCTGCCAGTCGATAAAGCTCGTGAGCATAGGCAGAAAGAATATCCTTCTCACCGTTGTATTCATAGAAGTGATAATCAGGATCAAAATTGGTCGGAAGTCCTTCGGCAAATTGGATTTTACCCCAATGGGTTGATCGGTGGATGCGCAGCTCAGCACCCAATGTGAGGCTGCCATCGCCATGATCATATTCTATTCTCGGCAGCCATCCCCATTGCTTGTTGCCGACAAAAGCACGTACCAGCGTGTTGGTTGGATTCTGAGAGGTTGGAATTCCATAAGCATAACCGATTCTTAGTAGTGATGTATCTGCCCATGAGGCATCATAATCAAAGAAGCCATCGCCGGTATAGTAAAATATCGTGTTATGGAGAGTAGTTGTAGGGGAAAGCTGCCACTCATTCAAGAGCTCGTAGTGAGGCTGTGAGAAGTTTTCGATCTCTTGTGTTCTTCGCGCCTGGGTGTAGCCATATCCTTTGCCAGTCGAATCAACTTCCCAGTAGACGAGGTTTTGTCGGCGAAAAGTTTTATTATCGTTAACAAACTTTGGAAGACCATAGTATGCGAGGCCATCTGCGATAGGACCGCCGAAAATATGAATGCGTGTCATCATCTCTTTATCAAAACGGACTGCACCAAGGAAATACGAGTTGAAATCCACCCAGGAATTTTCACGGTATCCGTTGCTCAGAATTTTTCCGAGTCTCCCATACACCATGTATTGCTGTTCGATCAATCCTGAGTTAATGGTTGCCGTATACTTTCTTGTGTTGAGTGAAAGCGTTCTTTCATCATCTCCAAACTCCTGAAATCCAAGCATCGTTTCCAGCGTGATTCCCGGCTTACGGCTGAAGGGGTTCGTGGTTAGATTAATCGAGCCGCCGATTGCTGGAGGTCCGTAGAATGCACTTCCGGCACCACGTTGCACTTGAACGATGCCAGTGCTTGCAATAAGATCGGGGAAATCTATCCAATACACATTATGATCTTCCGGATCGTTTTGAGGAACACCGTTGATCATTACCGAAAGCCGACGCTGATCAAATCCACGCAGGTTGATGTAATTGTAGCCGATGCCGTTGCCGTTCTCCGAGTAGTATGTGATTGAAGGAAGCTCTGAGAGTAGGACCGGTATATCTTGAGTAGAGTATCGCTCCGAGAGTTCTTGCTGAGTAAGATTGGAAAATGTCACAGGCGATTCGCGCTCGGTTGCTTGAGTGGCTGTGATGATTACAGGTGATAAATAGTACGTTGTCGTATCGGCAGGACTATCTTGGTTTTGTTGAGCAACGGATAAATGTACACTACAAATCAGATAGAGTGAAATCAATGTTAGAATCGTTTTCATTGCAAATCCTTTCATAAAAGTCTCTAAAATACAAACGCCGCTTTCCTGATCCATCCAGCGTAGAAGAATCAGAAAAACGGCGTTCGAGAAGTTGTTACTCCGTTTCCCTACGCTGGTATGATCCAGATCAGGTTCCCAGGGTATTCTCTCAGTCCAGCCTGAGGCGGGACACCCCTAACGGATTTCACACTCAATATAATACCCCAAGCTCAAGAAAGCAAATCGATGATTGGTCTATGGAAAGCTCAATACTCCTGTTGGTGTTATGGGTGATTTTCTGATTATTCTCTGGATAGTTTTTTTGTTTTCAAAGAAAAAGCTGCTAAGCACCTGTAACTTCTGGTTGCTCATCTCATGGATTTTACTTATATTGGTGGTGCATTTTTCAATTCTTTTGGAAGGAACTCAATACAATGGCTCAACACCTCTCGGCAGAACGACAAGCACGAAAGGCGCTTCGCCATCGCGAGCGCAATCGACGCTATCTGTCTATGATGAAAACTGCAATCAAGCGGGTTCGTGAAGCGAAGGAAAAAGATAAAGCGGCGATTGCTCTGAAGCGAGCGATGAAGTTATTGGATCAAATGGCGGCGAAAGGAATTATCCACCGCAACAACGCTGCCAATAAAAAGTCTAGCCTGGCAAAATTTATCGCTGCATTGAAATAAGCTTTTCTTTGTTAGACCAAAACATATAAAGAGAAGATGGCTCCATAACGACTACCGTACCATGGAGCTTTTTTATTTTTGATCTTCTTGAAGAGGTTTTGACTGAAGCTTAAGCTGTAATTCTTGAATACGTTGGTCGTATTCATCTGCGTTGTGAGGTTGTTGGTGTTTCAATAGTTGGTACGTTAATATTGCCTCGTTGTATGCACCCTGCATAGCGTAAATTTCAGCAAGTGTTTTACTAACGATCCTGCTATCGTCACTCAAATCCACAGATTGATCATAGTGGGGTTGAGGTTCTTGGGGTGGTGTAGTACTCGTCTCACTTACTGAACCGATCACAGGTTCATCCAGAGAGAGATTTTCTACGTTCTCACCTGGTGTTTCCAATGAATGTTGTGATATTTCCTGTACCGGCGCAGAAACTGTCGTAACATCAACGGGACTTGCCAATTCAGGCTCGGTAGGAGCGATGGTTTCAGAACTTGCATGCAGTATTTCTGAAGAATCTTGTTCTAACTCCTGCACTGACGCAACGGATGTCTCGAGTTCAGTTGTGTCCACGATCTCAGGTTCTGTCGGATAAGCTATCGCAAAATCCTCGGCAGTCTTCTCAGATGAATCCTGCGCAATCTCTTCTATTGTCGAAGGAGTAATCTCTGCTTCGATACCTTCTTGGTCGGTGTCCGCAGCGATTTTAGGTTCGGTTAAAGAAATTGTCTCTAAGCCCTCAACAGACTCTTCAGGTGCATCTTGTGTTATTTCCTGCTCAGTCGAAGGAATCGTCTTTGCCTCAAACGTTTTATGTTCAGTCTCCTCAATAACTTCATGCAATGTCTCAACATCTTCAAAGGGATCGGTTGGTGAGGATTCATTTCTGCGGAGTTGTTGTAGCGCAAAGTTCTCCCAGTCTGCGCGTAGTGCTTTAAGTGTTTGGGCGTCAGGATTATAATGAAGTGTTTGATGAAGATGTAATAGCGCTGAAATGTAATCCTTTTCTGCTTGAAAGCATCGTGCGAGTATCAGGTGTGCTGTCGGATATGATGGATGTTCTTCCAAGCCAGCACGACATAGTTCTTTTGCTTGATCGATTCTGCCTAAACTAAGATATTCGCTAGCAAGTCGTACAGATAAAGGAGATCGTGGGAAAGAGGAAAGTTTAGATTCAAGCTGAACTAAATCCATTAGGGAACCTCAATCAATGACTGATGCTCTAGTTTCTTTTGGAATGAAACATGAAGTGGTTGTTTTCTTGATGAAATACTCCTTCGCGTGAGTGCTACCTTTCTGGCGAGCCAGGCATGTTTAACCGAAAGCCATCCTACTAATCCAAAGCCCATCGAGAAAAGAAGCTGGAATGGGACAGCTGCGAGTTCCACGTAATAGAGTGAAGCTGCGACTCCAAAGAGACAGTAAATTGCCAGAACTACCTCGATGATGACGGTGTAGTTCACTTTGATCATTGCGTACTTCTTATCGAGCCAGTTATCTTTTCTACTGATAACGGAGTACTTGGGTGTGCGCACGAACTCAGATTTTTTCTTGATTAACCCCTCAACGACTGCTCTTGTGTTATTAACCGCTAATCCCATACTCCCTGCCAAGAACAATGGAAACAGTAACATCCGTTTCTGCCAGTCAGGATAAACATCTTTCTGTGAATAGAGATAAAAGAGAAATGACCCGATGAAAGCAAAAACAAATCCCGCCATGATCGTAAAGTACGATTCATAGCCACCCTGATGTTTGATGAAGATCAGTGGTACATTTAAAATACCCGCTATCAAGATAAAGGGAAAAACAATATTGCCAGAAAGGTGGAAGGTCGCATTGATCTTTTTCTCCAATGGAAGATCGGACTTCCACACCTTTGGAAGAATTTTACGCGCAGTTTCAATAGCGCCTTTTGTCCATCGGAATTGTTGAGACTTGAGAGCGTTTATTTCTGAGGGTAGCTCTGCCGGTGAGGTGACATCGTTTAAGAATTTAAACTTCCACCCACGTAATTGCGCCCTGTAGCTTAAGTCTAAATCCTCTGTGAGTGTATCAGATTCCCAGTTGCCCGCATCAATGATGCATGCCTTCCTCCAGATACCACCTGTGCCATTAAAGTTGATGAAAAAGCCAGCTTTGTTCCGAACACTTTGTTCGATAACGAAGTGCCCATCTAATGCCATTGCCTGAACCCGTGTTAAGAATGAATAATCACTGTTCAAATGTTCCCAACGAGTTTGAATGAGGCCTATTTTTTCATCGAGGAAGAAATACGGCAGCGTCTGATAGAGGAACTCGCGTTTTGGGATGAAATCTGCATCGAACATAGCAATGAACTCGCCGTGAGCTGTCATTAAGCCTTCTCTGAGAGCACCGGCTTTAAAACCCTGACGTGATCCTCTTCGAATATGTTCAATATCAAAACCTTGCTCACGGTAGTGTGCGACCCGTTCAGCGATAATCTCGGTTGTTTCATCAGTGGAATCATCCAAAACCTGGATTCCCAACTTGTCTATGGGATAGTCAATCTGACATGCAGCATCAATCAGTCGTCCAACGACGTAGTACTCATTGTAAACAGGCAATTGGATTGTCACGAGAGGAAATTGTGTAAGCTCCCCAGCTTTCTCGATTTTCTTATCACGATGCTTCATGTAATAATAAATCATGATGAAGCCACTTGATCCAAAGAAGAAAAGAATTGTTAACGAAGTGAAATATGTGCCGATGATGAGATCTTGCATGTATGTTCTATCGATTAATTCGTTCTATCACAATTGCTTCTTACCACCCTGATACGGTCTCAATCAAAATATCCTCAGTTAATTTTTCGATTGCTGCATCGATACCCGTCTGGCGTTGAAGTGCACCGCCGCTGATTTCATAATCTCCCCAGTTAGAAAACTGCTTTTCATAAACCCTCTTTTTTAGTTTCATATCCTGATACGTTACTTTTACTGTAAGTGTAATGCGCCGTTTAGTAACTGTTTCTCCTTGGGCAACAACCAACGGCTCGTCAGGCATGGAAACAATAACACCTTCGAGGATTGAATCCGCGTTTGATCGATCTGCTACTCCAAGGCTATTGTCGCGGCGGAAGCGATCAATAAGTTTGTTTGTCAAATTTTCCCGAAGTCCCGGTTCACCTGATCCGCTCTGGTCGTCAAAGAGTGGGATTGCTATCGTCTTGAGATGAGGAGGAACCGAAGAACCTGTAAACGTATAACAGCCTGCAAAGATCAGGATCAAAACAAACAGAAGTAGGCGACAGGTCGCCTTTATCATGGACCTTTTAGTCCAGGGCATATTCTTTAATTTTCCGATAGAGCGTTCGTTCACTAATATTCAAAGCTTTGGAAGCAAGTCGGCGATTGCCATTGAATCGTTCCAGTGCACTGATAATCATTCGGCGCTCCATCTCATCCAATGGAATGAACCGTTCTCCAGTCTCGTGGTCTGCTGTATCAACGTTTGCTTCAACGTAATGTGGTGCGACAGTCTCAGCGGGTACTTGTCGCTGGGTCAATATGGTTTTGAGCTCCATGATGTCACTCTTCATCTCGAGCAGTGCACGATAGATCAGTTCACGTTCAGCCTGTTCGGGTGTCTTGTGGGTATAGACTGGTAAATTCCGATGATTATCTTGGAACTCTCGAAGGTATTTCTGGATACTGTTTGCATCGATCCGTTTACCCCGCTCGATGATGAGCATGCTCTCGACCACATTGCGCAACTCACGCACGTTGCCGGGCCAGAAGTAATTCTTCAACATTTCCATTGCCTCGTCGGTGATGCCTCCGAATGTGATGTTGTTTTTCTCGGAGATTTGCCGTGTAAATTCATGGACGAAGAGAGGGATATCCTCACGACGTTCACGGAGCGGAGGAACGCGGATGTTCACGGAACGGAGCCGGAAGAACAAATCAGTTCGAAAGTTTCCATTGCGCACTTCAGACTCTAAATCTTTATTCGTAGCTGCAATGACCCGTACATTGACTTTTTTTGGAACTGCAGAACCGACACGCATAAATTCACCGCTCTCCAGTACTCGTAAAAACTTCACTTGAGTACCAATGGGCAACTCTCCAATTTCATCGAGAAAGATCGTGCCGCCATCGGCGAGCTCGAAGTAACCCTTGCGTGTCTCACTAGCACCAGTGAAAGCACCCTTTTCATGGCCAAACAATTCACTCTCAATAATGCCTTCCGGAATAGCGCCTGCATTCACTGAGATCATAGGCTTATGAGTGCGTTGGCTCGCATGATGAATTGCTTTGGCGACGACTTCCTTTCCAACACCGCTCTCGCCAGTAATCAGGACTGTGATGTCGGTCGGTGCAATTTGTTGAATGACCTCAACAATCTCTTTGATTTCTACTGATTCACCAATAATATCGTGTTGTTGTTGAAATTGATCTTGATCCATCGTCTCAATACCTCTCAACCACAATTGAATCAATGTTGTACTTTATCCTCACCTCGTTACCAAACTCTCGTGCCCTGTCTGCTGTCTTAAAATTTCCAACCCACACCAGGAATAAACTCCGCCCGCCACGGACTTTGTTAGTGATTTCCACAGCGTAGCCCAAATCTTCAAAGAAACTTTTCTGTTTCTCAGCATTTGCAACAGTCGAAAACGCACCAACTTGTAAGGTGTAAGGCTCGTTTGTGGGGGCAGGGTTTGTTTCCTCGGACTGTGATGTATCGACAGGAAGCGGACTTTCTTTCGGTGGGAGATTAACAACTGCTTCATCTTTCTCCGGGAACTTGACAACAGGCTTTCCCGTAACGTAGGGAGAGTTTGGGTATTCTTTTTTCAACTGCTGAAGCTTTAAGTCTGCTGTTCGATAAAGCCCGAGTGCATAGTAGTATTGGTGGATGCGGTATAATGCGTCGTCCGCCCAGTCGCTTTTGGGAAAATTATCGACAACGCTCTGGTAGAATTTTACAGCTTCGATACCATCCGTTGCTAATCGTCCTTGCAGGTAAAGAATCCCAGGATCGTTCTGATATTTTGCGACTAAGTCGGGGAGTGCTTTTTTGACTTCTTCTGTTTGGCCACTCTCCAATTTTTCGATGTAGGCTTGCAGCTCACCCGTTTGCGTGTAGAGGCGTGAGTTAACAACGAAGACAAAAGCGAGGACAATCATTACTTTTCGCCACACCCTCCAATCGCAAATCGCCAACCGTAAATCTACAATCACTTTCATGCCGCAACCTCAATAGGCAGTTCTACATCGACGTTCTTAGGAATATTCTCCTCCGCCATCCCAAATAATGTCGCTGAATTCGCACGCTGGATCGTTACGTTGATGTAATCACCAATCGTAAAGTTTCTACGAGGGAAGATGACGGTTTTATTACCGTCCGTCCGTCCATGCCACTCACTTGATGACTTCTTGCTTTCACCTTCGACAAGTACCTGAACGGTTTCGCCAACATGTTGCTGATTTTTTTTGTACGAGATTCTATTCTGAAGCTGTATGATCTCATTGATGCGACGAGTTTTCACTTCATCAGAGATACCATCATGCATTTTGTAAGCAGGGGTATGTTCTCGTGGTGAATATTTGAACATGAATGCACCATCATATTGAACTTCTTGCATCAACTCTAATGTTCGCTCATGATCTTCTTCTGTCTCTGTTGGAAAACCAACAATGATATCGGTTGATAAACAAACATCCGGTATCGCTCTCCTGATTTTTTCTACAAGTAGAAGATAGTGAGCACTGTCGTATGTCCTGTTCATTAGTTCAAGGATGCGATCCGATCCCGACTGCACGGGCAAGTGGATGTACTTGCAAAGATTTGGATATGTTGCAATAGTTTCAATGAGTTTATCCGACATATCCTGTGGATGAGATGTTGTAAATCGAACACGGATCGATCGATCGATCTCAGCAACTGCTTTTAGCAAATCAGCAAAATCATATTCACCATCTCGATATGAGTTAACGTTCTGTCCAAGCAGTGTCACTTCTTTGAATCCGCGAGACGATAGAACCGCCACTTCTTTCACAATGCTTTCAAGCGAGCGGCTTCGTTCTCGCCCACGGGTAAAAGGCACAACGCAGAACGTGCAGAACTTGTCGCACCCTCGCATCACAGAAATCCATGCGCTAATACCGTCTGTGCGCAGTGGAGTAATATCATCGTACGTTTCCACTCTTGAAAGTTGTACTGCGATACCTTTTTCCCCCTGCCATGCCTTGGTAACAAGCTCTGGCACTTTGCGGTATTCATCTGGTCCCACAATGAGATCGACAATCTGACCGACGCCATTTGCTTTTTCTCCCATCAGTTTTGTGCGTAATCGCTCAGCCATGCAGCCCAAAACGCCAATGATGACTTCGGGTTTCTTTTTTTTCAAATGCTTAAACGCTCCAAGCCTACCGTAGACTCGCCGCTCAGCGTTTTCACGCACGCTGCAAGTATTGACCAGAACGATGTCTGCTTCAGTAATACGGTTGGTGACTTCGTAGCCTTGATTCGTCAACAGTGCAAGGACTACCTCTGAGTCAGCGACGTTCATCCGGCAGCCGTATGTTTCGATGTAAACCTGTTTTTTCTGCTCAAACATAAAAATGATATGAAAAAGTCAATTCTTTCTGAAAAGTTTGACTAAAGATACCTAAAAGCTGACAAATAGTCAAGGAAAGCAAATGTTATTCAGAAATTTAGTTAAGAAATAAAGAGTTGGGGACACCATAATGATTATATCAATTTGACAAGAAGGCAGAGCGTTAAACATCTGGTACAAAGATAACGGTACTTTTTATCCACGTTAACTTCTTGCCGCGTGTGATAAAGATTCTTGCTTTTCTCTCAAAAAAAAGCGAATTTGCAACTGCATTATTCTTCACACTGTTCAAAGGAATACATAATGGATCACCTTCAAACAAAGCAAAAAGATGATAAGCTTTTACTATTAACATCGGAGAATTCTATGCAACCAAATATTTGGATGTACCTCTTCTTCTCGCTCCTTATTATTTCTGTGATCGTGATAGCTTACCAGGATATGCGCCGTGCTGATGAGCCGTTGATTTACTACAAAGAGAAATATGAGGAGTTGGAGCGTTCCTACATCGAATTGGCAAAATCACATTCCTACGTTCTCGAGACCATCATGAACAACGATATCGACCTCCAACCGTATTGGCACGAGTTTGCCAACAAACCGAAAGAACAATACATCGAATATCTCCGTCGTCGTATTGTTGCCATGCAGGTCGAGATTGAACGACTCGATCGTGAACACCGGAAGTAGTCCATGGTTCCTTCTCAACTCCTCACGCATCTCAAAGAACAAGCGAGACGATTAAAGCGGACAGTCGTTTTGCCCGACGCTCTGGATGAGCGAATGCTCAAGGCGTCTCGTATCGTCGCTGACGAAAATATTGCACATCCAATGTTGATAGGCGATGAACAACACATTCGGACCAAAGCTCAGTCTCTGCAGCTACAGTTGAATGGGCTGCGGGTTGTTGATCCAAGAACATCGGACAAGCTCAGTGATTTTTCCCATATCTTCTTTAACCTTCGCAAGAGTAAGGGCATCGAATTCACAGAAGCCCAAAAGGCAATGACAAATCCGCTTTACTTTGGAGCAATGATGGTGCGAGAAGGCTTGGCTGACGGGAGTGTTGCTGGATCGCTCTCCACAACCGCTGATGTTCTTCGTGCAGGTATTCAAGTGATCGGATTGAAAGAGGGCATCGGTGTCGTGTCGAGTTTCTTCCTGATGGTATTTCCCCATAAGGTGTTCTCCTTTGCCGATGGTGCAGTCATCCCCGATCCGACTGTCGAGCAGCTTGCCGATATTGCTCTTACGACGGCGGAGAGTCACAGGAAGCTTACTGGCGAAGAACCACGTGTGGCACTGCTGTCATTTTCCACCAAGGGTAGCGCCAGTCATCCATTTGTTGAAAAAGTACAGCAAGCCACGGAGATTGTAAGACGGAAAGCACCGAACCTTGTAGTCGATGGAGAGTTGCAAGTCGATGCAGCGATTGTGCCGAGTGTTGCTCGCTCGAAAGCGCCGGGAAGTCCACCTGAAGGCAATGCGAACGTTTTGATTTTTCCAGACCTCAATGCTGGCAACATTGGCTACAAATTGGCTGAACGACTTGGAGGAGCGCAGGCACTGGGACCGATTGTCCAGGGACTTCGCAAGCCCGCCTTCGATCTCTCTCGTGGCTGCAGTGTGAACGATATCGTAAACACGGTGGCAATCAATTGTGTCCTTGGCGCCTAATGCTGGTGCACAGCCTCCAGTGACAAGTGGAGTCACGGCTCTTCCAAAGCAGCGATATCTTTTCATAGACCTTTACCGCAGCGCTGTTATTTTCTTCATGTTGGAAGGACATGTTCTGCGCGCTGTCCTGACAAGTGAGATTCAACAAACACCGATCTTTCAGCTCCATGAGCTATTCCATGGTTTGAGTGCGCCTGCTTTCTTGTTTGGAGCCGGATTAACCTTTGTCATCTCAACGCGGAAACGGTGGGGGGATTACCATCATTGGGGTCCACCACTCGCTCGACGAATTCGCCGATTGCTCTTTGTCATATTGCTTGGACTTTTTCTTAATCTCCCATTTTTTTCGATTCGAAAGATCATTATCGAGGGAACAACCGATACCTCCCTTCAGCTTTTTCAGTGCGAAGTCCTAACATGCATCGGGATTGGATTGCTTGCTCTTCACGGGCTTGTCTTTTTTTTCAAAACGGAAGCGCGCTTTTATGGTGTAGTGATCGCACTAACAGCTGCTGTTTGTTTCCTTACCCCGATTGTCTGGGATATTGATTTTCTCAGTTACACGCCTTCATTCATTGCGCAGTTATTCAATAGTACACACGGTTCGCCGTTTCCGTTGTTCCCGTTTGTAGGATTTCTCTTTGCCGGAGTTCTTGTTTCGTGGGAGTTTCTCGTTGCAATGGAGAAGCAGCAAGCGCATCGCTTCATACGAAATCTTACTTTGTTTGGAGTGATCTTTATAGCTAGTGGCATCATGTTCGATGCACTACCTATTCGTATTTACCGTACTTATGACTTCTGGTATACGAGTCCGAATTATTTCTTGATTAGGTTAGGAGCATTGATGTTGTTGACTGGTGGAGCCTGGTATATGGCTCGTAAACGAACTCGCGTCAATCCTCTTTTGACTGTTTTTGGGAAGGAATCATTGTTTGTCTATGTGCTGCACCTCGTTGTTTTATATGGTTCTGCTGCCAATCCTGAAATGAATGTTCAGACAGTGCTCGGGATTAATCTTCCTTTGTTGCAATCCATTGGACTATTCGTTCTGTTCACATTGGTTATGCTATTGGCGACACTCGTTTGGAATTACCTCAAGGAGAAACGCTTCCATTGGTATCGATTAATCCAGCTTACCGGGAGTGCAGTTTTTCTCTACTACTTTTTTACAAGAGATTATTAGCTTTGGAGTTCACGGCAAGCACATCACACCGAGAGGTGTTAGTCTACGAGCGCCAGTTGCGCCGGTGACGTTTCCCGGATGTCCCGCAACCGTTTCATTTGCCAGCAGGGCAAAACAGAGTGCTTCCTTTGCATCCGCTGAAAGGTTCTTTTGATCGGTAGTGAGAATTTTCACGCGATGAAAGTATCGCTGAAGTGCACCCATGATGTAACGGTTATGGACACCTCCGCCACTCACAATGAGTTCACCGAATGTTGTTTTTTTTCGGATGAACCTCACATACTGTTGGTAGATGCTTAATGCTGTAAACTCCGATGCTGTTGTGATGATGCCCTCCTTGTTGCTTTTTCCTGCTTTTTGAAGAACGTTCTTAATGAACTCCTCTCCAAACATTTCTCGTCCTGTCGATTTTGGTGGAGGGATTTTGAAATAAGGATGCTTATACATCCACCTCAAGAGAGACGGAATGATCCTTCCACGTTGAGCAACCATCCCATCTTTATCGTAAGGCTTATTGAATAGCGCCAGCATGAGTTGATCGATAACCATGTTACCCGGACCAGTATCGAAAGCCACCACATCGTGAAGCGAGCACTGTTTTGGTAGTATGGTGATATTCGCAATCCCACCAATGTTCAAAACACCGCGGTTCACATGATCGGAGCGAAATGTGAGGTAATCGAACAGCGGTACAAGCGGAGCGCCAGAGCCGCCAACAGCTATATCCCCCAGACGGAAGTCTCCAATAGTGACTACTCCTGTAAGTTTTGCTATCACGGATGGACTGCCAAGTTGTAACGTAGCTCTAACGCTTTTGCCAAACATCTTCTTCCACTCTGGAAGATGGTATATTGTCTGACCATGCGATCCAATGAGATCAATCTCACTCATTCGCTTTCCAGCCTTTCGAGCAACTCGCTGAGCAGCATCGGCGAAGAACATTGCAATGAGGACATTGAGTCGTGTAATATCATCGAGTCGAGCGGTTGTTACATTAGAATTTTTGAACAACAATTCCTTAAAGCCAGCAGGATAAGGATATGTTTGAAAAGCGAGCTGACGGAAGGATGTGCTCAATCCAGAACCTTTCACTTCAACAAGCAAGGCATCAATTCCATCTACTGAAGTGCCAGACATCAGTCCAACGATCAACTTTTTCTTTTTTCTGAATAGCTTTTCTACAATTTCCATTCTTTGCTCTTGATTCCAATCTTTTTATATTCAATGACGCATGAAACACAATCTCAAAACCCATCCCGACAAGGTCGGGACGAACTCCGAACCTCTGATCGGCGCCCATGAGTCCATCGCCGGCGGCATCCACAAAGCATTCGAGCGAGCGGAGAGTGTTGGTTGTCGAGTGCTTCAAGTCTTCACCAAGAACTCAAACCAGTGGAGTGCCAAGCCGCTGACCGACGAAGACATCGCAAACTACAAAACTACTGCATCGAAGTCAAGCATTAAACATGTCATCGCTCATGATAGCTATCTCATCAATTTGTGTGCAAAAGACAGAAGTATTCTCCGTAAATCTCGTGAGGCTCTCCTTGATGAGCTGAATCGATGCGAAATGCTTGGTATCAAGTATTTGAACTTTCATCCCGGTTCACACATGGGTGCGGGAGAAAAGGAGGGAATTCGAATGATCGTCGACTCATTGAGCTGGGTGCACCAGCAAGCAAATGGATATCAGGTAAAGAGTGTACTTGAAACAACAGCAGGTCAGGGATCTGCTGTTGGACACCGATTTGAGCATCTCAGAGAAATCATCGATGGTGTTGATGAGCCAGAACGAATGGCGGTCTGTATCGATACGTGCCATATCTTTGCAGCGGGATATGACATCAGAACTGAAGAGGTATATGAACGAACAATGAAGGAGTTTGATGACATCGTTGGTTTAGAGAGACTTGTTGCATTTCATGTCAACGACTCGAAGAAGCCGTTAGGCTCTCGTGTGGATCGGCATGAGCATATTGGCAATGGAGCCATCGGTGAAATAGGATTCAGATGCTTGATGCTTGATACTCGAGTACAGGAGATTCCGAAAATCCTTGAAACACCAAAAGGGAAAGATCTCAAAGAGGACAGAATGAATTTGAGAATCCTGGAGAAACTGGCAAAGACGTAGAATCGAAAATCTAAAATCAAAAAACCTGTGGTGAGCACGGGCGAACCATCGCAAATCGAAAGCACGAGATCACTCTCCTGCTCCCGTCTCACACTCACAGATAATCTTGCCGCAAATGGGGCACTTGACGAGGTCTTTTTCCTCCTTACACCGTTCACAGAATTCCTCTTCCGGCTCGATTTCAACACCACACAGAGCACAATGATTCATGATTGTCTTTTCCATAGCTACGTCTGCTTAGTCAGAATTGATCCCTTCGGGAGAAGCATATGTAATGTAAGATAGTTAGAGGAAAAAGACAAACGTTGAACCTTTGTAACCTTCGCAAGGGTTACAAATTTGACATCCTCATAATTTGGTTTATATTATATATAGTAAAGTAAAGGTCTTCCATGCCAGAAACGCAAGTTTTAACCTTAAAAGAGCTTCTTGCCCAACACACCAAAGAAGGTAAGCTCTACCGTGAGCTTCCGGACGGAAAGTTAGAATGCTTTGCTTGTGGGCATCGGTGTGTTATCGGTGAAGGTCGGGATGGCATCTGCCGTGTCCGATTCAATCTCGGAGGCAAGCTCTATGTGCCCTGGGGATACTTCGGCTCTCTCCAGCTTGATCCTGTTGAAAAGAAACCTTTCTTCCATGCACTACCCGGTAGTCTTGCCATGAGTTTCGGCATGCTCGGCTGTGATTATCATTGCTCATACTGTCAGAATTGGGTCACATCGCAAGCTCTCCGCGATCCTAATGCCATTACACCGCCTGACCTTCTTACGCCCGAGGATTTCGTTGCACTCGCATTCCGCTATGGAGCAAAGATTGTCACAAGCACCTACAACGAGCCTCTGATCACGAGCGAGTGGGCTGCGGAAATTTTCAAAGTGGCAAAGCGATACGAACTTGTTACTTCCTACGTCTCGAATGGTAACGGCACACCAGAAGTTCTCGACTACATCCGTCCGTGGGTCGATCTCTACAAAGTTGACTTGAAAGGCTTTGACGATAAACATTATCGTAAGCTTGGTGGTGTGCTTCAAAATGTCCTTGACACAATTAAGATGTTATACGAGAAGCAGTTCTGGTTAGAGATTGTAACATTGTTTGTCCCGGGATTTAACGACAGCGAAGCCGAGATGAAAGATATTGCTCACTTCCTTGTTTCCGTCTCTCCGGATATTCCGTGGCATGTAACAGCCTTCCACTCTGATTATAAAATGATGGACACGCCAAACACACCGGTGAAGACACTTATCCGCGCGGCAGAAATTGGATATGAAGCAGGTCTGCGTTACGTGTATGCTGGTAACCTACCCGGGCAAGTCGGTAAATACGAGAACACCTACTGTCCTTCCTGCGGTAATCTGTTGATCGAGCGTTGGGGCTTCAAAGTTCTCAAGAACACTCTCCACAACGGCCACTGTCCAAAGTGTGAAACCCCTATTCCGGGATTCTGGGAAGGACCAGAGCGATAATTTCTTTCTTTTTACACTACCCTCAGTTACTCTCCATTTAGAAAGACAAAATTCTTGTCTTCCTTGTTTGATAATTCTCTTACTTTTGTGTATCATTCAATCATGAAATCAGTCCGACCACAAAAGAAGAAGCCCCGCGAAATCGATCGCTCGAAGATCGAGGAGCTTTCAATGACCCTCGATGACTGGGCTGAATTTGAGCATGGCGTTGAGTTGTTCAACAGTGGTAAGTTCTGGCATTCACACGAAGCGTGGGAATTGGTCTGGCGGAGGCATGCGGAGGACGAGCGGCTCTTCTTGCAAGGACTGATCCAACTCGCCGCCGCCTATCATCAATTGATGACGAAGCACAACTACCGAGGCCTCATCAATAACTTCAACAAAGCATACGAGAAGCTCGAAGTGTTTCAGCCTGAGTACTCAGGAGTGCTGATAACACCACTTCTCAAATTCATTGAGCAAGGAAAGAAGGAAGCAGAGCGACTCGGACCAAAGAAAATAGCAGCGTTCAATTACAACTTGATTCCAAAACTGCAATTCCACAAACCATATAATCCGGATTTGGTCGTTGCACTTCGTGAACTTCTCAAGTCTGAAGAATTTCTCGAAGGGGTAAAGCTCTTCAACACTGGCTATCACTGGGAAGCACATGAGGTGTGGGAAGACGTCTGGCGTGAGCAGCAAGCTGATGCCAGAACGTTTGTCCAGGCATTTGTGCAAACCGCTGCCGCCTACAGTTTTCTGAAGATCCGGAAAATTTCGAGTGCAAAGTACCTCTTTCAGAAAGCGCTCGAAAAATTTCAGCAGTTTGAGAACACTGATTGTCCTCTACCGTTGAAAGCGATTATGGAAGATATTCACCATACATTGGAACTGTTGGCGATTCATCCATCTCAAGGTGAGGCAACGTTAAAGTACACAAAGCCCTTGACTATTGAACTCACACCAGCGTAAAGGATCTCTTCGAGCTGCCCAGCCTAACATCAGTCAGGCGAGTGAGAACAAAAGCCTTCATTCACAGAGACTGATTTCATTATTGTCCGTTGCCCTTCAATCCCACTGTTAAGTGGACTCAGGGTTATGAGAACAAGCTATTCTCTTGATACTCGATGAATAGAGCAATCATTTACCAACGGCGTCGTCCGCCACCACCTCCACCTTTTCCCTGTCTTCTCTCCGCTCGGCGGTCTTGACGAGGGCGAGCCTCGTTCACGGTGATCGCTCGTCCATTCAATTCGGTGCCGTTTAACCCGTTGATCGCAGATTGAGCTTCAGCAGTGGCAGGCATCTCGATAAATCCAAATCCTCGTGATTCGCCCGTGAACTTATCTTTAATGATAGTGACAGAGTCGACCTTCCCGAAGGTTTGAAATGCCTGGCGCAGGCTTTCCTCGCTTACATCGGATGCTAAGTTACCGACGTAGATGTTCATAATGTATATCCTTTGTGTTTTGATAGATAATTAGCAGTAACGGCTGAAGCTTCCGACCGAGGTCAAGGTACCGACAATTGGCTTAGGCGAACAACCGTACCAAGCGCAAATGTAGAGAACTTCTTTGGATTTTCCAAATGGATGGTTGAGCAACGCCGGGTCCACGCTCCTTGGTCGTATCGTAATCACACGAGTTATTGAAGTTGTCCTGTTGTAAACAACGATCATTTGGTTGCATACTCCGTCAATTTCTTTCTGAGGAAGTTGTTGATATCCTCTTTGCCGACTCCAAAAACTTCTTGAATGGCTCGGTAAAGGTCTTCGTCTTCTTTTCCATAAGACATCAGCTTCCTGATAAGCTGGAGGCCACCTTTCTCTTCAGCCATTTTGCATAGTAACCCACCAATAAAATATGAAGCGGGCGTGAACATGTCCACGCCTTTAAATGTCAGAACATCGATCTCGGGATGATCTTTGAGATACTCGTAATTACGTCGGATATGCCATAGAAGATCTTGACCACCACTGCCTCCTACAAGAGTCGCATAGCCTTCAAGAAAGTAATGATGAGCAATAGGAAAGAGTGGATTGATGTAAAGGTGAACGAACTCGTGCGGATACCACTCGTTTGATCCACCCGAATAGATAATTCGGTTTTTGGAATCCATGAAGCCGCGCGGTCCGATGATATTGCCCTCCGCGGGCCAGTAGTCAAATCCAAGAGCTTTGGCAACGCGATCGATGTCGTCAGCGAAATAGTACTCAATTGGCACAACTGTTATCTGCCAGACCGCAGCAACTGAATCAATGAATTGATTCATTCGTTCTGCGAGCGTACCATTGAATACGTGGTCTGGCGGGAAAACGAACTTGATGGAGCCAACCTGCTCTTTTTCCCAATGGCGAGTGTTAATGGGAAGAACATTACAAAGCTTGTAAGTCCCATTTTCGAGACGAGCTCCAGTTTGGATAATGCTCACGACACTGACTTTACCTGAATCTCTTGGCAAAGAATTGTAGAGCATTGTCCGTATGATATATGACTCTCCAATTTTTGAGACGCTAAGAACAGTTGTATGGCAGCGTAGCAACCACGCGTACAAGCTTACGCCCCACCACGTGTGAGCAATAAAGTCAAAAGGCTTGAATCGTTCTTTTTCCGATGTCAACCAGTAAGGATTGTCATACAGGGTATCGGGATTTGAGTTTAGGTATGCTTCCCACAGCTTAATCACTGACGCGATCTCTTGTTGTGAAGTATCAACTGCTGAGTTGATCGAAACACGGATATGACTGCCCTGTCCGTGGAGCAGTTGTGGAAGCATCAATGAAATCAAAATAAGAACTACTCGGCGCATGTAGTGATTGACTTTCATGTTTGCGTGTTATGTGGAGTTGTTTTGATAGGCTGACCCTCTTTTGAAAATCATTTTCTGATTCTGCGCTGAGCACCGCGCGACACTGCATAGTGCAATCTCACTACGCCATCGGAGAAGCGCCGCACCGATTTCAGAACCAGCGGAACATTGCGATGATGTGGCTGGATCAGCGGAATGCCTTCGCCGATGAACGTTGGGATCACGTGAATTATGAACTCGTCGATCTGGTCTTCGTCGAGGAAGGCTCCGATGATCCCTGCGCCGCCCATCATCCAGATGTCCTTCCCCGGCACGGCGCGAAGCCTTTTCGCAAACATGGAGATCGGCTCGTTGACGAACTCAATCCCCGGAGTATGTGGTTGTCGAGGCTTGCGTGAAAAGACATAATTCCTTACGTTGGTATCGAACCCTGCTTCTTTTACTCCTTCCTTTTGGTACCCAAGCGCTACTTCATAGGTCTTACGGCCCCAGAGAATCGTGTCGATTGAGCGATAGAATGCCTTCATACCGTAGTCCCCTGCTGTACGGGGACGGTTCAGCCAGTCTATATTGCCATCCGACCGAGCAATGTACCCGTCCGCGCTAGTAGCGATGTACACAATAATCTTGCGGTGGTGTAGCATATTTTAATGCTTCCATTTTATCCAATCAGAGTTTTATTCTGGCTGCCACTGATAATCCAGGAATTTGGCAACCCCTTGTGCTCTCCACTTACCAAATATCGTGCAAGGAAGGAGCCGAGGTTTCCCGCCGCACCTGTGATAAGAATGTTCATTGGGTGGTATCTAACTTTCGCCTAAGGTTCTACGCTAAAAATCGTATAGCCATGAGTTGTAACATACCAGTTTTCTTGCATAGTGCGCGTACAATGAGACTTTGTAAATTTTTGTAACTCTAAATGCTCTAAAACCATTAAAATTACTTTGGCCACGCTAACAGTAGAGCAATAAATTCCAATAACAAAAAGCCGCCCACAATTAAGGCAAACCAGAGGAATGCCTTTTGTCTCGACCGAATGTACTCAGGTGAGTGACGATAATTCCAACGTTCTCTGGCTAATTTCTCCTTTTCTTCCTGAATTATTTGCATAACACGCAATTTGATATATTGTACCCTTGCGGCGTTCTCGTCTCCATTTGCTTCAGTGAGAACTTTTAGCCAAAGTGAAGATTTCGGAGCAGAATCTCTCAGTTCGTCAATTACAATCTGATAGTATTTTTCGTCGTTCATATGAGGTAAATATTGCAAGGACGACCAAAATGTGTCTTGTTAGTACAGCGCTTGAACGCCAGCGAAGGATCCTGCAAATTTCCTGACAAAAAGATTGAGTGAGGAGACAGGAATTGCCGCGCAAAATCCATTACGGTCACGAAACTCTATCTGGGTAATCTCTTTGCCATCACCCTTCGGTTCGATCTGGAGATGTGAAACACTATTTCTTAGTCTGTGCACTAGAGCTCTAAGTGTAGGTCTAGGTACCCCAGTGCCCCAGCATGATATAAACTCTGGGCGTATCCCCCACTCACCCAATAAATCTATTGAAATATCTGGGATTTCATTAAAACGCTTTTGCTGTGGAAGCACCAACAATGCTACGAGACAGTTTATCAGTAATGTGACTTCAAACTTTTCCTTGTCAACTGGCGCATATTGATCGTATTGTTGAAGTATCATAAGCGTTCGTTGAATAAACTCAGTCTCAAAATCTTGAAATTCCATTTGAATCTTCCCCTATTTTTTCTGACGCTGTTTAAAATATGTAACAACGTCTTGCGTAAATCTGCCCGATATGCCGTGATTAACGCAGTGAGTCTATCACCTTAATTGCTCAAATATATCAAATAGCTCTACTGAAAATCAAAGCGCTATTTGGGGTTACATTGCAAACACACGAAAAACCAAAAGCCGACCTTTCAGCATTAACCTGAAAGACCGGCTTCTTACTCACTACTAACTACTCACCACTCACTATTTGACAAGCATCATCTTCCCAATCTCAACAAACGAGCTTCTCTCTCCCGTCAGTGGCGTTGCAATCAATCGATAGTAATACACACCGCTCGGCGAGTACGTGCCGTCGAAGAGAGCTGTGTGGATGCCGGCTTTGCGCTCGTCGCTCACAAGCTGAGCTACTTCTCTGCCGAGAACATCGTATACAGTTAGACTCACCCTTGCGTCGTTTTTCAGATCGTATCGGATGCGCGTGGTCGGGTTGAACGGATTGGGGTAGTTCTGGTACAGATGGAACGCCTGCGGTAACGTTGGCGTCACTTCAGTAACGAGTTGCTCGAAGACAGGTTTTCCTAAGGGCGACGTACTGCTCGTATCAAAGTACAGCTGATCGAACTCAGCGGCTGTACGAGCGCTTGAGCCGGAGGAGTGCACCGCCATGAATCCGAAATAACCGTTTGTAAAGTTCGTGTACGTCGAGTTTGTCACGCTTCCCTGATTCACTGTCGTATTTGCTGCGCTTGGCTGATCTGTTGCCACCGCTCCACTGCCGCTTGTAGTCGGAAGCGTTGAGGTATAGAGTGTCCATACTGAGCCGCTCGTCCTGGTCACACGCACCATGAGGCCGATATCTGTTAAGCCATTTGGCACAGTGCCCGAAGAGGTAATGATATCGGTTGCCGAATTGTTTGTCACAACCTGTAGCACAATGTTATCGCCGCCGGAATCATCACCAAACCTTACTCGATACCCATCAACTGAAGAAGATGTTAAATTAGAATTATTAGCCCATAACCACATGATACTATGATTAGCATTCGTTGCTGCCTGAGCTCTGCGTCCCATCCAGAATGACCACGACTGAGATGTGCCCCATGAAGCTGTACGTTGAGTTCTCAGATAACGGGTGCCGGATGATGCGCTCGTATAGTTCAATCGTAACGTATTAGAATTAGTGGCGCCTGCAGCAACATCGCTGCTTGTCACAACCTGCCAAGCCGATGTGTTTCCACCCCATGCAGGATTGGAAGTAAAGTTGCCGTCTGCGAACGTTTCGATTGGCGCAATCGGAGTTGCCGTCGTAAACGTGAAATCTCCTGAGGTCGCTGTGTTGTTGGAACCATCGGTAGATTGCACACGGTAATGGTACAACGTGCTTGAACTCAACCCGGTGAGTGTGATACTATGACTTGTTACCATCGCTGCATCGGAGGAAGTGCTGCCGTAGCTCGTCGTTAATCCATACTCAACGACAGAGTTCGACACCTCGTCCGTCGTCCAGGTGATGAGTGCACTGTTTGTAGTGATATTCGATGCCTGAACATTTGAAATGATAGGCGGTGTCGTGTCGGGTGGACCGGAAGCATCATCAAGATTGTAGGTCTTTGGTAAACCTGATGCTGCGAGTTCATTTGGTCCCTGGTTGACTGCACCGTTCGCATTAACGGTGAACGTGCTGACGCCATCCGTTGTGATTGTAATGTCGCCAACGCAATAGCCAGCAAAACTTGTTAGCGAGCCGGTCGGGCTTCCTTCTTCTGACTGAAAGACGTCGGCTGCGGGGACAGTGATGCACGCTGTTGCTTCAGCAAGCAGGACGTGTTCAACGACATCAATGCGCGGCAAATCCCAGCCCGATGACTGTCCTGCACCAACAGAGATGATAGCAACTGTAGGTTTCGATTTATTCATCCAGTCTGGATTTGTACTGCTCTCGCTACCATGGTGATTACAATACAACACGTCGATACCTTGATCGGAAATCAATGGAGATGCACCGCCCGGAGAGATTGCATTTATCACTGCCGTTTCAACATTCACTTGGGTCGTGGAACGACCTGTGCATGAATTGTCCGCATCGCCGCCGCCCATATCGCTTCCCCACAAAAAATCAAACCCGCCATACTGAATGAGCACAGCAATCGAACGGTCATTCTCATCTGAGACAGAAACTGATCCGCCTCCTATGATGCTGCCATTGCGAGCAACGCATGTGAGTTTAGCACCGTTGCCTAATAGGATTTCCGTTCCGACAGGCATTGAGATTGGTGCACCTGCAGTGGTCGTGGCAGCAGCGGCATTCCACCCGTCGACACACGTTGAGGTGTTCGATGAGCCGTTGTAGTAGTTCTCGATTCTCACATCGTACCCTGCGTTGATCACTTCGTCGAGACCACCGATATGGTCGCAGTGCTGGTGTCCGGCAATCGTGTAGTCGAAGCCAGCCGATGGGTTGTGACCGATGGACTGAAGGTAAGGGACGACTTCATTTGTTCCATCACCTGTATTGCCGGCTTCCATGAGAATGGTGGTGCCGTTCGGTCCTTTCACAAAAATCGAAGCACCCCAGCCAACATTGATGACGTGGATCTCGAGGTTCTGTGCCAACAGTGTCATCGGAATAACCAGCAGTGAGCAAACGAGTCTAACCAAAACAGTAAACTTACTCATGTAGATACTCCTTTCTTAGGGATAGTTATTGGAATGTTGCACGCGCAACAGTGGTGAGTTACACGAGATATGAGATATACTTCTTCGAACACTCTCTATGAGATAAGGTTCGATTGGAAGTATACTAAATCGTCAGGAGAGATGCAAATGTGCTGAAGGGGGACTATTTTGCCAATACCATCTTCTTCATCTTGATGAAGTTACTGGCGTGTAAGGGGAAAGCTGAACTTGATGAGGGTTAAACCCAAAGGTGTAATTCCCAAGTATTATTTATCACGATCATGTTTGTCACTTACTTCTAATATTGACTTGGCTGTGTTAGAAGAGATAGCGTCCACCGAGACCAACTAGTCCCCGCAGCACAAATGGGTCATGGACAAGTTCCATGAAGAGCGTTGCATCGATGAAGAGCACAATAGGCGCTCTCACGAACTTGTACTCAAGACCTATAACACCATCCATTCCTATGTCAGTTTCACGGACTGGGTCCCCATCGGTATACACCCAGTAGTAGTCATTGAAGCCAGGTCCGTAATACAGACGGTACCGATAGGCATAGACGAGAGAAAGAAACGCCAGTTGTCCTCCTGCGCCATAATACCATGATAACCCTGTTGTTCTTTCCAATCTCAACGGATTGTGGATGAGGTAGTGTAACTGGATACTAATGGCAGACCGAACCCGATAATCCAAGTAATCGTAATTTCGAAAGCCATCATCATAGCGTCTATGAAATGCTCGCTCATAGTCGTAAAAGCTCAGGATAGCGGTACGTCCAACATTGAATTCTAGTGCGCTCCCAGCCCAATACTTCTTCAGACTTAAACCTGTTGGATCGCCTATCCGGACACCGAACCCCCAGTCATAACGAAAGGGTTGATTGACGGATTGCGAGACTTTTTTTTGGAGGGGAAGGTGCGTCCCATGACTCGTCGACAACAGCGTTTGTGACAGTGCTAATGTTGAAAAAGTACACGCAAGAGTAGCAACTGTAAGAAAGATTCTTTTTTGGAGTTCACACATTAGTTTCATCATTCTGGTCTCCTTTCAACAGAGAATTGTTTCTAGAAATTTAGTTTTGAAACTCTCGACCGATATACACGTTTCTTGATCAATGTTCAACACAAGAAAAAGGTTCTTAGGTGCCCAATTCCTTCCGAACCTTCAGTTCAACGGTAAGGTGTTGATCTGGTGTGATATTGAGTTCAAGACGTAATTGCTCGAGATAGTCTACTTGTTCAGGCGTAAGTGTGCCATGCCTCCATTCCTCGCGCAATGCTTCAGCATAAGCCTCTGATTGCGCTTCGGCTTCCAAGATTCGATGGTCGTCTGATGAGACATTGAGTGAGTTACGGAAACTTTCTAATGCTGCCTGTACTTCTGTTGAGAGAGCGCCATCGACCCACGCCGATTTCAAAGCACGTTTATACATTTCTTGAATGAGCTGTGAGGAAACGTTCTTCGCTTCTTCAAGATCTGGTTTCCACGTTTCCATTTGCTCTTGTTGAATAAGCTCATCCAATTCTCGAGCCTCGAGATTCTCAGGCTGAAGAGCAAGTACCTTCATGACTTCCAGCAGTGCCAAATCAAATGCCCGTTGTGCAAACAATTGTTTAGCACGAGCCACACTTTCAGTGATCTTGTCTCTTCGTGCTTGACGCTTTCCTTCCTCTCGTGCTACGTGCAGTACTGTTGCTTCTTCTTTTTTGAGCCGTTCTTCCTCAAGGCGTCTTCGGAGATCTTCTTCTAATTTTTTCTTTACTTCTTCTTCGGCTTTCTTACGAGCTTCGGCTTCAATTCTCTTTCGTTCTTCTTCGGCGTTGCGATGTGTCTCTGCTTCAATGCGCTTGCGTTCCTCCACAACTCTTCGCTGTGTCTCTGATTCGGCTTGTCGCTGCATTTCAGCCTGCATTTTGCGTTTCTCTTCTGCCAACATCCGCTGAGCTTCTTCGGCTTTACGGTGTAACTCTTCCTCCCGCAGCTTACTTACTTCAAGGATTTTCTGTCGTTCCTCGTCTAATTTCTTACGGTGTTCTTCCTCGATCTGCGTTCGTGCTTCGACTTGTTTCTTAACGTATTCTTGCTGAATGCGAAGTTTTTCTTCTTCAAATTGTTGTCGTTCATCTTCAAGCTTGTTCCGAGCTTCTACTTCTTGATGAACATCTTCCACTGCAGGATGTTGTTCTGGTGGCTCTGCTTTCGAGACTTCTTTAGGAAGTCTATCCTCTTCTCCTTGACGTTGGCGTTCGCGTGTTTTGTGTCGGATCTCAGGTTTCTTTTCTTCTTTAGAGATTAGTTGTGTTGTTTCAGCAGCTTCCTCGGTTGCATGGGCGGTCTCTGCTCTTGCCTTTGCGGCAAGAATCCGTTCTTTGTAAGCACGGGCATAGAAATTTTTGGGATCAATTTTAAGCGTTTTTTCGACTGCTTCGAGCGCGGCGTCGAATTCATTCTCTTTCATGTATCGATCGGCGTTCTTGAGCAGCTCGCCTGCTTGTTTCTTCCGTAAGTTATCTTCTTCTTTCAAAACTCTTTTCATAGATTTTTTACAGTGTTTTAGATGACAATGAATTACTG
>JACQVI010000089.1 GCA_016209795.1 Ignavibacteriota bacterium
CTGCTGGCTGTACCAGCGAGACGGAAACAATTATAGAAACAAATGACGATATCATTAACCAGACTGGTACAACAGCACAAATGAGTCAGTTTGGTTCGGATTTCTTTGTGATCAATACTGATTTGGGACAACGATTTCATCCAACGAATTTGCCATATGATTTCAAGAGGGTAGAATTGCGTGTCTTATTCAGTGGTAAGACGGGAGAAATACCACCGAATGTGAGATTGGCCGCTATTCCCTTAGTGTTATCGAGAATAGAGATTGATATTAAGTAATGGACAATCAAACAATAAGCTCGGTTGAAAAAACCGTCATCGAAGCTCAAGTCGTCGAAGCATTACGGACGTGCTTCGATCCTGAAATCCCTGTGAACATTTATGAGCTTGGGTTGATTTATAGTGTAAATGTGAATGATACTGGTGAAGTTGAAGTGAACATGACGTTGACATCACCGCACTGTCCCGCTGCACAGTCGTTACCGCCGGAAGTTGAGACAAAGGTGCGAGGTGTTCAAGGCGTGACAAGTGCAAAAGTCAACGTTGTCTGGGATCCACCGTGGAATCCGAGTATGATGTCTGAAGCAGCAAAACTTGAACTTGGTATGTCATAATTCGTAAATTGTTTAAGAAAGGATATAACACATGACTGATACTTTAACAAGCAACAAACCTGAATTAGCTGAAGGGATCATCATTACGGCTAAAGCCGCTAAGCAGATCGGTCAGATCAGGCGGGAAAACAATATCCCAGAAACTCATGGATTGCGTGTCGGTGTGAAGGGTGGCGGATGTTCTGGATTTTCGTACGTTCTCGGGTTTGATTCTGAGGCACGTGAGGGCGATCGCATCATCGAATCAGAAGGCATTAGAATCTTCATTGATCCAAAGAGCCTGATGTACCTTACTGGAACGCAGTTAGACTTCCAAGACGATCTCAACGGCAAAGGATTTGTCTTCACCAATCCCAACGCTACACGGACATGCGGTTGCGGGCAGTCGTTTAGTGTGTAACCTGGAATGGACGACGAGATCAAAATCCAAGCTTCGGTCCTCAGCGAAGATACCTGTCAGTTTACCGTTGACCGTCCTGTTTATCCCGACAATTCAGCGTACTTCTCAAATAAGGAAGCAGCAAAAGGCTCACCACTTGCTGAGAAGCTCTTCGAGATCGAAAATATCGCTGCTGTCCTCGTCTCTGATAACATTGTCAAGGTAACGAAAAGTGGATACGATGATTGGTTACCTGTTGCAAAACACATAGGTACAATCATCCGCGCACAACTTCATTCAGGCACACCAGCAATCTCGGAATCACTGATCGCAAACCTTCCTTCGGAAGATGAGATCCGAGAGAAAATTCAATCCCTTCTGGATGTTGAAATCAATCCCGCCGTTGCTGCGCATGGTGGGTACGTCAATCTCGTTGATGTCAAGAGGAACAGAGTGTTCCTTGAGTTAGGAGGGGGCTGCCAGGGCTGCGGGATGGTTGATGTTACACTCAAGCAGGGGATTGAGCATATGATACGACAAGTTGTGCCTAAGGTCGGAGAGATTCTTGACGTGACGGATCATGCTGGAGGAAGAAACCCATATTACTCGCCGTCGAAGAAGTAACTTTTACACATTTACGTTACGATACATTCGGTATCATTTCTAACAACTCCTTCATCAGCTGTAGGTTCGCTTCATCTTTCTTTAGTTGATATGCGTTAATGAGATTCCGAAGCATTCGGGTAATAATCTCATCGGCAGAGCATTCAAGATTCGTGAGGTGTTCCAACTTCACTTGGACTGGTGTATCCAAGTTCGCTAATGTTTCTTCGTCGATGAACCTTCCACCACTAAAGCAATCGACAATAATTTTCTTTTCACCAGTATACACAATCGCGAGGAAATGTCCTGGAAAATTGCAGCCTTCAATCTTCAACCCTAATCGATACCCAACGAGAATATAGACAGAAGCAAGACTGATCGGAATGCCTCGCTTGTTTTCAATAACGTAGATTAAGTTACTATTCTGAGGATTGAAGTAGTCATCTGGCACAGTGCCTCTGAGTCGTTGCTCTTTAAACAGAAAATTGGCAAGTGTTCGAGCATTGTGCCTCTTGTGGGTTGCTATGTATTCCTTGGCAAGTCTATCCAACAAATTCTTCACACTGAGTCTATGTTTGAAGCCATTTAAAAATTGTGCAAGGAGACTAAGTGCCGCTTCAAGCCGTTGCTTATCATGTTCGAACGTAAACCATCGTGACCAGTTCTTGCGCAGCCACGTTCTTCTTTGATCTTCAAGAAGCTGCTGGACGACTTCTTTCTGATCAGGTGTCAACACAATGGTCTGTCGTGCTAACTCAACTTCTAATGAAGAACCAAACGAGGCAAGCTCTTTCAAGACGCTGTTACGAACCGTGGGAGAATCGTCTTCAAGCAGCTTGATAAGATGAGGAAGTTGTTTTGGATTGGGCATAATTCAGTGCTTAGGGATTATGAGTTTGACTACAATAATGTAATCAATTTTGAAGAAATATGCTGTGATTGGATATACGCAGAAGATTGGATATATTTAGATTAAGAACTGTATGCCACGAGCCTTACTCCTTATTCCAACAACTTCGTATCGTGCGCAAGCATTCCTCGAAGCTGCACGGAGACTTAGTGTAGAAATTACTGTTGGATCGGACGAACCGAATGTGCTCTCTGCGAGCAATCCAAGTGGGTATTTGATGATAAGCAAAGTGGACATCAGTGAAACGATAACAGCAGTTCGCCAATTTCACCAAAACTATCTCCTTGATGCTATTATTGGTGTTGATGATCAGAGTGTGGTGCTCGCTGCTCGGATTTCTGAAGCACTCTCTTTACCTCACAACAGTGTTGCCTCTGTTTCTGCAGCGCGAAATAAGCACATCATGCGAGAACGCTTCAAACAAGCTGGTGTCCCACAGCCACTTTACGATCTTTTTTCCATCGACAATGATCTTAATGTCATTGCTGCTCGAATTACCTATCCTTGTGTTGTTAAACCTCTTACTCTCTCAGCAAGCCGGGGAGTTATCCGAGCGAACAATGAAGCCGAATTCATTGCGGCTTTTCAACGTGTAATGAAGATTGTTCAGATGCCTGATATCGCTAAAGATGATTCGATGCAAAAACTTCTTGTTGAGGAGTATATTTCCGGAACCGAAGTCGCAGTAGAAGGACTTCTTTCAAAAGGCAAACTGAGAGTCCTTGCCATCTTTGACAAACCTGATTCTCTTGAAGGTCCATTCTTTGAAGAAACAATTTATGTCACACCATCACGTCTTCCTATGGACAATCAACGGAAGATTGCCGTGTGTGTTCAGCAAGCAACAAAAGCACTCGGACTCGAAGAAGGTCCAATCCATGCTGAACTCCGAATCAATGAACAAGGATTCTGGGTACTCGAAATTGCTGCACGATCTATTGGCGGTTATTGCTCTCGTTCGATACGATGTACAAACGGCAGAGAACAAGTCTCTCTTGAAGAACTAATTCTTCGCCAGGCGCTCGGTATGGAAACGTATTCGTTCCAGCGTGAGCCTCAAGCTGCGGGTGTAATGATGATGCCAATCCCTCGTGCAGGTGTGCTACAAGAGGTGAATGGTCTACAATCAGCAAAGGGTGTAAGCCACATTGAAGATGTTATCATCTCTATACCTATTGGTCAACAAGTCGTTCCGCTGCCGGAAGGCTCACGGTATCTTGGCTTTATTTTTGCACGGGCGCATCGTCCCAACGATGTGGAGAAAGCGTTACGTGAGGCACATGCACAGCTCCAATTTGAAGTTAAGTAAATCTCTTTGTATATTTCTCGTCAAAATGATAAACCTTAACTTTTATAGGAGGAGTTATGGACGTTCTTAATTCGCTATTTCGCTGGATTCATGTCGCAGCGGGAATTCTGTGGATTGGACTATTGTACTTTTTTAACTTTGTTAACATTCCCTTTGCCGGAGCAATGGATGGAGACACGAAAAAGAAAGTTGTCCCTGAGCTGATGCCTCGTGCGCTTTATATGTTCCGATGGGGGGCAGCCTATACGTGGGTGACGGGAATTTTACTGCTGTTCATCGTCTATTACCATGGCGGATTGATGTACGGTGATCAGACAAACCCAGAAGAAGAATGGACGATTGCCAATAGTCTTCTTACACTTGTTCTAATGTTTGCGGGAGTCTTTTTGTATGATGTCCTCGCAAGAACACCGCTGACCAAGAACCTGACACTGACAGGCGTGGTCGGGTTGGTGATCGCCGGTATCGTTACATATTTGCTCATCAAGGTTGGTGGGTTTGGCTATCGTGCGTACAACATCCACATTGGAGCATTGTTTGGGACCATCATGGCGTTCAACGTCTGGTTCAGGATTTGGCCCTCGCAGAAGAAAATTATCACTGCGGTCAAAGAAGGCGCTGCACCTGATGCCTCTGTTGTTGCACTGGCAGGATTGCGTTCTCGACATAATACGTATCTCTCGGTACCGCTTGTCTGGACGATGGTCAACATGCACACCACGACATTAGCTACAGGCGTCCCGAGATACGATACATTGATTCTGTTGGTCGCGACGTTGATCGGTTGGGGAGCGGTTACATGGCTTTATAAAAAATCTGCAAAAGTGAAAGGATTCTGAATGGTATGAAGCGCAGAGAATTTCTTAAGGCTTCTGCGGCTGGTAGCCTTTTAGCGTACATCTCGACTGATAACAGTTTTGCTGCACGCCAAACATTACAAGAGCAAAAGGCTGGACCATTTAAACTACCAGACTTACCGTATGCCCATGATGCACTGGAGCCGTACATCGACAAGATGACGATGGAGATTCATCACGGCAAGCATCATGGTGCGTACGTGATGAACTTGAACAAAGCTGTCGAAGGTGGAGAATGGAGTTCTAAGGCGCTTGAAGATATACTTGCCAGCATTTCTAAGCTTCCCGTTGCTGTACGGAATAACGGTGGTGGACACTGGAACCACACAGCATTCTGGAATTGGATGAAACCAAAGGGTGGTGGCATGCCAAGCGGTGAGTTAGCGAACGCAATCAATCGTGACTTTGGCTCGTTCGATAAATTCAAGGAACAATTTTCCAATGCCGGTATCACACGCTTTGGCTCGGGCTGGGCGTGGCTTATCAAGCAGCACGATAAACTTGTGATTGCATCGACGCCCAATCAGGACAATCCACTGATGGATATTGCCGAGACCAAGGGTGTCCCAATACTTGGCTTAGATGTATGGGAACACGCTTACTATCTCAAGTACCAAAACCGCCGTGCAGAGTACATCCAAGCATGGTGGAATGTGGTGAACTGGGATGAGGCTGCGAAGAGGTTTGTAAGCGCGAGATAAATTCTTACCCTACAATCCCTCTCCCAAATGGGAGCGGGGTATCACGAAGTGACTGGGAAAGGGTTAAAGGTCGGCGATGAGGTGATCTTGTTGTTTTTAATTAAGAGGGTTTGCTTGATTTTCAAATACTTTTTGTTTATTATGATTTAATCCAACTTGTTAAACAACATGGAGAGTTTTGTTATGCCGGATAATAATGCCGTCAATCGTCCAGCTTTTCAGGTTAGGATATTGGTTCTACTCCTTATACTTTTTCCGATATATGAAACACCCCTGCTTGCTCAACGCTACCGCACTTTCAGCCAGGAGGAGTTGTCACAGAAAAAAATCAATAAGCCGAGTATTCAATTAAGTAGTGCTGATTTCACAAACTTTCATAGTGATACTATGGATGGAATTCATATTGAATTTGGCAGCCAAATTAGAGAAATACGAGATTCAGGTGGATTTCCAAATGTGAGTCTTAGTCGTCGGTCCAAAATCCTTGATGCAAGTGGCAAACTACTCTTACCGGGAATGAAAATTAGATTCACTTATACTCATATCACGAAAGATAGATTTGTTCCAGGAATAGGGTATTTCCACACTGGTACAGTTGCAAACGCTCGTTTTATGAAAAACGATCAGATATTTAAAACTGGTGGTTGGGGAGAAGGTTCATATGGCTACGTTCTCACAGGTGGAAATATCCGTGATTTTCTTTATAGGAGAGCATTACAGTACAGTGGTGGAATGATTTTAGGGATTAAAACAAATACCATAGACGTTGGTTGGATTCGCTATACGAGATCAGATCGAAGATTTTTTTCCCATACGGGATCAGCGCAGTGCTTCGACTTCAAATGGGAATTGAAAAATCCAAGGGTAGCAAAACACAACAATCATCTTTTAGGAGAACTTCATGCGTTAAAACTTGCTATTATCGGGAATGATTCAGCTTTCACTGATCCCTGGCATGATAAAACATACGGGATTTTTTATGCGCCGTTATTTGGTGACCTCATTTATAACGACACAGCAAATGCAAATGATCCAGGTAATGAAAAGACAATTCGAGAGATTGCTCATTTAGCTGATAGTGCTTTAACTTACTGCTCACAATTTGCTCCTTCATTTTATGCTCAACTCGATAGCACTATAAGCAGAATTAATCGAGCATTTGACGGTGAAATCTTATCAAGGATCCTTGGTCAATACTTGATAGCTGCAACTCATGATGTAAATGAGTTCTATTTTCTTCAACTCCCACCAGGTTCTGTTACCAGACCATTGCCTGAGGATAGATACTCAGCTTTTGAAAACATAGCTGAAGATTTTTACCTTGAGCAGAATTACCCCAATCCTTTCAATCCTTCAACCGTGATTGAATTCAATGTTAGTCAACCTAGTCTAATTACTTTGACAGTTTACAACATGCTAGGGCAGAAGATAAGTACCTTACTTGATTATGAGGAAATGGAAGAAGGATTGCATTTGGTCAATTTTGATGCCACTGATTTGCCTTCAGGCGTCTACTACTACAGGCTTGTAGCGAAAACTATAGATGATGAAGAACACCAATTTCACTCGGTTAAGAGAATGTTACTTTTGAAATGAATTTTACATAAGTATTTAGAA
>JACQVI010000090.1 GCA_016209795.1 Ignavibacteriota bacterium
ATCCTGCACGGTCCGCACCACGGTGCCCAGAAATCAACTATGGTAAGGACATCACTCTGTAAAACTTCTTGCTCAAATGTTCCATCGCTAATCGTTATCGGTTTCATTGCGTTCTCCTGTTTGATGACATTGTCAAGCTACTTGTTTCAAGTCAATTGCACTAACGACCGGAAAATCAATCTCTGTTTGCGCAATATGGTTGAAATAGTTTGTGAAAATTGTTTGAACGATATTGGCAAGGATTTCCACAATCTCGGCTTCAGAATATCCCGCACCTCGGATTTGCTGATAATCACTATCATCAATCCCTCCGCGCTGATCAACGACCTTGATGACGAAGGTCAGCAAAGCTTGCGTCTTTGGATCCGACGCTTTTCCAAGCCGAAAATCACGGATTTGTTGCTCTGTCATTCCAAACATTTTTGAACCCATGAACGAATGAGCCGAAAGACAATAGTCGCAACCATTGTACTGCGCTACGGCAAGAGCTATAATCTCTCGTGTCTTCCCATCAAGCATTCCCTTTTGCAAATTATCTGCGAAGGATAAATACGCTTTGAGCGCAGCCGTTGACTGTGCTATCCCCGCATAGATATTTGGAACTTTACCTATCTTGTTCTTGATGCCCTCGAGTAACTCTTTCTGTTCTGCTGATGCTTTTTCCAGTTCAACTTTCTTAATGCGTGACATACGAATTTCCTTTCTTTAGATTATTGTTTTTTGAATTGTTATTTGTGCATGTAATATACATCACTCACATTGAGGAAACTGTCGGGTAGCTGACAAAGCTAAAAATCATTCAGCGTGCTTGTTTTGAGGTATTCGCTACGCAGAAAGATGGCTTGCGTCGACAGAGTTTTGATAACGGCTTGGCAATCAGTTGCCACACGAAGCGCGGTCAGCTGCATTACCTTGTTGGGCAACGTCCTTGCCCGCCGTTGCAGTCATTAGCCCCCACAACCAGCTGATCCTGTATCGCTCTACATGTACGTTTACAAAGTTCGCTTCCACAAGCAGGTTGCGACATTCTCCGGAACCGTAGGTTCGGAAATGGGCGCGCCTGAGTACACGGAGGAACAGGTCGCACACGCGGCAGGCGAGATAGTCATCACACCAATCAGTAATGACGACTCTACCTGAAGGTCTCAATACCCGAAACATTTCCACGACAGCTCCGACCGGGTTTCGAATGAAGTGAAAAACGTTCGTAGAAACTACGAGATCAAAGGCTTCGTCGTCGAATGGCAAAGCTTCAGCGCGACCTTGTCTCAGGTCAACTTCTGCACCGAGCTTGTGTCGAGCGACCTCAAGCATCTCGGGCGATAGATCGACACCAGCGAGCCTTGCTTCGGGTACGGCAAGAGACACCTCCTTAAGCAATACTCCCGTTCCACAGCCAACATCCAGAACATAGTCGCTGCACCCTACGTCAAGTCGCCTCAGAGTCTCTCGGATCGACGCCTTCGAGTAAAACTTCCAGCGGGTGTCGTACCGGGAGGCGAGCCTCAAGTACTCCCGTCGGATAGGTTCGTACTCGTTACGGATCAACTCGACTCCTTCATTTCAGTTTCAGCGTCCGCCCAACAAGTGATGATGGGACTGTGGTGTGCTTCTTTGTTACTTCCTTCCCACACAAACAAACCAATAACCGGGAGGTACTCCAGCAGTAACATCCAGGGAGCTTGGTTCCAGACACCTGTTGCCACGTATTCGACCAGAGGAACTTGTGCGAGGTTCACCAGTGTCACAAATGCAATGCCGCTCCATCTCAGATGAAGCGGGAGAAGGACGGCGAGCCATGCAACGTACCACGGATGCACTGTCGATGAGAGAAGAAAAAAACCGAATAGCGATAAGTATATCTTCTCGATGATTGACTTATTGCAATACGCCACGTATCCAAGCCACGTCACGAGCAGGGCAGTTGCGATGACGTGTGCCGTCTGGTCGTTGAGGACGAGCGACCAGATGATCTCAAACACCGAACCGTTCGACGCCCAGTTCATCGAGAAAAGTCTGAATGATTCAAGTGGTGAACCATTCCAGAGGTAATACGGTAGATACGCAGCAACAAGAATCCCGGTAGGGATCAGTCCGGCAGGCAGCTTTCTTCCACCCTTCTCGAAGCTCATCACAGCAGGGAGAAAAACGACTGGAAATAGTTTAGAGATAACAGAAATGCCGAGAGCAATGTACGAGTGAAGTCTTTTTCCCCTGAGCCAGAGCAAGATAAACAAGAGGAGGAACGGAAATCCTATCGCGTCAAGATGACCATCGACCATGAATTGCATGATGGGCAAAGGACATAACACGTAGAGTGCAATGTTTATTTGAGGAATGTTCAGTTCATGGAGAAGCAAGAGCAAAAGGAAGATCGTTATACATTCCGCCAGCAGCATCACCGCTTTGAATCCGACCAAACTCTCACCAACCAGTCGATATGTCAGCAAGAATGTCCATTCGGCAAACGGCGGATAGATCGTTTTGAGTTGAGGAAAATTAATCTCCTCCGGAAGAACGGTTGACCGAAGACCCTCGAGAGCAGGATCATCGGGAGAGTAACGGTACGGATTGATTCCATAAGCCTGCACTTTTCCATCCCAGATGTATCGGTAAATATCATCGGAAGCGATCGGCTTCAGGAAGATGAGTGAAATTCTGAACATCATTCCGAACAACAACAGAACCAACAAAAAATTCTTCGGGGACGGTATGTTCTCTTTTCGGATAAGCAACCAGGCCAGGACGAACATCCGAGAATTGACAAGCGAGACGACGATGAAGAGAAAAAGCCGTTCTGCCAGATGTGAATAGAGGAGAAGATAGAACGCCTCCGAGACAAGCAGGAGGATGATAAGAATTGTGAAGTGAAGACGCCTCATAGTCATTCGATAGTTTAAGAAGAGAGAGCGTACCGGAAGATGGTATACAGAATTTTCGCAGAAGCTTTGACAGTCCCACTCACGGTGCCAGTGATCTTCGATTTGCCAATACGCTTGCGGTACCTGACCGGAACTTCCACGCAGCGCAACTTATGCTTCGCTGCTTTGATCTGCATCTCGACCGTCCAGCCATACGTGCAATCCCTCATCTGTAACTGCTGAAGCGATGCCATCCGGATGGCACGGAAGGGACCGAGGTCGGTGAACCTGTACGACCAAAAAATCCTGATGAGCGCCGTGGCAAGCCAGTTTCCGAAGAGCGCATGGGGAAGCATCGCCCCAACTTCTCGCTCCCCAATCATTCGCGAGCCGATGACAAAATCTGCTCTATCCCTTGCAACAGGGGAAATTAACGAAGAAAGGTCTTCGGGATAATCGCTGTAGTCTCCGTCGATGAACACGACGATGTCCGCCCGTCGCGCACGCAGATGATCAATTCCTCTCAGACAAGCATAGCCATATCCTCGTCGCGGTTCGTGCAAGACGATGGCTCCGGCAGAACGTGCTCGCTCGCTCGTCCGATCTGTCGATCCATTGTCCACAAGGACGACTTCATCAACACACGACGGGAGGTCGGCGATCACGCTCGCAATCGAGCGTTCCTCGTTCAGCGCCGGGATGACAACACCTACCCTTTGCCCTTCAAGCATCGGGTCGTTTGATGGATAAACTCATACGATCCTATTCGGATCGCTTGTGTCTGGCAGTTGACCACGGTAGCCAAAGATGCGCCGCAACCATCGCACGAAGGTGCGCGATTGCTTTCGAACGTACCATTGATCGGCAGCGCGTCTGTTACCCAGAACATACGTTGGATAGGGGTGAATGGTATCAGCAATTCTCCTCAATGTAATGCCGTGCCGCAGCGCGACCGCATACTCGCCGATCATTTCCCCTGCGTTCGCACCAAGAATGTTCACCCCGTAGATTTTCCCAGTAGTTCCCTTTGCGAAGACTTTGATCATCCCAACGGTTTCTGCGTCGGTGACTGCCCGATCGATTTTAGAGAAGGGGAATCGATAGACATTATATGCAATGCTCTTCTTTTTCAGCTCATCCTCAGACGCACCGACGTGAGCGAGTTCCGGTTCAGTGTATGTAACCCATGGAACATGATCAGTATCGATGGAGAGCGGAATGTGAAGCAAGGCATTTGTGATTGCCACTTTCGCCATGTGCTCCGCCATGTGCGTGAACTGGAACGATCCAGCTACATCGCCGCACGCGAAGATATTCTTCACCGACGTTCTGCAATGTTTGTCGATGACGATACCACTCTTGTTCAACGATATGCCGATTGTCTTGAGATTGAGTGCCTGGGTATTTGCCCGCCGACCGATTGAGATGAGGAGTGCATCTCCTTCTATTAATAGCTCTTTTCCATCCACTGCAGATTGCGCGATAACTCTCGCCGATCCATTGTGGGACTGGAACTTCCTCACCGCAGCGCTCAGTGTAAATCGGATTCCCTCTTCCATGAGAGAGTGTCGTAAAAGACCGGAAAGCTCCAGATCGTCTTTTGGCAGAATCCGATCTGCCATATCGATCACTTCCACGTCAGAGCCTAACCGTCGAAAGGCTTGCGCCATTTCGATGCCGATCGGTCCGCCGCCGACAACAACAAGTTTCTTTGGCAGCTTGGACAACGAGAAGATCGTTTCATTGGTCAGGAAATCGACCTCCGAAAGGCCTTCAATCGGAGGTACAATCGGTGAGCTTCCTGTCGCAATAACAAAGTAACGAGATGAAATTACTGATATGTTTCCGTCATTGTGCGTGAGTTCCGCCGAGTGAGGTGTGAGAAATCGTGCCCGAGCAGTGATGACCTTAATCCCCATTTTCTCATATATCGGTGGTGCATCGGCCTCATTGAAGACGTGCTTTTGCGTCGAGTGGACATGCCTCATGACGCTCGCAAAGTCGATACAAGGTTGAGAGGCTTTTAATCCATACCGATCGGCAGTCTTGATCGTGTGTGCAACCTTTGCTGCCTTCAGAAGCGTCTTGCTCGGCACACAGCCGTACCACGTGCAATCGCCGCCCAGTCGGTTTGCTTCGACAAGCGCCGTCTTCGCACCCAGCGAGGCAGAGATACCTGCTGCAGTGAGTCCGGCGGCTCCTCCCCCGATGATGACCATATCAAAGTCATGTGGCATTTGGTTCCTCCAGCTTCTTCCGGATTTTCTTCACCGTAGAGATCACACCGAAAATGACCATACCAGCAATAAACGCATACACCCACAACGGCACGTTGTGTCCGACGATGATGAGATAGAGATATGCTGAGACAAAAAAGAAACCCGTCGAGAGCAAGGGAAGGATGATGGACCTCTTCTTGCGAAGATTCCTCATGACCCAAGCGACGGACAGGGTGAAGAAGGGGATCGCGCCAACGTAGATGCTGCCGAAGATGATCGGGTTCACCCCGTACTGCGTGCCGAGACTCATGAACCAATCTTTGAATGCTTGAAAATCCATAGAGTGTTCCTTATGCTGTTAATGCCCCGCCGCAGCTACTGCCTGCACCGGCTGTGCATCCGAAACAGTGTGCACCAAACCGTATATCACGGGCGATGAGCTTATCGAAATCAAAATTAAAGACAGTCTTAGGCTCGCCATTGGTGACCTGCATCTCCAACATCTGGTTGAAGTCACAGTCATACAATCGTCCATCGTACCCAACACTTAGCAATGAACGACACATGATGCCTTGTGCTGCCGATGGATTGAACGCATTCATGAGCTTCATCATATACGTCTCGTACGAACCGGAACGCTCAAGCCATTCCTTGAATCGGTGGATTGGCATGTTGGTGACAGTATAGAGGTTATTGAATCTGATGCCGTACCGACTAAACAACTCCCGTTTATACTCGGCTTCCAGTGATTCTTGCGGCGGAGGGAGCGAGGCCCCGATCGGGTTATAGACAAGATTCAGTAGCAGCCCTGTGCCCTCGATGCCGTAACCTTGAGCATTTAGCAGCTTAATGCTCTCGATACTCTTGGTGAATACTCCTTTCCCGCGCTGCTTATCGGTGTTCTGCTCAAGATAACACGGGAGCGAAGCGATGACTTCCACTTGGTGTTCCGTAAAAAACTGTGGCAAGTAGTGTTTCGATTCGCCGGTGCGTGGGTTGCCGTCGAATGTTACGGTGAGGTTATGCCGCACGATGATGTGCTTGCCGAGCTTCTTCGCTTCGATCACGAAGTAGTCGAAGTGCGGGTTAAGCTCTGGTGCACCGCCTGTGAGGTCGAGATTTCTGATCGAGTCGTGCTGAGCAAGAATTTCGAGACAGCGGTTGACGGTACGGAGATCCATTTGCTCGGTCCGCTTCGGTGAAGCATCCACGTGGCAGTGCTGGCACGCCTGATTGCACAGCTTGGTGATATTGGCCTGAAGCGTTTCAATTGTGAGAGGTTTCAACCGTAACCCGTGCTCATGGATCACGGCATCGAAATTATAGTTATCGTCAGTGACAACATCTACATCTGGTTGAAGAATAGGTAACTCGATCATTGTTTGTCCTTTAGTATTATTTCAAAATCATTAACCGTCTTGTGTGCTCAATCGTCTAAGAGTATTTTTCCTCGCATTGCCTACTCTCCGTTTAAACTCCAATCGTAATCCATGTGGTCAACATCCCACTTGCCCGGATCGTGTTTAATTCCGTTGGCTATAGTGTCCGGTAAAAATTTTGCAATGAACAGGAGAATAGATGCGTCGTCCTTTCCGAAATCACCGGAGAACCAACTGAAGATTTTGGAGATGTGTGCCACCTTCTTGTTTCCATCGTACCGATTCTTTAGAGGGTCGTTGAGAAACTTCCTCGCTTGATCGTCAAGCTGCTGGTCAAGTTTCTCGCCTTCATACGCCTCGGATCGCAACGGCGGACAGCTCTTCGATGCGCAGACGAGGACAAAGTGTGCTCGCGGCTCTTTAAACTTCGGCCGAATCATTTCATGCTCAATACTGTTGAGCCTGGTCTTCTTGTGGTTGATCACCACAAAGTCCTTGTCCCAGATTGTTTTCTTCAGCACCGTTCCGATGATCAGTCCGCCCCAGTGAAGATCGTTGATGCTCTTTACGGGATAGTTATCACAGATAATTTTAAGCGTATATGCATTGTATGTATTAATCCAGAAGGCAAGGCGAGCCTTCTCCGAGGTGATTGTATCAGGATTTGTATCTGCAAGCTGCTGGATGTACTCTTCCAATCGCTTATCCTTGCACAGCGCCTTATAATTCACCCAACCATTGTTGACATAAGCGGCGAGGATTGATGTGAAAAGACGGTGCGACTCAGCTTCCGCTTGCATTTTCATCAGTAGTAAACTGATACACATTACCAGCCAGATCGATTTTTTCATAGTCACCTTATGTAGGCGGATTCAATTGATGGAGCGATTCGGAAACCCTGAGCAGCCTTGAAGAGCGGATGCTTTGTCTGAGTGCTTGCTGTGATTGACCAGTGCCTGATATCTGCTTCGGTATCAATATCCATCAACTTTAGAAGACTCTTTGCTCGGAGTCCGAGACGATGGACTACCGCCATTGTTCGTTCGAACACGACGTTTGTGCTCCACGGAATGTCGTCGAACAGCTCCGGATGAAAACGGTTCATGCCAAGGAGATAGTAGCCTCCATCGTTCGACGGGCCGATAACAACATCGGCATTATCGAGTGAATTGATTGCTTGATCGAGTACGTTGGCAGTTATATCAGGAACGTCCGTACCTATGATGATAGCCCTCTTTGATCCATTGTTAAAAACATAGCTAAAGGCGCTGCTCATCCGCTCACCCAGAGCATCCCCCGATTGCGGCAGGCAGCGGAACGATCTCGGCGCCCATCGTTCGATTGCTGATACATCGCTTTCATCGGCATAGAAAAGAATCTTCTGTGCACAGTCAGGGAGTTTGTTGCACTCGTTGAAAATATGCTCGACACATGCTTTGTATAATTCTGCGGCCTGAGTTTTTCCAATCGTTCGCGCGAGACGTGTTTTCACTTTCCCCGGATGCGGATATCGTGCAAACACGATCAGTGATGTCGACGGCGGCGGTTGCGCCTGTCCGTTGTACTTCCGCGCGAGACGTTCCGGTGACTCACCCATGAGATATTGTATGATGTACCAACCATTACGTAATTGCTGTCGAATAATTCCACGTTTCAAAAATCTCCTTGCGGAGGTCGTGACGATAGCCGGGAACGACTGAATTGTCGTTCGCTCCCTTGCGAGATGAAGAAGTCGCACATCTTCAAAGAGCGGCCAGTCAGGGAAACCGCCAATTGTTTCATAAAATGATTTACGGACAACTATGCACTGATCGCCAAAGCGGGTAAAGATTGAATCGAAGCGCGTAAAGAACGAGTAGAACCTCAGTAGCAATCGAGAGACATCGAACGCCAAACGGAATGTTCCGACCTGTACACGTTCATCATCAAAACAGCTCCTTAACACCTCAAAAGCATTGAGCGGCAAGAACGTATCGGCATGAAGGAACAGTAAAATATTTCCCGACGCATTGACTGCACCGGCATTGCATTGCAAGCCACGACCAAGTAACGAATGGCAAACACTTACATGTTCATCCTTTGCGATCTCGACCGTGTTGTCAGTGCTTCCGCCGTCTGCGATGATGATCTCAACATCCGGATCAGTGTCTCTCACGCGCCTGATACACTGTCGGAGGTGCTGTGTTTCTTGGTATGTTGGTATGATGACAGAAAATTTCATAGCGATCGTTCAGTTTAGCAGCATTCATCTGATCCGCAGGACGCAGAGCCGGCGAGTTCTGTTCTTGTGTAATCCATCCCTTTCGTTTCACGGGGATGGCGCTTGGCATTCTTCCGGCAATTAAATGCAGAGGAACCCTCAAGATTGATTTGTTGGTACGGTTCAACGCCAATCGCTTGCCCAACATAGGGGCCATTTGGATTCGTGTAAACGTGGTACGTCTTGTCGCAGACCGCCATGCGTTGGCCGCGGTTGAGGGTATGCCCGTCGTCATCGGTCACAGACTTCCAAGGGCCTTTGTAGATCACTGCTTGGTTTCGCTCGAGACACGCTCCTTCTTTACCCTTGAAGGCAACAATGGTGACCGATCGGAACTCGATCCCTTCGATTGTCTGCCACGGCTTTTCGTCCCATTTCGCTATTGCAGCACCGTAGAAGCCGGCATCTTCAATGGCTTGGAGGAATCCTTCTTCGGTAAACGCACCAGCAATGCAACCGCTCCACAACTCACCGTTGCGTTTCAGGTGTTCCGGCACTTCCTCATCGGACACAATGTCGGAGATGGCAATGCGACCCCCTTGCTTGAGGACGCGATACATTTCTGAAAACAGTTGACGCCGATCTTCCTGTCGCACGAGGTTGAGAACACAGTTCGACACGATCACGTCGATTGATCTATCCGAAATCATCGGCTCACTCCTTCGCAGGTGTTCCTGGAATGCCACGAATTCCTGCATCGAATCGACGTCGATAATAGGGCTTGCGTAAAGATGTTCTTCAACTCGATCAAGATCCAACGCTAAATCCTGTATTTTCCCGCGTCGGAACTCAACGTTGCTGTAGCCCAACCGATCGACGATCTCCGGCTGGTACTTCCGGGCAAGTGTGAGCATATCGGAGTTCATATCGACGCCGACAACCGATCCCTTTGTCCCGACGATCTGCGAGGCGATATAGCAAATTTTCCCGCTTCCACTTCCGAGGTCAAGGACACGATCTCCTTCACGCAAGAACCGCGAAGGATCGCCACACCCGTAGTCCCGCTCCAGGATTTCTTTGGGGATCATTTCAAGGTATTTTGGATTGTAGTCAATGGGACAGCACAGCGCCGCGACTTTCGTCTGTGCTGCTTCGCTGTAGCGTTCGCGGACGGATCGTTCAACATCTTGAGTCCGAATTTCAGTTAATGCTTTATCATCTTTCATAAATTCTTTACTCCTATTATTGTTCAGATAGTTTCATCAATCTTTCCATTGAATCTACAGGCATTACGAAATGAAATACTGTAGTACAATGGCGGATATGACGGCAATGAAAGCCGACATCGGTAGCGTGACGATCCACGCTGTGGCAATTTCACGAATGACTTTCCGTGAAACCGTCTTCTTTTGACTTACTCCCGCACCGACGATTGCACTCGTCGACACGTGCGTCGTCGACATTGGCAGACCGAACCACGCACCGAGTCCGACAAGAGATGAAGTGATGACGTTCGCGAGAAAACCGTCTGTATGAGAGAGAGATGTTATGCGCTCGGACAGCGTGCGGATGACACGCAGCCCTGAAACAAGTCCTCCAAGCGCCATCGCGATTCCAATGTAGATATATCCTTGCAGAGGGATTACATTGATCGCTGGCGCAAGCAAGAGAAAAGGGATAATTTTGGGCGCGTCATTCAATCCACGTGCGAAACTTGTGAGACCTGCGGAAACATAGTGAGCGGTATCGAGGATCCGGAGTTTAGCCACGACACTTGACGACGTTGAACATTCCTCGACGGTTCCATGAATAGGGGTGAGTTGCGCAGGAACATCCTGCATACTCATTCCCTGCACGAGCGTATTATTGGAAGTGGTTTGAATGGCAAACACCGGAACGAGCGCCAGCGGTTGCTTTGTCATGCAGACACACGACGCATTCAGTTTTTCAAGCCTGCGGCGGAAAAGTCGGTTGGCAGCAAACGCAAGGGCAAAGGCTACGATCGGACTTAGTAATAATGGTGTGATGATCTTCATTACAAGGCTCGGCAAGGGAGCGCTGGGTGTAAAACCAACAGAAAAGATTATGACGCCAATCATCGAGCCGGTGATGGCATGAGTGGTGGAGACCGGAAGCCCTGTTCGTGTGGCAAACCATACCCACATTGATGCTCCAGTGACGACAGAAAGCATTACGACCATGATTGGAATATTGGAAAGTGTCATTCCTGCAGCGAACGTCTTCATCATCGCTGTTGAGAGTCGAGCAGCGACAAGCGTGCCCGCGGTTGTCCACAGAGTTCCCCAGAGTAGGGCGCGCTTAAAATCGCTCACTCCACTTCCAACCAGTGTAGCAATCCCTTTCGATATATCGTTTGCACCATTCGCATACGACAAAATTCCTACCAAGACTACCAGAAGAATTTGAATATTCATGACACCTTGATCATTGTGAATGCATCATACATATATAAGGAGGTTCTTGACGAAGAACTGTCGGCTGGGTGACATAAAGGCTCACAGATTTCCGCCTCCTTAAAGTATGAGACAACGGGAGGGGGGTGATTTCTTCCCTCATCCGGCCTGCGGAGGGGGGGCGGGTACAGAGCTGCTTTTGGTAACAATCGCATGGCATTTACTTGGAGGATATCCCAAGCTCCAGGCGCTTGTTAGCCTTCACATTGTTTGCAAGTGTCAATGGTAGTTCAATAAAGAACGCGCTTCCCTTTCCTTGTTCACTCTCAACCCATATTCGCCCGCCGTGCGCTTCGACGGCAAACTTGCTGAAGGTGAGACCGAGACCGCTGCCCGCTTCTTGATCCTTGATGTTCACCTGTTCAAACTTCTCAAAAATCTTTTGATGATATTTCTTTGGGATGCCACTCCCATTATCGACTACAGTGATCCGCACCGCGCCTTGGTTGGGCTCTTGCTCAAGTCGAACCTCAATAGATCCGTTCGCTGCAGTATGTTTGACAGCATTGCCAACGAGGTTAATGAGTACTCTCTGCATGAGATCCTGATCAATCATCGTAGGTATCCCTGGCGCCAGATTGGTGAATTGCAGCGACCTCTCTTCGAGCATGTTGCTCTCACGAATGCTCCTCGTCATCGACTCCAAGAACTGATCAAATGCAAGCGGGCGTGTATGGAGTTCGAGTTTTCCTTCTTCCAGCTTGCTAATATCTAACAAGTTTTGAATCATCCGCATCATGTCTTGTCCACCCTTTAATGCTTGATGAACGAGTTTCTTGTGAACAGTGGGCAGGTTGTTTTTCTTTTGAAGAATATCGAGCGTCATGAGCGCAACACTGAGAGGACTTTTCAGATCATGAATAATCATGTGTGAGAGGTCGTCCTTTACTTTCTCAAGCTTTTTTATCTTATCATAGTTCTCCTGACGCTCACGGAGAGTGCGTTCAAGATGCCTGAGCATCATGTTGCGAGATTTCATAAGCTCGCCGATCTCTCCTAGGGAGATCCGATCCTCCGGAATAAGCATCACTACACAGTCATCTGCAGTACACTCAGTCATCTGGCGACGGTTGTATTGCTCAATGACTTTCATGGGCATAAGGATCTTTTGTCGAACAATCGAGAGCACGACAGCAGCGGTTGTAATGCTTACAAGCGCAATGAGGAGTATCAGACCAATGCCATGCGATAGGTTGACCCATTGCATAAGAAGCTCACACACACCAAACCAGCAAGTCGTCGATGCGACAACAAGTAGTAGAGACAACAGGATAATTTGAACTCCAAGAGATTTGGTCATCAGCAGTTTCATGCGGGCATTCCTTTATGATTCACAGTCTCTGAATTGGTAAGGTGCCTCTCTGCCATCAGCCCAAGTGGTTATCCCACCAGCCGACCAGCGCGAGAGAGGCACCTTGATAGCGTCAGAGACTAAAGTAATACGATACACCGCCGCCGATGCCAACGTTACTCCACTCTTGCTGTTCGAGCGCGTTCCCATTGTCCCGATTGGAAAACACGTGATCGAACTTCGCACGGATGTCAATGCCAACGTTGCTGTTAGGGATGAGGTAATTGATCCCAGCAGTCCCTTCTACACCAAAGTTGGTCGTCTTTTGCTCCGAACCATTGACCGTGATGGTGTTCCAGTTCTGCTGCAGTAAGTAGTTGAACACACCAGCCGAAGCACCAACATACGGTTGGAAGTTAGAAGACTTCCACAGATCTCCGAAGTTGTACGTAAGCCCGCCCAAGACCGGGACCTGCACCAAGCGCAAGCCGTCGACCGAGTGGTAGTTCGTCCAGCCGTAGCCGGATTCGACATAGAGCGTGACGCCATATCCGATGCCGTAGCCGATACTGCCGCCGAAGTATGGTCCGGCTTGAGAGCTCGTAGAGTTTGCCCCGACCAGAATCTGTCCGTCCGAGATGATTCTCGCGTTCAACTGCTTCTCTCCAGCAACCTGAGCGGATGACGGAGAGAAAATGAACAGCATGAGTGCAAAGGCTATCATTAAAGTGATTAAGATTTTCATTGAAATTACTCCTTATTTTAAAGTGATTGAAATATGTTATTTAGTTACACAACTCTGACCTTACATCTACAACTTATGCACTTCCGCAAGAACAATGCCCAGTTTCCGAATCCGTGTTGCATTCAGGCACCGGAAGAAGCCGCTGTATTCTCGCTTCTAAATATTTCACTGACCCTATTCCTTCATCCTTATCGACAACTTTCTCCCCAGAGAAAAAAAGGATCGTAGGTATTCTTACGATGCCGAATTCTTTTGTTAACTCTGGATACTTGTCAACGTTCAGAGTAACAATCTTGAGTTGTCCGTTATACCTTTCACCGAATACTTCAAGGATCGATAGCATAATCCGACAGGGGCGAGACCACGCTGCCCAAAAGTCCACGATGACAAGGCCGTCGGATTTCAAAACTTCCTGCTCAAATTCTCTATCACTAATTGCTCTTGGTTTCATTATCATGCTTTCTGGCAGGGAAATTCTAAATGTTCAACTGCCAACATTTATTTTGCTGATCTCAGGTGTAATGCCGTACACAGCACTCACAACGGCACCGTATACGAGATGCCCCATCAAGCTTCCACCAACCATCAACATTGGGCTCGGGGTGTTGGAAGCAAAAACTCCGGCACCCATCATCGGGTTTACCATGACTTGACTGACGAACCACGGAATGAGACCGTACAGTGCGCCACGTACCACAGCGTTGCCCGGTAATTTTGATGCGAATAAGTAAGCGTAGATGAGTGCCAGAACAGTACCAACCATGAAGTGCGCTATCCATCCTAACACTTCCGGAATACCCATGAACCCGGCTAACATTTTTCCAATATTCATCTCAGGCATACCCATCATCGGTGCCATCAACATCAACATTGTCATGGCAAGTGTACCGGCTAACCCGGCAGCGACTGCTCTTCCAAAATTCTTTTGCATAACGAGATCCTTTCTAACTATGATTCGTGAATGTTAATTTCATTTGCATCTAATATAACAACGAAGACGGGAAAGAACTGTCGGTTGGACGACAAGTTCTGTTAAAGGTACAACGGCTTGTAAGTTAAAAGGTTAGCAAAGGGGAAAAGCAGGGTCGGAGTGAAAAAGCATTCGAGGTGATTCTTCTTCCGGTTTGAAACTACCTTGCAAGCTTTCTCAGTCGATCAAGGTTTTGAATGGTAAAATCCTTTCGTGTAAAATCAATTAAGCCTTGGGTTTTCAATTCATTCAATACCGAAGTGACAGTCTGACGAGAGGTTGCCGTAAGATAAGCAATTTCTTGGTGAGAGAGGAATGATTTAACGGTCACGACACCTCCCTTGATTTTTCCAAAATCTTCTGCAAGGCGAATCAAAAAGCTGACAATCCTTTTAGAAACATCTTTGAATGCAAGCTCACTCATTTTCTCTTCGAACCGACGAAGTCTTAAGCCAATCCACTTTGTCATTCTAAGGTTTAGTACTGGATTATGCATGAGCATGGCTTCGAAATCATGTTTACTCATCGTACAAATGAGGACACCGTCTAAGGCTTCAGCAATTTCTTTTCGACCGCCTTCCTCAACAAGTGAAAGCTCACCAAAGATTTCCCCAGGTCCCAACACATCTAAGATAATCTCCTTGCCATCTTCATTCAGTCGGGAAAGTTTGACGTGACCTTCCTTCAGAAAATAGATATTATTTGATGCCTGTTCAGGGAAATAGATCGGTTGATGTTTCTCCACGTGATTCATGGTTGTCATCTTCTCGACCTGCTTCATCTGAGCATCATCCATGCCATCGAAGATATTGATATTTTTGAGGTACCAGAATTTGGATTGTTCAGCCATAGACAGAATGAATGTAATCAATAACGGCAGCGAATTCAATAGCTGTTATTGTTACGACATTGGGCACAGCGGATGTCGTTCAAATTTGTGTCATGACCCGATTTCTCATTGCTTAGAAGGTATCTTCTCTAAAAGGCGAATGATGTGAAACCGGAGCGTGTTGTAATCTTCTTGAGCCTTCGGAAAAACTTCGACAGCCTCTGCCGAATATGAGCCACCTGGATGGATGTAGCGGACGATGCCTTCATGATCAAGGAGAAAACTGACCGATGTCCAATCCCGCTCCCCACTGTTGAGCCACCATATCTTCAGGTTCCTCCATCCCCAATCTATTCCGGTTGGGAACTGAAAACCCAAACGCTCATATTGTTCCTGCACGAACTTCGCTGTAAGAGGTTTGTCAGACTTATGGTGATACAGACCGATAACGACGAGACCTTTGTCACCAAATTCCTTGACGAACCCGTTGAGTGCAGAGCCTGTAGCGGCACAGTACGGGCACTCTGGCGCTGTCCACCAGCGAATCAAAACAACCTTGCCGTGAAGATCCGATAAATGAATCGGTGTCTCAGATAACCAGGAGATTTCCTCAAGCTCCGGTGGTTTTGTGCCGATCAAACTTTCCCCACCGTCATCAACTGTCACTACGGGTTTCCAGACAAGAGAAAGACTTAAGAAAACTATGAAACAAAAAGACTTCATGTTGAGCATCAACGTTTAAAGAGAGGAGCCATTCAGGACGTTTTTCATTCTTGCAGTAAACTCATGCGGGGGAAGATACCCTATAACCCGTGCGCTTGACAATTCTTCTCCGTCCCTATCTAAGAACACAATCGTTGGAACGCCAGCGATCTTATACTGCTTGCGCAACTCTTCCGACTCGGGCAAATCAAAATGGGTTAAATCAACTTTCAATCTCACAAACTCTTTCATAACGGCAATGACCTGAGCATCGGTGAACGTCTTTCGATCGAGCTCCAAACACGGTATACACCAATCAGCATAAAAATCAATAACCACGGGTAGTTGATTCTTCTTCGCCTCCGCAATTTTCTGAACAGAATACTTTTCCCAAGATACCCCCGGTTCGAGGAAAGCACTGAAAACAAAAACTCCAAATACAACGGCGACAAGTCCAAAACCCCACTGGATTTTCTGTAGTACTTTATTCTCTTTACCTGAGCGCTCGATAAATCCAAGATAGATGCCACCGGCTATGAGGGTGACTGGAATAACGTAGGCAGTCAACTTCGGGAAAAGGGCAAGGGATAAATAAAAGAGCGACGCCCCCATCAAGACGACGCCGAAAATTCTCTCAACCCATACAAGCCACACCCCCGATCTGGGAATTTTTTTAAGCATTCCCGAGAACGTGCCCAGTATTAAATATGGAAAGCCGAGCCCGAGGGAAAGGATAAAGAATGTCCAGAAGCCAAAGAGCGGGTCGCCTTTTGCACCGACAAAAGCAAGGAGTGCGATGATCGGTGGGCCAATGCACGGCGCAGCAAAGACTCCAACAACCAAGCCTGAGAGATAGAGACTGATGATTCCGGTTCCTGTGGTTCCGCCAAGCCGACTTGTCAACCAGTACGGCATTTGCAATTGGTAAAGTCCAAAAGAGCTAAGTGCAAGACCAAAAAGGAGCACGGCGATTCCGCCTAAGACCCACAGACTCTGTAGCCAGCCTCCGAAAATGCCTCCCCCAAGCGCAGCGGTGACTCCAAGGACGCTGTACATTGTTGCCATTCCCAGAACATAAACGACTGCCTTGAAAAAAACCCGAAGGGTATTCGTGTCTGATTGTCCGCCAAATAATGAAACGGTAATTGAAAGCATCGGATACACACAAGGAGTAAGATTAAGCGCCAGACCGATGAGAAATATTGCAACAAATGTAAGAAGGAATCCCTGAGTCTCAAAAATCCTGGCAATCTCATTCGACCCAAGAGTCGATGCGCTTGCTCCTTCGATTACGTAAGATGAAAACAGTGAATCATTCATGCTCTGAACCTTAGTGCTCACAGGTACGATGTTTAGAGGAATTCCAACATCGATGAACCCCGGGGCAAGACACACTTGATCATTGCAGGCTTGTACTCTCAATTTCCCTCGTACCGTATCGAGACCGGGTTGCGTCTTCTCTGATAACTTCAGTGAAAGGAATATCGGAACAGTTCCTTCATAGACATCGAGCGCTTCATCGGCAAAGGCAAGTTTGACGAGCTTTCCCTTTGGATAGCTGATATCAGATACAATGATACCATCTTTAGGAAGAAGATCCAGTGCTGTTCCAATTAAATAATCTTCAGACGGCGTATGAGAATTTACATGCCATCCAGCTTCGATCGTGAGCAGGAGCGCCACTTTTAGATGCGATCCTGCTTGAACGTTATCAACTGAAAGTTCTGATTCCACCCGAGCTTTGCTCTCGCTCGATTTGATTTGTGAGCCAAGTCCCAATTGTGTGACTTGGTAGGCACTCATGCTGAGATGTAGAGATCCCATTAACACAATCAGACAATTGAGGGAGAGGCGTATTTTTGACAAGATATTCATACTCAGGAAAAGTTCTAGTTCAATGGCGTGAGTGACATGGTTAAAACCCTCGGAGCGTCACTATGGGTTTCTTTTTTGTGCTCATGTGAAAAATCTAAATGTAATACAGCGAGTAATTGTTTCCTTGAGACGTGGACGAGAACTTGTGTAGGGGATGATTACTCATCCAAATAAGTTAAAAAACGAAGCGTCAATCCGGTCGACGCTACTTTTCGTCCACGTCCCTGGTCCATTGACCTAATTTCCTTACTTTACATCGTTGTTTCTTTGAATCTGAGTTTGAATTCAACCTCTTCAGATTTATGACCATCGATCTCTACGTACGGATAGATGAAGTAATTCAAGGGTTTTTCTCCCAGAGCGGGGTCTATTGGTATATCCCTGCCAATACTGAATTGAACCCTATTCTCGTCTAAACCGCCGAAGAAAAAATCTTGTTGTTTGGTGTGTCTCTTTGCCTCTGATGCATCGATCGGTATCCAACCGATTCCTTCAATGTAAAACTCAGCCCAGCAATGATAACCGGAGATTTCCCCTTGCACAACTCCGGGTGGAATGGGAAATCCCATAATAAATCGGGACGGAATGCTGCTCGCTCTTGCCAACCCAATGAATAACGAATGGAAATCCGTACAGTTTCCCCGCCGAATGTCGCAAGCATAGAGAGCATCTCCATTACCCCATCCCGTTCCAGTTTTGTCATAAGTCATCGTTGCTACGATATGGTCATACAGAGATCGGGCTTTCTTTAGCTCTGACATATCCCGCCGGATTACCGTTTTTGCTTCCTCTGCAATCTTTCCATCAATCGGGACAAGATGGTCTGCCAGAAGAAATCGATTGAGAATAGCTGCTGATGTTGTATCACGTCTCGTGTTTTCTTGATCCAACATCCGATACCCGAAGCGAGTAACTCGAAAATTCATCGATGCAGAAAGATCCCTGGTTAGATGATCTGTCGCTGCAATCTTCAGGATCGTGTTGCCATACTCGGGATCAGTGTGAAAGGAAAACGGATAAGCACAGCTTACACTCACGTCCGAGATGCCCTGCCATGAATCTGATCGAGGAACTGGAATCCAGATAATGACACTTTTCG
>JACQVI010000084.1 GCA_016209795.1 Ignavibacteriota bacterium
CAAGTTAAGAAATTGACAATGAAGATGTGATACCAGAAGGTTGGAAAAATATATGAAAATTATTCTTAAGTGTCAAGCTTAAATAGCCCATAAGGGCAATGAAAATTAAAATTTCACAAATGGTCCAAATATTGCAAGAATGGATTGTATGCTTCCTAGACCCTCTTGCTTTGTAATATCATACGTTATGTCGCCTAGCTTAAATTTGTTTCTCAACGTGATACGAGCTTCTCACTAACGGTCCTGATTCAGAATCTAAACCGCACAAGAAACTAAGCGTACATAAGTCTTCTGCCCTTAGGCTGCGGTATGGGGTCTCCAAATTCTTTTGCAGTATCAATCCATAAATGAATTGCTTCCTTGACGTTTTTTAAAGCTAACTCTTCAGTTTTTCCATGAGCCATACATCCAGGAAGTTCGGGAACTTCAGCGACAACGACTTTATCCTCGCTACTCCAGTATAAGATTATTTCATATTTCGGCATTATTCTGACTCCTTCAATGTGAGACTATACTTTTGTAGTAGCGCCCGTACCTCGCGAACCTGATAAACCTTCGCCTTATCATTATCACGCTGAAAATTAATTTTTTTCTTCAACTCCTCCTTTCCTGAAAATACGGTGACTGCCGTGTGTTCGTTCAACAAAACCAAGTTTGATCAGCAAATGACACAAATCATCGAATCGTATATTCGCATCGGATGTTCCACTTAGAATCCGACTGAGAGGTTTTTTGTATCTTCCTTTAGAAGCGGCTTAGACCTGCTCTTCAGCATGGTACGAGCTTCTCACCAGCGGTCCTGACTCCACATGCTTAAAGCCCATCGTAAGCGCAACCTCTTTCAATATCTTGAACTCATCGGGATGGACGAAACGATCAACGGGCAGATGCTCTTTCGTCGGCTGGAGATACTGACCGAGAGTTAAAATATCAGAATTGATCTTTCGTAAGTCTTCCATCACCTCAATAACTTCTTCCGTTCGTTCACCGATGCCGAGCATCATTCCGGTTTTTGTGATAAAACCACGATGCTTTGCGCGGTCGAGTAACTCAAGTGAACGTTCGTATCTCGCTTGAGGTCTGACAATGTGATATAAGCGAGGAACGGTTTCCATATTATGATTGAGAATATCGGGAAATGCATCAAGAACGATATCGAGTGCAAACTCTTCGCCTTTAAAGTCTGGAATCAACACTTCAACTCTTGTCTCTGGACACAACGCACGAATCTGTCGAATCGTCTCGGAAAAAATCTGTGCGCCACCGTCATACAGCTCATCACGGTTGACTGAGGTAATCACAGCATGACGAAGTCCGAGAAGCCTCACTGCTTCAGCAACACGATACGGTTCATCGGCATCGAGTTCCGTTGGTCTACCAGTTTTCACAGCACAGAAACCGCAGCTTCGAGTACATATATCCCCGAGGATCATAAACGTTGCCGTGCCGTTGTTCCAGCATTCGCCCATGTTGGGGCAGCGAGCTTCCTGGCAAACAGTGTGCAGTTTATGGGCATCAATGATGTCCTTTAGCCGTGCATAATTCTCTCCACCAGGAATCCGAGCTTTCAGCCACTCGGGTCTTTTCTGACGAGGAGCTTCCAGAATCACAGCGTTGGTGAAGTTATTTCTTGAATGACAAGATCCATCAGAATTCTACTTCAAGAACCCTACCCGATTTCCCCACCATAGCTGATTCTGTTAACGAAGCGAGAAACTTACTGGCATTCATGATTTCAAGCAAAACGGGTTTTTTTTGTTTTGTAAAATGTACGATTAACGGACCTGACTCTTCTGCAAAGTCAATCTTACCTTTGCCTATTTCTACGATAAGAATATCATCTTCTCTATCATATTTAATCTTCATACCGTTCTCTCCTTCCAGGATAAAATGTTATGATTTTCAATTCAACGTCGCTCTCTTCAAAGACAACTCGCAATACGTGCTCATCATCAAGTATCGCTTGAGCTACACGTCTTCCAGCATAACCTTCGTCAACTCTCTCCGGACTTAATAACGCAGACTTAACGATCCGCTTATTAAGAATAACACCGTGCTCTCGAAGAATATCAAACTTAGCTTCTGCATGCTTACCAAATCTAATACGTTTCATTTCTAAAACTATAGCACAATCGCTTCATCGAAGTTTTCAATATTCTTTACAATCGTTTCAAGGAACGAGCCACCGAGCGCACCATCGACAATGCGATGATCAAATGAAAGTGTAAAATATGCCATCGAACGAATCGCAATGGCATCATTAATTATGACAGGGCGTTTCTTGATCGCACCTGTTCCAAGAATGGCAACCTGCGGCTGATTGATGATCGGTATACCGATCATCGTTCCAAAGACTCCGTAATTGGTGATCGTGAACGTTCCTCCTTCAATATCGGAAGGGATAAGTCGTTTGGTGCGTGCTCGTGTAGCAAGATCATTGATCGCTCGTGCAAGTCCGACAAAGTTTTTCTCATCGGCATTTTTGATCACCGGTACGATCAAACCATTTTCCGAGGCAACTGCAATTCCGAGATTCACGAATCTCTTCAAAATGATTTTATCTCCTTCAATCGATGAATTGACCAACGGGAATTGCTTCAACGCTTTGATGATGGCATCGCAAATGAACGGCATGTACGTCAATTTGAATCCCTCACGCTTCTCGAACGCTTCGGCATTTCGGCGACGCGCTGCATCAACTTTCGTCATGTCACACTCATGAACAGCCTGAACATGTGGTGACGTGTGTACGCTGCGCACCATGTGTTCCGACATTTTCTGCAAGATGTTACTCATCTGCAAAATTTCATACAGAGGTGCTGGATATTTCTTAGCGAGTTCGCCTGAATCGATATGTTTCAGGGTGGTTTCTATGCGAGGCGCTGTCGGAGTGGGTAACGTCGGCGCTGCAATAGTTGCCTCTGTCGCCGCAGGTGCTTTCCCAGTTTTGCGAGCCTGAACATAAGCGAAGATATCTTTCTTGCTCACCCGACCACCTTCACCTGTGCCGGGGATTTGTTCCAGTTCAACCATCGAAATTCCTTCTTCACGAGCAACGTTGAGCACGAGAGGAGAATAGAATCGTCCGGTTGAAGGTGCAGGTTTGGGTGCTGTGGGTATTGTAACTTGCTTAGGCTGTCGTTCCATTTCACGAACGCTGGTTTTTGGGACTTCCTTTGGCTCTTCTCGCACAGGAGGCTTCCGGGGTTCCGTGACGACTGCGGCGCCTTCCTCTGTTTCAATCTCAGCGATTACAGTCCGAACCGCTACCGTCTTCTGCTCGTCAAATAGTAACTTCGTTACAATGCCTGTTGCAGGAGATGGTATTTCCGAATCTACCTTATCTGTACTTACCTCCAGCAGAGTTTCTTCTTTCTTTACTTTCTCTCCTGGTTTCTTGTGCCATTTGATAATTGTGCCTTCGGTAAGACTTTCGCCGAGTTGGGGCATGACGACTTCAATTTTTGCCATAGATTTTTCTTTCGTGTGTCATTGATAATTTCAAAAATTTAATATGACGCCAATAACTTGAGAGATTCTAAAACCTTTTTAGCATTCGGTAAGAAATATTCTTCCAGTGTCGGGGCATACGGTACAGGGGTGTCAAGTGATGCAATTCGTTTAATCGGTGCATCGAGATACTGAAAGGCATGTTCGGAAATCAAAGCAGCCAATTCAGCACCGATTCCACCCGTCAACGTATCTTCATGAATAATTAAAACTTTTCCGGTTTTTCCCACCGAATTCAGAATTGTTTCTTTGTCAAGAGGCAGCAGCGTTCGCAAATCAATTATTTCAACTTCGACTCCTTCCTTGGAGATCGTCTCGGCAGCTTCGAGCGCCCAGTGTACTCCTGTACTGTACGCGATAACTGAAATATCTTTGCCCTCGCGCTTGATGTCGGCTTTTCCAATCGGAACAATATAATCATTCTCCGGGACTTCTCCTTTGATATGACGGTAGAGAAATTTGTGCTCGAAATAGAGCACAGGATTCGGATCTCGTATCGCTGCTTTGATGAGTCCCTTGGCATCGTGCGGTGTCGAAGGGGCAACTAACTTCAAACCAGGGACATGGAAAAACCATCCTTCAGGGTTTGTTGAATGAAACGGTCCACCGTGAATACCACCGCCAGAAGGAAGTCGAACGACAAGCGGCACCGGAATAAAATTTCGGTAATGATACTTTGCCGTTATATTCACAAGCTGGTTGAATCCATTTGTTACAAAGTCAGCAAACTGCATCTCAGCCACGGGTCGCATGCCTACAATTGCCGCACCTGTTGCTGCACCGATGATGGCAGCTTCTGCAAGCACTGTATCAATGACACGATCTTCGCCAAACTCTTCCACAAATCCTTTAGTGACCTTGAACGCACCGCCATACGTGCCGATATCTTCGCCGAGCAAAAAGACGGACTTATCCCGATGCATCTCTTCACGGAGACCTTCACTGATGGCTTCTAAGTATGTCAGAGTCTTTGCCATATTCGATATGCGATGTTTGTTCATAAAATTATTCTGCGTAGACACTTTCCGATGCCTGTTCACCTGGTGGATAAGGAGCTTCAAGCGCCGTCTTCGTCGCTTCTTCAATCTGCTGTTGAATCTCACTTACCATTGATTTCTTTTGGGCTTCTGTTAGAATACCTTCGGTCATCAATACCTTCTCAAAGCGATCAATGGGATCTTTTTTCTTCCACTCTTCTAACATTTTTTTTGGAACGTACCATGCAGTATCGTGTGCAGCGTGACCATGCATACGCATGGTGACAGATTCGATGATCGTGGGACCTTCTCCTCTGCGCCCACGTTCCACTGCTTGTGTGCATGTTCGATAAACTTCCAATACATCCGTGCCATCTATTGTGATTCCTGGAATTCCGTATCCAATTGCACGATCAGATAACTTTTCTACCAAAAACTGTTTTGAAATCGGCGTGGAGTAAGCGTATTGGTTATTTTCAACGATGAGAATCAGCGGAAGTTTCATTACAGATGCCATTGCCAATCCCTCATGTACTTCGCCAACATTGGCACCGCCGTCACCGATGTATGTCATGACAACAGATTCTTCCTTGCGAAGCTTACACGCAAGGGCAACACCGCACGCAACTGGTACCATTGCACCAAGATGACTGATGTTTCCATAGATTTTCAGGCTTGGATCAGAATAATGCCCTGTTCCGTCTCGTCCTTTTGTTAAACTATTTGCCCGACCGAGATGCTGCAGCATCATGTTGCGGACAGTTTGCCCTTTCACAAAGTGCGCACCGATATCGCGATGCAGCGGAAAGAGATAATCATCCTTTTGTAATGCATACGCACTACCGACTGCCGTTGCTTCGTTTCCATTTCCAGAATACGCTCCGCCGACAATTTTTCCTTGCTGATAAAGTCTGAGAACTGTATCCTCAAACTCACGCATAAGGCGCATGTAATAGTAGAGTTTGAGCAGGTCCTCATTTTTCAAACCACTATCAAGGGACCGAAATGATTTCTGCTGATTTGCGGCTGACGTTTTGTTCCGTCTTGATTTTGTAATTCCTTGTGACATCTCAAGTTTAATTCTTAACTC
>JACQVI010000080.1 GCA_016209795.1 Ignavibacteriota bacterium
AATTCCTGATTAAATTTTTTAGGTTAATTCTCTAAGTAGAGAGACTAAGGCAGGTTGATCGTTAACCTAATCACTGATGTAAATGTAGAATATTGGTTTGAAAAAGTCAAGCACTTAGAGCACAAATTACCCATGTTGCTAAGAAATTATTGTTTAGATTTCAGAACACACGTGGGTAGATTTTAAGACGTAATCTTGCAACTTAGTCCATTTTATGAAAGAAGAAACTATAAATGAATTGGCATAACCCTTGTTATTGTAATAGTTGGTTATGATTCATTAAGGAAAGGAGACGACAATGAGACAAATATTATTAGTGATCATTTTTGCTCTCTTGTTTATAGGGACAGCATATTCCAAGCATGGGTATAGTGTTTCAGTCAATTTTGGAATATTTTACTCCTCTCTGACACCATATGGAGAATGGATAGCATGCGACTTTGGCTATGTTTGGCGTCCATTGCATGTCGCTCATGGTTGGCGTCCCTATCTTCATGGGAGATGGGTTTGGACGCGATATGGGTGGTATTGGGCTTCATATGAGCCGTTTGGATGGGCCACATTCCACTATGGTCGCTGGTACTATGATGATTACTACGGTTGGATCTGGATTCCCGATGATGTCTGGGGACCTGCGTGGGTCGAATGGCGCTATGATAATGACTATATTGGATGGGCTCCTCTACCACCTCATGCAACGTTTAGTTTGCACATTGGCATTACTTTCGCTAATCGATGGATCGCGCCAGTCCACTACTGGAATTTTGTTCCATGCCGTTACTTTACAACAACTCGTATTGTGGAATACGTTCAACCGATTGAGCGAACGCGAAGAATCTTCGGCCATACTAGAGGCGTAGTAAATATCCGAACAGAGAACAATCGTATAATTAATCGTGGTGTGGATGTAGATTTTGTTGAACAGAAAACGAACAGACGCATTCGTGAAGTTCAGGTTGTGCATAGTGATCATGATCGTAGAGAGAGGATTGTCAGAGAAGCTAACCGGGAACGTGTGGAAGTGTTTCGACCAAAACTAGAAAATCGGAAAGAAGGTGAGACAATACAACCACCCAACTTCCGGAAAGCTGAACGACCGATCATCATCGATCGTGAACAACCTCGTCGAGCTAAGCAGGATGAACGAACGAAGGAGTTATTCCGAGGTTCGCTCAAATCCGATCAACCGACCGTTCAGCATGAGGTGGAGAAGCGTCGCTACGAATCTCCACGACCATTGTATAAAGAGCGTTCCCGAGAGTTAAATCGTGAAGATACGTTTAGGCGTAACGATGGTGAAAGAAAAAGAGAGCAACCTGAACGAAGATCATTAGATTTTCAAAAACATCGGTCACGGGAATCCCACTCTCCAGAAGTCCGAAACAGAGAAGCACAACGTGGGGATACACAAGGTAGATCAGGTCGGCAGCGAAATGAACAACGCTCGCGCGGACGTAGACCATAGTCTATAAGTTTCCTTCCAATCGAAGCAGGCGGCCAAGACCATCATCAATGGAACTTCGTCGCCTCTTTCCTTTTATAGACTCCACCAGTAACTGATCTTAAGCAGAAATACATTTGAAGGAGGGATTTTAAAGGTATCATTAAAATCATTCCCGAACGACGTGAAGTAATTACCATTATCTCCACTCCGCGCTTGGGACCAGACTATAAAGAAGGTGCTTCCCGGTAAGTACTCCCAACGCAAGACGAGGTTTGTATTCAGCGATTGTCTGTTGAAGTCCGGTTGACTGGTGTACCAAGCAGACGGCACAAAACTCGACGAACTAAAAAGCTGGCGGAGGTTCTCATAACGTCCCTTGGCGAGAAATACTTGTCCATAGAGTTGTAACGTCAAGTCACGAGTAAAGGTAATTGTACTTCGTAGAATGATGTTGTACTGGTCCGTACTTCGGTCACCAAAGATACTTACAGTCAGTCCAGCATAATCAACGTTCTCGATCCATGCTTCCTGATTTCTAAAACGTTGATACTCCGTCTCCAGATCCATATCTATCCACGAGATGGGTCTCAATGTGACTCCAGCTTCTGTTGCAGTATGTCGCATTCCCTTATTCGTCCAGCCAAAACGTTGGCCGAATTTGAAGAATACAACATGCCGTGTGTCAGAGAAAATATATGTACTCGTAGAAAAATTCTTCGGACGTCGGTACAACCCATTGCCTCTTGTCTCACGGTCGTCGTACAATCCAACATCAGCACCTGCACTGGCAGTCATTCTCCAATAGTTTGTAAACAGGAGTTGTCCACTCATTCTGCTCTCTCGTAGAAGATTGACCTCATCAAAATTCCTTCTCTCATGAAGGAACAATCCAATACTATAATTCCTCACAACTCGTGCTGGAACATCTTCTTTGTATGTTAACACACCAACAATCCCATAATCATTCGGACGTCTGAAGAAGCCTATATCATTGATGTTGTAATTTTTTGAGGTAAAATCAAGATCAAAAGACCACAGCCAATGCTCAGCTGCTATTTTTGAATATTCCACTTTGCCCGCTGATCCCGAAATTCTTTCACCTTCGGTGTTTGTTGTATGGGAAAGTGCAAGAAAGCCGGTGAGTGAGTAACGGTTATCCCCAAAAATGAGATTCCAATCATAGCCATTTGTGAATGCTGGGTAACGTGAGTCTTTCGCTACGGAAGTCACAATCATTCCAACATTTGAATTGTCTAACACATCTTGTTTCAGACGAACTACATTGTAATGTGCAAACGGCTCAACAATTTGTTCGGATCTATTATAAGTAGAATCCACTACAAAAGCTTTTTCTTCTCCGGTGAACGCTTGCATTACACCGAGAGAGAATCCGCCATTCGTTTTTCCATTCAACTTCGCCGCACCTAAGATAGTAGTATGTTGTGGTAGAGTTTCAATTCTTCCTCCATCGGGTATGTTCACATCATCAAGAGAGATCGCACGTCCGATTCTTCGTGAGTAAAACATTCCAGGACCAAACTCTCCGCCAAATGTTGTAAAGCGGATGATTTGCGTTCCCTCAATGAAGAATGGTCGCTTCTCAGGATAAAAAGTTTCAAAGGTAGAGAGATTGAGCACTGCTGGATCTGCCTCAACCTGTCCAAAATCCGGATTGATTGTTGCATCGAGCGCAAAGTTACTGGCAAGACCAAATTTTAGATCGATACCTGCATTACCAAGTAACTCTTGTTTCCGATCTATCAAAGCCTTTTCAGGTTCGAAGCGTTGCTTGCTGACGAGAAAGGGCAATACCTCAAACTGACGCGGATCGGGTAGCTGTCTCAATCCTCTCAGATGACCAAACCGGGATATGAATCCACTTTGGCTTTTCGGTGTAAATGCCCAGCGCTGCTGTTCTTGTTTTCGACTGATATATCTCAGAAAATTGATACCCCAGACTTGTTCTTCGGGATTGGACGAGCCTGACTTGTAACGCAGGACGCGAAATGGTATTTTGACCTCAGCCGACCATCCATTCGGCAAAAGTTTTGTCTGCATATCCCACACAGGATCCCAAGAGTCATCCTCTCGATTGGCATCATCGAATTGAAGGATGTCCACTTTCACACCCGCTGCATTGAAGGTAAACTCATATCCGGTCTGATGATCATGGTAGGAATCGATGCGGATAGAGGCTCGATCTGATTCGATTTCGTTATCTCTGCGTGTGAGACGAGCAACAATCTTCTCCGGCTCAGAATCATAAAACATGCACCCAAAGTACAATGCTTCATGATCATGCAGAACCCTGATCTCTGACCGTTCGGAAGCAGGTTGCCCTTCCTCTGGATCGCGCTGGATGAAATCGGTTGCAGGATCTGCATACTTCCACACATCTTCATCCAATATTCCATCGATTTGGAGAGAGGTGTTCACTCGAATAGCAGTGACCGAACGCGGATTGTCACCAGCACGAGCGCTGAGCACTGCCAAAACGAAAATGCCAAGCAAAGAGGGTTTGCAATGTCTCACGATTGAATTGTTGAAGATTTTATTTGCTATCAGAAATTGGGCTGGTAGATAATAAGAAAAGAAGAAAAAATTTACAAACTGTTGGCATGCTATTAAAAAACCAGAAAATAAGAAATGCCTCCCACTATTATAAATTATGCGAGTTACTTCCCCCGTAAAATCTCGTACAAAGCTGCTCGGGCTTTTTCACTCCCAATATTGCCAAGATAGTACACTGCATCGCTGCGAAGGTCATAGTTGTCATGCATTTTAGCGACCTTGGCAAGAAAATCCACTGCCTTATCATTACCAATTTCTGCAATTGAACTGAGTACTGTGGCAAGTTGTTCAGCTCGGTACTTGGGTATTGAATTGAAGAGTTCGGCTAAAGCTTCAACAGAGCGATTCTTATTTTTCGTGAGCTGACCAATGTAATCTATCGCCGCCGTCTGAATCTCTTCACTAGTATCCTTTTGAGCGATTTCTAGAAACACAGACAGCACATCGAATTTTTTGAAATTCGAAAGGGCATCCATTGCAGCATTTCGTAATGGACGAGGTTGAGTGGGATCAACAGCTACATCCCTCAATGTTCGAAAAGAAATCGAATCCTCCTTCGTTTCACCGAGGGCATAAAGGGCATCCATCTTGAGCCGTGTCTCAGGGTCAAGTTTTTCTTCATCAGAAGGAAATCCGTGCGGAAAAGCAAATGCCCGCGGTATCCGAATCCTTCCTAAGCTATGAAGTTGACGTTGAAGCATCCGCTCGGAGAGCCTCATCTGCTGGTCTGCTCCATGGATCGTGGGTGCAATACCATAACTGTATCCGTCTTTCGATTTTTTGACGGATATTTTCATGCTATCTCCAGATGTTACTATAACAGCGCTGTCTGGACCTGCAATGGCAGCACCACTCGAATCAACACGAATGATCGTTGCATCGTCACCAATATAGACATTCGCCCCATTCTCTCCTTCATGTTTACCTAAGACGATATTCCGACCTCTGTTCAGGGAAAGGAGATCAGCAACTGCGTCATCATAATATTTACTATTGGGGTATCGTAAGATGAATTTTTTGTAAGCTTCGCCAGCTCGTTTCCTATCGATGTGTTTTAATGCATACGCCGACCAATACTCGGCATCATCCACATATTCACTCTTGGGATACATCTTTACTACCATTGCCAATTTCTTTCTCGCATCCTCCCACTGTTCACCAAGAATGAGATTGTATCCTTTTTTATATACCGCATACGCTGGATCATCTTTCTTGTCCCCCGATTCGAAGATATGTACATCCGTTGAGAGGGGGCAACTCGTATTACCATCAACGTTTTCAGCAATGTTTAATAGTACAATTCCCATTGACTTCAGCAGATTACCAGGACATTCCAATGCGGCATGTGTAAGTATGGGTTGATAAAAATAAATTGCCATGAAGATAAAACTGATCCGAAATATTGTTTTCATAGACTACTCCTTTAAGAATCAATTTTTGACATTCATAAATCGTTCTGAACCATAGATAGCTTCTGCCATACGTATCTTGAAAAGAAGATTTTCTTGGTGGATGCCGCTGCGAACGAGTTCTATATTTGGAACATCTTGTTCTTCCTCAATGTTGGCAAGCTCGATCAGAATTCTTTCCATCTGACTGATCAGCTTTGCTGATTGTATATCAAGTGGCTGTGTTTTCAAATATCGAACCTCATGGATTAATTCCTCGGAAGCATTTCGTTCAGGCGTAAGATCAAGTGCCTGTCCCTCGTCTGTCTTCATATTCATTAATCCAACAACGAGGACTTTTGATTTTCGGAAATACTTACTCATTCTTTCAGCAACAGTGTCCAATTGGACAGGCTGTTCCGTGATGAACTTTTCTGTGCTTTCCTGCCGCAAAGGAACACGCCATGGTAATACAGCGATGATAAGAAGTATTGCTATAACTAAACAACTCAAGGCTATGAGCTTTCGCTGAGGGATAATAAAAAATTCTTCTAATCTCTCCTTGAGTGAAGGCGTAAACTCCGCGCTCGATTGTTTTTCGAAGTCAATTCTTTCAGCGATTCTCTGGGTAAATCTATTCCAAAAGTCGGGTAGACGTTCATCATGGGGCATTTTGAGATTCTTATCCAACTCAATGATAATTGCCTTTAACGTCGTTACGTCAGAGGCGCACCGCTGGCACACTGAAAGATGATCCTTAACGATCTTGTGTTCGTCCTCGTCCAATTCTCCCCGAATGTACTCATACAGCAATGTCTTGATGCGAGTGTGCGTTCTCATAGTTCCTCATCTTTCAGATAATGCAGCAGCTTTCTCATCTTTTTCAATCCACGGTGTAGGTGTGTTTTGACTGTTCCTTCAGAGCATCGAAGAACTGCACTAGTTTGTTTAGTCGAAAGGCCATTAATATGGCGGAGGACAACGACTGATCGCTGGAGTGTAGAAAGCTGTAGAAGAGCACGTTCAATATGCATTGTGAGATCGGGCTGAGAGGGTGGCATCGTGCTGATCCCATTATGAAGTGGGGTGTGATCAACTAATTGGACTTCTCGCTGAACTTTGTGTTTCTTCTGTCGTATCTTATTCAATGAAAGATTCATCACAATCCGATAAAGCCATGTACTAAACTCTGAATCCCCGCGAAATGTCCGCAGCGATTGGTACACCCGCACGAAGGCTTCCTGTGCAAGATCTTCTGCATCGTCATGATCATTTACAAACCCGAATGCAATATTGTAGGTTTGCTTCATATACCGTTCCACAAGGATGCGGAAAGCTGCATCATTGCCTTCCCTCGCGCGAAGAATTACATGCTGCTCGTCAGCAGCGGCCATCCACGGGATCCCTTTTTCTGATATCTGAAGATTAGACACAACTTGAAACTCTTTGGTTGACAGGATAGACTCAGGTATGTGTACGAAGCTTACATTAATTGGTTTGCTCCCATACTCGGTCCCCAATCACAAATCTAAAATCAAGAATCTAAAATCCCTACAGGCTCCACCAATAGCTCAATTTGGCAAGAAAAACATTATCCATGGGAAGTTTGAAGGTGTCGGCAAAATTTCTAGAGAGGCTCGTACCAAAAAGACCATCGTCGCCGTAGCGTGCTTGCGTCCAGACTACGTACAAGGTGCTTCCCGGAAGGTATTCCCAGCGCAGGACAAAATTTGCGTTGAGGATCTTTTCATTAAAGTCTGGACTTGTACCCTGATAATCATAGGAAAGGAATTCATCTTCTCCAAGCAGTTTCCTGAAATTGCTATATTGTCCCTTCGCAAGAAACACCTGCGTAAAGAACTGAATACCGAGGTTTCGGAAAAAGGTGATTGTTCCACGAAGAGAAAAATCGTATTCATCGACATCACGGTCAGCAAATAAGCTCAATCCGTCATCAGTCAGGATGGAGGAGCCAGTAACAGGAGATCGTGCCCATGTTTCCTCTGTTCTTGTTCGGATCAATGTTAGTCCAGGTGAAAACTCAATCCAGTTGTTCGGCCGGAGCGTAAATTGTAACGCTGAAAAAATTGTGTTTGCTCCTTTAGTTGTGTTGTTGTACCCTGCATGCATCGCTAAGACAACTGCCTGGCGACTATCGGTTTGAAACGTTGTCGTGTATCGATTTCGGTGAGGCCGCCGATATAGTCCAATGATCCCTCGGTTGGCATCATCGTAGGCTGGAAACTCGTGAATGTAATTCAACGTAAACAACCAAAAATTGGTAAATTCGAATATCGGTTCACCTTCAAGTTGTTTCACTGTGTTAGCACCATCCCAATTCCATCGATAATCAGATTCTAAACTTAAATAATATCGCCGTAATGGAGCTTTAGCATGGATTTTTTTGTACGTAACTTGTGTGTATCCTCCATGCTCACGAGGTTGGCTATAAAAACCAAGATCATCAACCAAAAAATTCTTGACAGAAAAATCATACGTAGAAACTGCTAGTAAGTGCTCTGCTTCCAGTAATCCAAAACCAATCCTTCCTGTACCTCCTTGCAGTCGAAGATTTGGTTCAAGGCTCACCTGTGAACCAGCAAGATAGCCATCAACCGCATAGACGCCGCGATCAAACCGCAAATTCCAGTCGACACCTCCAGCAAGCGACGGTAAAGTCCGATCCTTAAATGAACCAGTCGTCATCAAACCGATGTAGGAATTCTCCAAAATATCTTGTCTTAAACGAAGAATGTTGTAACTTGATCGTGGCTCAAACAGAGTGGGTGGATTGCGCTTCCCAAAAGGATCTTCTTCAATCCCTTTTTCTTCATCAGTCACCGCCGACAAAACACCGAGAGAAAGACCGCCGTTTGTTTTACCAGTAAGTTTTGTAGCACCAAGTATTGTGGTAGTTTGTGGATGTTCAACGAAGATATAGCCAGAATCTGGTTTGTCGGGTGGTGAAACAGGACGTTTTCCAATCCGCCGTGAATAGAACAGTCGCAGTTGACGCTGATCGAAAACGTTACCAAACGAGAATACCTGAGATCCTTCTAAGAAAAACGGCCGCTTCTCAGGATAGAACGTTTCAAACACTGTTAAGTTCAGCACTGCCTGGTCAACCTCAACCTGACCAAAGTCGGGATTGATTGCCAGATCAAGAGTAAAGTTGTTCGTCATACCATATTTGAGATCAAGTCCTACCGTCCCAGTAAGCTCCTTTCGAAGCGAAAACGGAGATGGTTGAGAAAGATAAAGTGCTTTTGAAACTTGGTATGGCATAAGCTCAAGATGGAGTGGTGGATGAATATTCGTTATGCCTGAAAGGTGGCCCATCTTGGAAACAGACGAGACGACATTTGTCGGTGCCTCACTTCGTCGAACCAAAACCCATTCATCGGTTTCTCTCTTGCGTGCGATGTACCGACGGAAGTTGATTCCCCAAACATATTCCGTGTCTTGCTCAGCGAATCGCAACGCGCTAAACGGAATCTTGAACTCTGCTGACCAACCATCCGATGTCATGCTTGCATCAAAATTCCAAACGGCATCCCATTGAACATCATACATCAATCCATCCTGAGATAAAATGCCATCAGACTTCACGCCTGATACTGATCCAGAAAAAAGGAATGCAGTGGCATGGTCATGATATGAATCAATGATGACAGAAAACCGATCTGCCTGTGCAGTCCGATCACGACGCGTCAGCTGCTTCACGATTGCATCAGGTTCAGAATCATAGCAATTAACTCCAACGTACAGTGCATAGTCATCATACAGAACGCGCACGATTGTCGCTTCTGTTGCATCGTGCCCTTCATCAGGATCAAACTGTTGGAAACCTGATACCGGTACCGCCAATTGCCATGCAACCTCATCGAGAAAACCATCGATTTGGGGACTGGAAGGTGTACGGATAGCAACGATGCTTTTCGAAGAGGTCCCCCCGATGGCTATCGTTGTCAGGAGAAAGAAAGCAGTATTACCCAGGAGAAAGTATTTTACAACTGTTTTGACCATCCAAACAAACGTTTTAAACTTACAGGAAAGATACATAAAAAGCAAAAAAAATTTACGACTGCACTCCTATCATTCGGCTTTCAATAATTTGCATTTCAAAGAGATAATGGAGAAATTTCCAAGTAATGAGTAGAATGAAGAGAATTTCTCAGCAGCCCCCTGAAATCCAATCGATGTTCAATGCCATTGCACCGACGTATGATCGTCTGAATCATCTTTTAAGTTTTGGCTTAGATATCCGATGGCGCACAAAGGCAATTGACTTGCTGAAAGAAAAACAGGGCGGAACAATACTCGATCTCGCCGCCGG
>JACQVI010000085.1 GCA_016209795.1 Ignavibacteriota bacterium
CTATTATGCACCGTCGAGACTTCCTTAAAACCACAGCAATAGCGAGCACACTTGCTCCTCTTGCACATACTCAATCACTTGCAACGGCACAAGAGAAAAATCCCAAAGTCCAAGAGCTTCGTAGCCGCATCAAGCCAATCTCTAACGAAGATCGGCAAGCTCGCTTGGAAAAGGCTCAAAGACTCATGGGAGAGCAAGGCATCGATGCGCTCCTGTTTGATGCAGGCATCAGTCTCAAGTACTTCACAGGAATTAGTTGGGGACGCAGCGAGCGGCTCTTTGCTATGATCCTCCCGAAAAACGGCAAGCCGCAGTACGTCGCTCCGAAGTTCGAAGAATCCCGTGCACGTGAACAGGTCGGCAATGCCAGCTTGCTCACATGGGAGGAAGATGAAAGTCCTTACAAGCTTGTGCGTCAGATACTGCAAGACAACCATATGCTTACGGGATTACTTGGCATCGAGGAGACGACACGGTACTTTGTCACAGAAAACATTGCCAAAGAAATCAGCACTATCAAACACGTCAGCGCTACACCTGTCACTGCGGAGTGCCGCAGTGTCAAATCCCCGCATGAGATTGAGCTTATGCAAATTGCTGATGATATTACGGCTGAAGTTTTCAAAGCGTCCATTCCTCAGCTACGAGAAGGAATGACCGAACGGGAATTTGGGTCAATCATCTCCAAAGAATTTTCAGAATTTGGAGTCGGTGGTGGTGCGCTCGTCCTCTTCGGTGAAGCATCCGCTCATCCTCATGGACTCGAGAAGCAGCATACGTTGAAAGAAGGCGACATTGTCTTGGTTGACGGCGGCTGCTCGGTCGAAGGCTACGCCTCTGATGTTACACGGACAACGGTCTTTGGCAAACCAACAGATAAGATGAAGAACGTGTTCGAGATTGTTTTAAAGGCGCAGAGTGCAGCCCTTGCTGTCGCTCGACCGGGCATTCCAGCAGAAGACATCGACGCTGCTGCCCGCAAAGTTATCGTCGATGCAGGCTATGAACCCGATTACAAATATTTCACACATCGGCTTGGGCATGGTATCGGCATGGAGGGACATGAATGGTACTACCTCGTCCGCGGCAACAAACGTCCAGAAAAGGTCGGCGAAACACACAGCAACGAGCCAGGGATTTACATTGTCGGTGAGTTCGGCATCCGCCTCGAAGATGAAATGCTGATTACTGAGAATGGAGCAAAGCTTCTTCTGCCGCAGGCGGAGAGTCTGGAGAAGATATTCTCTTGAGGTGGTTTGAGGTTTAAGATGGAAAACAATAGAACGCCAGTCGAACAACTACGTCACCCTGAACTTGTTTCAGGGTCTGATCTGAGTACCTCAGCATGGATGCTGAACCAAATTCAGCATGACGGCTCTGTGTTGTAAGGAAGTTTCGATCACTTTTTTTTTTACTAGCAACCAATGACAATCATGTTATCTGGAGAACAATCATGCATCTGAAAGATATTCACACTCTCTATGAGTACAACTATTGGGCGAATCACAGCATCCTTGGTGTAGTTGAAACGCTGACACATGAACAATTTACTAAAGACCTTGGCTCAAGCCACGGTGGAATCCACGGCACACTGGTTCACATCATGGGCGCAGAAGAAATCTGGCTGAAGCGATGGAAAGGAGAAAGTCCGAGTTCGTTTTATACGAAGGATAACTTTCCCACCTTTGACGAACTGACCAATCATTGGGATATGGTTGAACATGAGATGATGGGCTTCTGCCACATGCTAAAGACAGAGCAAGATATTACAATGACCATCACTTACAAAGACCTCAAAGGAAATCAGTATTCACAGCCGCTCTGGCAGCTCATGCAGCATTTGGCAAACCATTCGACCTATCATCGAGGACAAGTCGTGACGATGTTGAGGCAGCTTGGTGTGAAGCCAGTCGGAACAGATTTAGTTACTTTTTACAGAGAGAAAAGCAAATAAGAGTGGCAATATCTTCCATTCTTCATTTTCCTCTTGAATTCGTCCAAAAGTATTTCTATCTTTTTGGTACTCACTTACCATTATGAAATTCTCTTGATGAAAATATTACGCAGGCACTTGCTAGTTTTTCTCATAGTTGACCTCATGTACTATCTGCGGATGAATGCCCAAGGAGGATACACGCTGGAGCCAATTATGCAGAATCTCGATGTGCCCGTTCGATTTGCATTTGCGCCCGATGGTAGCGGACGCATCTTCTATCTTGAGCTTTTGACCGGCAATGTCAGAGTCATTGACAGTGATAGCAGCAGGGACCTCTGGCTACATGTGAACAGCAGCTCAGAGATTGAGCGCGGCTTACTCGGCATCGCATTTGATTCACAGTTTAGTGATAATCGTTACGTCTACATTTTTTACACAACGCAAGCAGACACTCCGGCTAATCGCGTCGAGCGATACACCGAAGTAAACGGTCGAGCAGATACATCAAGTAGAATGCTATTGTTCGAACAAACGGTGATGACCCCGTGCGGGATTTCAACGAGGCATAACGGTGGCGCCCTAACGTTCGGCACCGACGGGAAATTGCACATAAGTTTCGGAGAAAATAATTGCCCCCAACTTGCAGCAGACACCACTGACCCCCGCGGGAAAATCCTGCGCATCGAACCACATATTCCCGCCCCCAACAACGCCGTTGTCACGAATCCCTTTTATGATGATGGTAATCCTTTCACCGGTAACGATGATAGAATTTATGCGAAAGGATTTCGTAATCCGTTTGGGATGACCCTGAGCCTCTTCGACTCCACGATCTTCGTCACAGAGAATGGTCCCGATTGTAATGACGAGATCAATCGTGTTCTACCCGGTCATGACTATGGCTGGCGTGAGGAATGCCAAACAGGACCGGATCACTGCAACTGCTCACAAAGTTTTCCTTTTACACCTCCTCTTTGGTCAATAACGCCGACCATTGCACCGACAGGATTGATTGTGTATAATGGCTCACTTTATCCTGAGCTATACGCAAGAGTAATATTTGTGGATTGGGTTGAGGGAAAGATACGCGCCGGTACTCTTAGTCCCATGAATGATTCGTTAACGGTAACTGTTATCAGTTCAGCAACTGGTGGCTCTTTGCTTGATGTTGTTCAGGGTCCGGACGGTTACATGTATTTCTCAACGTACGATGCAATCTGGCGATTGCTACCGCAACAAACGGATATTGTCGAGAATACCACTCATCCAAGAACCGTGCTGCTGCAAAACCATCCAAATCCATTCAATCCAAAAACTGATTTGAGATTTGAGATTGGGGATTGGAGTTATGTCAGCCTCAAAGTCTATGATGTTTTTGGAAAAGAAACTGCAACACTTGTTGATGAAAAAAAATCTCCTGGTTCATATTCTGTAACATGGGATGCGAATGGAATGCCAAGCGGCGTGTATTTTTACCGCTTAATGACACAAAGTTTTCAAGACACTAAAAAAATGATCTTACTCAAATAATTTCGGGGACATAACGATGAAAAACTTACTTCGATGTACAGTACCCGTTTTTTTCTTTATGGCTTCGTTTGTTTTGGTGGTATTTCACTTTGACAATGAAAATCTTATCATCAAGCCATCAGAGAACACTCCAGCACGCTCAGGTGCGCTGGAAGCCTTAGAGTTCTGGACACACTCTCGTGCCTATCCATATCCTGATATTTCACCGGATAAGCATTACAAGGGCTATATCCACTCAAAAAGGAATATCAAGGAGTTCAGAAGATCGATACAATCGACTTCTTCGTGGATATTTATCGGACCTACGAATCTTTCTGGTAGAATGACAAGCGTCGCCTTCAATCCACTCAATGGTAACACAGTCTACTCTGGCTCTGCAAGTGGAGGGCTTTGGCGCTCGTACACTGGAGGACTGGCTGGAGATTGGCAGCGTATATCTACGGGGTATCCTGTCCTCGGTGTCAATGCAATTGCCATTCATCCAACAGACTCCAATACAATTTATATCGGAACAGGCGAGGTGTATCGATATCAAGGAGCTGTCGGCGGCACTGTTATCCGAACAACTCGTGGGAGCTATGGCATGGGACTTCTCAAAACAACAGATGGTGGAGCCACGTGGATAAAAAGTCTTGATTGGTCGTACAACCAGCAGCAAGGCGTCCAGGCGATCGAGATCAACCCACTCAACCCACAAACAGTCTGGGCGGCAACGACTGAAGCAACATACAAAAGCCCTGATGCTGGCTCAACGTGGATCGATGTCCTGCCGGTACCACTTGGACAAGACATCGTCATCAATACGAACGATACGAATCAGGTGCTTGTTTCATGCGGCAACTTTGGATATGCAGCAGGTGTCTATAGAACTACGGATGGTGGTAATTCATGGACTCAGGTTGGCATCCCTGATTTTAGCGGCAAAACGTTGCTCGAAAAATATAAAGCAAATCCCAATATCGTCTATGCCAGTGTAGCCGATTCAACAACAAGCGTTACATCACTGTGGAAGTCGACAGACTTTGGTGCCAATTGGACGCTCCTCAATACGAGCGGCATTTCTGGCGTACAAGGATGGTATTCACACTTTGTTGCTGTTCATCCGACGGATTCCGTTCAAGTCGTTCATGCAGGAGTCAGTATTTCCAAATCAACAAATGGAGGCACGACCTTTAGTGGTAGTGGCGGATCATATGCTGATCACCACGGTTATGCGCACCACCCAACTGATCCAAACATTCTTTACGTTGCAAACGATGATGGCATTTATCGCTCGACAAATTTTGGCACAAGCTACGAATATGTAAGCGTCGGTCTCCATACGGGACAATTCTATGGTGGTTTTTCATGTTCAGCGACTGATTCTTTAATAGCATTAGGTCAAGTTCAGGACCACATACCGGGGTATCTGTACACGGGAAGTCTCTCATGGCTCAGCAGTGCAGTGGATGAAGTCGGCTGGACAGCTATTGATCAGATAAATGATTTTATCATGTATGCGATGCGCCGTTCGGGAAATGGTCTTTCAAAATCGACGGATCGCGGTGCCTCGTTTTTTAATTCTAGTTCAGGTATCAGTGGGGGTGTACGGGCTTGGAATTCTCCATTCGTGGTTTCCCCATCGAATCCATCTATTCTGTATTTCGGGAGAAGCATCATTTTTAAATCAACAAATGCTGCAAGCAACTGGTTTGCAACGAACAGCGGTGTCGCTCTTGATGGAAATCCAGCACTCTCGATGGCAATTTCACACACCAATCCCGATACGGTGTATGTTGGAACAGCGCCGTTATCAACTCGAGCACATGTTTTTCGCTCCACCAATGGTGGAACAACCTGGACAGATGTAACTGGTACACTTCCGGATCGCTATCCCAATGACATCGCCGTTGATCCAATTGATTCGAGAATAGTTTACGTAGCCTTTGGTGGCTTTTCTGCTGGACATGTATTTAAGTCAACCAATGCAGGTGGGAGTTGGATAGATATGACTGGTATCTTGCCTGATGTTCCGGCAACGGCTGTCACAGTTGATCCCCTGAATTCCAATTTCGTCTACGTCGGTAACGATATAGGTGTCTACATCTCTGCCAATGGCGGTACAATATGGAACAGTTTCAACGATGGACTACCTGAAGCGGTGTTGGTTTCGGATTTGGTCATCACACCTTCCAACCGAACATTGAGAGCAGCCACACACGGAAATAGTGTGTATGAACGGAAATTACCTTCGGACTTTCCATCACTTGTTCTCGTCACACCAAACGGCGGAGAATCTTGGGAAGCCACAACAACGCAATTGATCACATGGTCGCAAGCTTTGGTAACACTGATGAAATTGGAGTACTCAACCGATGATGGTGCAAGCTGGATAACCATTGCTGACAGTGTGCCTGCATCGTCCAAAAGCTACAATTGGACTGTTCCATTAACATTGACCTCACTTGCCCGTGTTCGGATCAGCGCTCTTGAGAATCCTCTCTTGAGCGAACAGAGTGACGGTGTCTTTACGATCTTTTATACTGGCGTTGCAGTTCCGGTTTCTGATAAATGGAACCTCGTCTCATTGCCTGTGGTTGTGACCGATTCAAGAACATCCGTTGTGTATCCTACAGCATTTTCAGATGCTTATGCATATGAAGGAACGTATGCTGTCAAGGAAACGCTCACCAATGGACCGGGTTACTGGTTGAAATTTGAAGCAGCCCAGGTTGTGCCTATCCGCGGAGATTCGATCACAACCGATACCATTGACGTTGTTGAAGGTTGGAACTTGATCGGATCGATCAGTTCTATTGTAGAGGTTTCGAATGTTGGAAGCATGCCAGGTGGGATCGTAACTTCGAACTTCTTCGGCTACAATGCAGGGTATCATATTGCCGACTCGATTCAGCCCGGCAAAGGATATTGGGTGAAAGCGAGCCAGCCTGGAAAATTGATTCTCTCGTCATCGAGCGCAGTGAACGCGTCCAGCCGCATCAAGATTGTTGCAACAGCGGAACTTCCACCTCCACCACCCGAACTGAGCATCTCAAACCTCAAACCTCTAACCCCAAACCAATTTATGTTAGAGCGAAATTATCCGAATCCGTTCAATCCGAAGACTGTGATTCGTTATCAGGTATCCGTTAATGGTCAAGCGAAGCTGAATGTGTACGATGCGCTTGGGCGAGAAGTAGCAACTCTGGTGAACGAGGTGAAAGAGGCAGGCGTGTACACAGTTGAGTGGGATGCGAGTGGATTGCCCAGCGGAGTGTATGTGTACCGCTTGACTGCTGGGGGATCGAGTCAAGCGAGGAAGATGTTATTAGTACGATAATGGTGAATTGGAGATTTTGGATTCGTGATGTTAGCAGAAGCTTTATCAAAAAACTTTTAATTTTTAACTTTTCATTTTGCACTGATTACATATGCTTGGCTATCAAACACTTCTTTACACTATCACCGATGGCGTTTGTACTATTACACTGAATCGTCCTGACGTGTACAACGCTTTCAACGAGCAGATGAAAAAAGAGCTAAACGATGCACTGAAAGAGGCTGAGAAACATTCAACGGCTCGCTGCCTTGTCATTCGTGGTGCAGGCGATAAGGCGTTTTGCTCGGGACAGGATTTGAAAGAACATGTCGGTTTAAAACGCTCGTTGAAGGAATCGCTTGAGAAAAGCTACAACCCAATGATCAAAAAAATCCGAACGATGGAAAAACCGATCATCGGTATGATCAATGGTGTTGCGGCTGGTGCTGGATGTAGCCTGGCACTTGCATGCGATATGCGCATTATGTCCAGTAGCGCAAAGCTGATCGAAGTGTTCATTCGCATCGGTCTTGTCCCTGATTCCGGCTCACACTTTTTTCTGCCTCGACTGGTTGGCATGGCAAAGGCATTTGAATACGCTTCCACGGGAAAAGATATCTCCGCTGACGAAGCCGAACGCGTAGGACTTGTGAACAAAGTTGTGCCACCCGACCAACTTGAGCAGGAGACAATGACACTCGCCAAGAAATTGGCTGAGGCTCCTACGAAAGCCATCGGCTTGATCAAGCGGACGCTGAACAAGTCTCTGGCTGCCGATTTAGATACTGTTCTCGACTACGAGGCATACCTTCAACAGATTGCCTCTGAGACTGAGGATCATCAGGAAGGAGTGAAAGCATTTCTGGAAAAGAGACAAGCGAATTTTAAAGGGAGGTAACGGTTGATTTTCATGCTATTTTTGGCTAAGTTACTAACGACTTAGTTCATTGTGCCTTTTAGGCATCCCAATTAATTTACTCAGACACAATATTTGGAGAACTCATTATGCCTGGTAATCCTTCAAAACTTTCAAATACTGAGCGTGAAGCTCGTATGAAGGAAAAGCTTGACAAAGCCGAGTCCATTGAAAGTCTCGACGAGATGAACGATGAATACTATGAGCATCTGACAAACCTCATGCTCCAACAAGCCGACTCTGAATTAGCTGGCGGTTTTGGGTATGTCCCATGGATTATGAAAGCACCAACGACCGAGGAAATGCTTGTAGTTTCCAACATCGTGAGAGATGAAGTGCGTCACGCACGAGCAATGTATCGTCTGCTTGAGGACGCTCAGTTTGGTGTCGACGATTGGGTTGAGGAGATGGATTTTACGTTCCGCGTTGATGACAGCAAGTTCCTTGGAGATAAGCGAGCGGCTAGTGACAAGCGTGTGAATATTTTCTACTATCCAATTGAATCATGGGCAGATTTTGTGATGTTTAACTTCCTCATGGATCGCGGTGCTGGACATCAACTCGAGGACGTCAAAGTGAGCAGTTACGGGCCCTGGCGAAGAGAAATTGATCGTATCTTCAAGGAAGAAAAAACTCATATCGCTCACGGCGATTACTGGGTAAAGAAGCTCGCGCTCGATCCACAGACAAAACCCGAAATCCAATCAGCACTCGATCGCTGGTGGCCCCGCGTGATGTCGATCTTTGGTCGTCCGGGTTCCAGAAAGAATAAGCGCTATCGTGAATTAGGATTGAAAAAGCGTGACAATGACGACGTGCGTCAGACCTTCGCTGCTGAAGTCCGTGAACGTACCGATGCCTGGGGACTTACCATCCCCCAGTGGATTCCCGACTGGCAAAAAGTGCCTGAGGATTCAGTTATTCCAGGCTAACTCACAACGATCATGGTGAAGAACTTCTCACGAAGTGATCATGTTGACATGGTCATTTCCTCACAGGAGGAATAACTGCACTTCAATCTATCACATGAAAACCATCGGAATTGTCGGTGCTGGGATAATGGGCAGAGGTATTGCTTACCTTGCAGCTCTCTCAGGATTCGATATCCTATTGCATGATCTCTCAGAGGATATTCTTAAACAAGCAATGCAAAGAATCTCTTCAGACTTGAGGAAAGGAGTTGAGAAAGGAAAAATAACTTCTCAACAAGCCTCAGAGGTTTCATCGAAGCTTCATCCTCGCACATCGCTTGACGATTTCAAAGAGTGTGAAATCGTCATTGAAGCGATCATTGAAAGCCTTGAGATCAAGAAAGAAACATTCAAAAAGTTAGATGAAATGTGTCCACCTCAAACGATTCTCGCAACGAATACCTCTTCGTTGTCTGTAACCTCGATTGCATCGTCGGTCGGTGAGCCTACTCGTGTTGTTGGAATGCACTTCTTTAATCCTCCGTACGTCATGAAGCTCGTTGAAGTTGTGCATGGTCATCAAACTTCAGAGAGGACACTTCAAAGGACAGTCGAGCTTGCCAGACAGCTTGGAAGAACGCCTGTCGTCGTGAAAGATACTCCTGGCTTTATCGTCAATCGAATCGCTCGCCCATTTTACGGAGAAGCTCTTCGTCTGCTCGGAGAAGGCGTTGCATCCGTTGAAGATATCGACAGAATTGTAAAACTTGAGGGGGGATTTACAATGGGTCCTTTTGAGCTGATGGATTTGATAGGCACCGATGTTAATCTTGCTGTTACCAAGTCGATATACGAGCGGACGTTCGGAGAGCCGCGGTATCGTCCTCACATCATCCAGCAAACAATGGTCGATGCAGGGCTTTGGGGACGAAAAACCAAACGTGGATTTTACACGTACGATTCATGACGAGACGCTCTCAAACTTCATCCTTGCTTCTTATCCTTGCATTTGTTTCACTTCGTAGCAACGCGGGAGTACTCAATGATCCCAGCTTGAATGACTATGATGTCGCACAGTATGTCTTATCTCTCTCGTTCAATCTTACCAAGAAATCATTTCAAGGCAGTGTCGTTGTAAATGCACGGGCACTAAAACCGCTCAGCCACTTCGTGCTCTCAGCGTCCAATCAAACACTGACGATTGATTCGGTGTTATACAACAACACTAAGACAATATATAACCACAGCGATGATCACCTCGTGATTGAACTTCCGACAGCGATACAAGCCCAATCCCAGTTTGATGTAACTCTTTATTATCGTGGTACTTCATCATTTCAGGGACAGTATGAAGGCGGCGGAGTCTTGTTCTCGGAATCGAATAGGATTGCAACTATCAGCGAGCCAAACTTTGCGAGGATGTGGTGGCCCTGTAAAGATGTGCCTTCAGATAAAGCGACCGCAGCAATGACCATCACAGTTCCCGAAAGTCTCACTGCTGTTTCCAACGGCGCGCTCAAAGACGTTCAACGACATGGCGGAACAGCTACCTACTACTGGGAAACAACGTATCCAATAGCAACGTATCTTATCTCCGTCGTGGCTGCATCTTACCGTGAGTTCTCAGAGTTTTATGAAGGTCCCGGCGGTAAACGGATGAAGATCTCCTACTTCGTTTTTCCTGAAGATGAGGATGCAGCAAAGATTGATTTTCAAAATACAACTAAGATCCTTCATTTCTTTGCAAGTAAATTCTGTGAGTATCCCTTCATTGATGAAAAATTTGGCTTCGCCGAAGTCGAGGGCGCTCTCACAATGGAAAACCAGACGATATGCAGCATTCAACAAAGCATGATCACAGGTAAAGGCACGTATGAATCTACCTTTGTGCACGAAATAGCACATCACTGGTGGGGCAACATGATTACGCCGGTAAGCTGGCATCACACGTGGCTCAATGAGGGATTCGCCACGTACGCGGAGGCGCTTTATCGCGAACACATAAAAGGCTACGATGCCTATCAATCATATATCGATAGACTCATGAGTGCAGAAAATGGTGTGTATGCCGGATCTGTTATTGGGCAGAGCGATACTGCATTCTGGGATTCGTTTGCACCAAGAGTATATGCAAAAGGGGCGATTATCCTTCACATGCTGCGAGGAGCGGTCGGCGATTCTGTTTTCTTTGCAATCATGAGAAATTACGTCAATAATCAAAAGTACCGATATGGCAATGCTGAAACTGAAGATTTTATCCGCGAGTGTGAGAAGGTCTATGGTCAAAGTTTGAAATGGTTTTTTGATCAATGGGTCTTTGCATACACTGACTCGATTGATCGCCCAGAATATGAATACGCCTGGAGAGCACAACAAGCCAGCTCACAGTACAATCTGATTCTTGATATTACACAGAATACCGCAGCTCATCTAATCTACAAAATGCCTTTAGATATCATCGTCAAGTCTGCACATTCTACTTACTCATTTACGATTGTTGATAGTTTAGCAACCCAGACCTTCTTTCTCCCCTTTCCCGAAAAACCTGAAGCGGTCGAGATCGATAAAGAGAATAAAGTTTTTAAAGTTCTCAAACAGAAAGAAGGATTCTGATCTCAATGCCGTCATCACGACAATCAATATATCTGATTGGTGACTTTATGTTGGTTGAGGAATTCGGCGAGATGTGTCATGCAAAAGATGTTCGTATACTGTATCGTCTCAATTCAAAAAATTCTCAAAAGCCACTTCCTGCATATTTCAAACAACAATCATCACCGCCACGCAATGCGAGCATCGTCGTGGAGCTGACAAACAGTGATAGTACTGTTAAGAAAAAGAATCTTCACTTATTGGAAAAGAGCATTCCTCGTACAACACCGATTCTCAGTTCATCCGTAACGACCACGGTGACTGAACAGAGTACGTGGCTGAAACATTCTGATCGACTGGTTGGCATCAGTGGATTTCCAACGTTGATTTCTCAGAAGCTTTGTGAAATAGCGCCCTCAATCCACACGAAGAGAGAAACCATTACCAAAGCTAGCGAATTTTTCTTTACACTTGGAAAACAGGTAGCTATTGTTCAAGATCGTATTGGCATGGTGATGCCTCGAATTCTCTGTATGCTCATTAATGAAGCCGTGTTTGCATTGATGGAAAATATCGCCTCACCACGCGATATAGATACTGCAATGAAGCTTGGAACGAATTATCCTTCTGGACCAATCGAATGGGCAGATAGAATTGGTGTGAAAAACGTGTGTGATGTCTTGATGGCATTGCAGGGTGACCTGCACGAGGAACGTTATCGTATCTCTCCATTGTTACAAGTCATGGCAACCGGACAACAGTGGTGGCACACTTGAATTTTTCTGACTGCTTTGTTATATTATACACAATCTATTATCCTTTTGGAGCCTCAACTATGATAACCAAAATGTTTTTCTTTTGCTTGTTTAGCACATTATTCGTGGTTGGCTTATTCGCTCAGCCAAAAATCCAGGTTCTTCCTGGAACGCAATTAGAGTATGGTGACATTTATCAGGGGAAAAAAGTAGAAAAAATTGTCACCATCAAGAATGTTGGGACAGATACCCTCCATATTTCAAACGTCAGAGCACAATGTGGCTGTACAGCCACAATGCTGACACAAAATACACTCGCTCCTAACGATTCCGGGAAATTACAGATAACGTTTAACACTGATAACCAGAATGGAAAAGTATCAAAGCAAGTGTATGTGTCGTCAAATGATTCAACAAATCCGAAACTGACTATTACGTTTTCAGCGAACGTTTTAAAAGTCTTAAACTTGACACCTTCGTTCTTCGCGTTCAATAATTCGAAAGTCGATTCAACCTACACAAAAACGATCACCATTATGAACCCATCGTCTAAAGAAGCAATAAAGATACTTTCCGTAGATACCAAGTTTGATCAGATCAAGGTTTCCCTCATGAAAAACCAACTCATGCCTGGAGAGCAAACAGAGCTTCAAGCTGTTTTTCATCCCACAAGACCGGGGACATACCAAGGTGTGATTGAAATGCTGACCGATAATCAGATGCAACCGAAGATAGAAGTGAAATTTAACGCTTGGGTAAACAGGAAATAACGCTCCACTAAGACGACATTTTATGACTTTCGTTCGATTAGCATTACTTCTATTACTGGCTGCAGGTTTCGCTGCCGCTCAACCAAAACTCAAAGTTGTCGGAGGTACACGATTCGATTTCGGTGAGCTTTATGAGAGTGCTCCCGTAAAACGTCTTGTCACTCTGAAGAACATTGGCAGCGAGACACTCATCATTTCTAATATTGGTGCATCATGCGGATGTACTGGTACGCTGATGTCAAACGATCATATCGCACCGAATGACAGTGGAATCCTCTCGATCACCTTTAATCCTGGTCAGTTTACCGGTAAGGTGGAAAAGGGAGTTTCTTTTCGATCAAACGACACGGCACAGAAACATGTTTCGATTAACTTCACTGCGAACATCATACGAGTTCTTACCTTCGAGCCAGACTATCTCTTTATCCGAACCCCACTTGATTCTTCACGTACAGACACCTTGATTGTTACAAACACCAGTTCTCAGAAGCTAAAGATTCTTTCGGTCATTCCAAACTCCGAGCTTTTCTCTGTGAGGATCACTGATACCGACCTCGAACCAGATGAAGAAACCATGCTCATTAGCACATTCACGCCGAAAACAAAAGGCACGGTAAGTGGAAATATCGACATCACAACGAATCATTCAAAACGACCTCACATCGGTGTTCGCTATTTCGCATGGGTAAAGGATAAAATACAAACTGGAACACCAAAGCAACCATAATCACCCCGCCGCGGCGGGGCAGCACGTGTAATGCCCCGCACAGAAGCACTCATCATCGACGCAGTGCGGACTCCTGTCGGCAAGTACGGAGGAGTGTTGCGTGATGTCCGCCCTGATGATCTGAGCGCTCTGGTTATCAAGTCCATCATCGAACGCACAAAGCTTCCTTCGGGTCTTATCCACGACGTCATGTGGGGATGTGCGAATCAAGCCGGCGAAGACAACCGCAACGTTGGACGCATGGCGCTGCTTCTTGCTGGTCTCCCTCATTCTGTTCCTGGAACGACAATCAACCGCCTCTGCGGCTCAAGTCTTGATGCGATTAATCAGGCGGCGCGCGCGATATGGTCGGATGATCTCGAGATTGTCATTGCCGGCGGTGTGGAGAGTATGAGCAGGGCACCATACTCAATTCCTAAAAATCACACAGGAAGATACGGTAACCTGACAGCCTATGATACAGCACTCGGATGGCGGTACCCTAATCCAAAGATGGAATCCGCCATTGGCGGACCGCTCGAAGCCATGGGTGAGACAGCCGAAAACGTTGCCGAGAAATACAAGATACCTCGCAAGGAACAGGATGAGTTTGCCTATCGTAGCCACATGAAAGCTGTCAAGGCACAAAACGAGTGCAAGTTTGAGCATGAAATTGTCCCGGTAGAAATACCGCAGAAAAAAGGAGAGGCAACTGTAGTCAAGCAGGATGAAGGTCCCCGTCCCGACACAACCATTGAAAAGCTTTCCCAACTCTCGCCCGTCTTCAGAAAAAACGGAACCGTCACCGCCGGTAATTCCTCCTCCCTCAACGATGGCGCGGCTGCAGTGTTGATCGTGAACGAGAAAAAAGCCAAAGAACTTGGACTGCAACCACTTGCGCGAATTGTCTCGACTGGTGTCGCAGGTGTCGATCCACGATATATGGGAATTGGTCCCGTCCCTGCTACGGAAATTGCTTTGCAAAAAGCCGGACTTACGATGAATCACATCGATCTCATAGAACTCAACGAAGCCTTCGCAGCACAATCCATTGCTGTTGTCCGGGAACTTCACATTGATATGGAAAAGCTCAATGTGAATGGTGGCGCGATTGCCCTTGGCCACCCGCTTGGCTGCAGCGGCGCTCGCATCATGACGACGCTGCTTCATGAGATGAAGCGACGAAAATCCCGCTACGGGCTTGCCACAATGTGCATTGGCGTTGGGCAGGGCATTGCAACGATCGTTGAAAGAATGGAGTAGATAACAACGACGAGGCAGGCAGAAATGATTGCATGGCGTGAGCAGTGCAAACGGCAATTGAAGCGCCCATTATCTCTAAGGCTCGACTACGGATTTGTTTATACCTATAAGCCAATTCTGGACGATGCCCCATGCCGAACATTCGACACGATGGAAGAATATCGGGAATGGTGTCATCGGAAATTGCCACGATATTTGGGCTATCGCCGACATGCCAACTAACGAGAGAGCCTTCAGTTTCAGGCAAGGTGAGCGTCTGGCGAAAGAATTTGCCAAAGCCAATGTGAACTATGTCTTCATTGGAAAATCTGGAGCCATTATCCTTGGCTATCCTGACACTACACAGGATGTTGATGTGTACCCGAGGAAAGATCCTGAAAATGGAAAACGCATCATCAGAGCTTTGCTCAAGTTAGGATTCAAATTAGGCAAGCAAACATTTGCAAAGACACTGAAGACCCGAAGATGAAATCACGGAACGTTATGCTTCACGAAGCGTTTCGCATAGTGAAGCTCGATGCCCTTCACAGCCATAAGTACAATGTCGTTGGGCAGGATATTGCTACGATCATCGAAACCTTAGCTTGATGTTCATGAATAATACTAGAAGGAGGTTTACATGCAACGGAAGCTCAACCCTTATCTCGTGATGATTTTTGGAGCCGTGCTTGCACTTCGTCTTTCTCTCATCGGATTCGACCTATTCAATGTTACAGGGTTCCTTATCAGTGTGTGCATCTTGATGATCCCAGTCGGCATCATCACGGGCTTCTTCTGGACGATCTACCCATGGAAATTAGCACTCGTTGGGAGTATTCCAAGCTGGCTGTTTCTCCTCTGGCGATCCTACAAAGCAACTAATCCTACCGATGTTGCATTGAGCCTTGGTGTGTTCGTTTTCGTGCCAATCATTACAATTGCAGCGAGCTATTTTGGGCTTTACGTTGGCAGATGGGTTGCCATCAGACGCAAAGCCAAAGCTGTTTCTTCCCAACAAGAATAAGCTCTGATTCATCCATATTATGACTAGTATCAGTGTTTTATACCATGCTGAATGACGACAAGAAAGCCATCTTCGGATGGGCGATGTACGACTGGGCAAATTCCGCCTTTGCAACGACGATCATGGCAGGGTTCTTTCCCATCTTCTTTAAGGATTACTGGAGTCCCGACGTTGACGCGACCGTGAGCACGGCAAGGCTCGGACTTGCAAATTCCATTGCCGGCATTACCGTGGCACTTTTAGCTCCCATCCTTGGTGCCATCGCCGACAAAGGTAATTCCCGTAAGCGATTTCTGATTCTGTTTGCATACTTCGGGGCTTTGATGACCATGTCGTTGTTCCTTGTATCCCGTGGTGAATGGGTAACGGCTATGCTGCTGTACGTCTTTTCCATTGTCGGGTTTTCCGGCGCCAACATCTTCTACGATGCGCTGCTGCCTGGTGTAGCGTCAGAAAAAAAAATCGACGTTGTCTCTTCTCTTGGTTACTCGTTGGGGTATCTTGGGGGCGGTTTATTGTTCGCCGTCAACGTGTGGATGACCCTAAGCCCGGTAACGTTCGGGCTGAGCGGTCCCGCCGAAGCTGTGCGTCTGTCGTTCCTAACGGTCGGGTTCTGGTGGGGGCTATTCACCGTACCCCTTATCGCTCTCGTCAAGGAACCGCGCTACACTTCACGGAACGTTTCGTGTAGTGAAGGAGATAAGCGCGGTGGTTTCAATGTCGTAAGAGCCGGAGTGCTCCAACTCGTCGCGACGTTTAAGCAAGTGCGACATCTTAAAACTATCTTCCTTTTTCTTATTGCATACTGGCTCTACATTGACGGCGTGGACACGATCATCAGCATGGCAGTAGCTTATGGGAAATCGATCGGTTTCGAAACGAAGGACCTGATCACTGCGCTACTGATCACGCAGTGTGTCGGATTCCCTGCAGCCATCGGATTCGGTTTTCTCGGCAGAAGGATCAGTCCCAAACGCGCCATCCTTATAGCAATCGGAGTCTATCTGTTCGTCTCGATCTGGGGAGCGTTCATGGAGGACAAGAGCGAGTTCTACGTGCTCGCAGTGATTGTCGGGCTGGTTCAGGGCGGCGTGCAGGCTCTCAGCAGGTCGTTCTACACACGTATCATCCCCGTTGACAAGAGCGCTGAGTTCTTTGGTTTCTACAATATGTTAGGGAAGTTCGCCGTTGTCATTGGACCTTCCCTGATGGGCACTGTCGGGGTCCTTGTGCGATCGATGGGTTACAGCAGCAATACAGCTTCAAGGACGAGTATTGCAGCAGTCTCGCTCCTTTTTGTTGCCGGTGGAGCGCTGCTCATGTTTGTCAATGAGAAGAAGGGAAAAGAAGAGGCTGCATACCTTTCCGGAATTAGCGGATCGATATGAGATCCCGCTTTCGGCAATCTAGAAAACTGTCCGAGAACTGTCTTTGCGAGGCACGAAGTGCAGAAGCAATCTGACGTACACTCTGATTTATCAGATTGCTTCGCCCGACTTGCGTCGGTCTCGCAATGACGATTCTGGTTTTTGGACAGATTCTACGACTCGTAGAGGATTCCTGCCTGCGGCAGGCAGGCTCAATTTGTCTGCAAACTTAGCTTCATCCCTGTTTTGGGACTCGCTAAATTAAGTCGAATTGTTGACCCCCCTTGACAAATTAAAAGAATTTTCTTATAATCTATACAACTTTCCCAAAGGTGAAATTTGCATAATGTGAACGCACATGC
>JACQVI010000093.1 GCA_016209795.1 Ignavibacteriota bacterium
AGCTGAATGAGGAGATATTTTCTGATTCTGATACAAATATAGCCAAAAAAAGGCTTGTTTTTTGCTTGTTTTTAACATCCCCTTAAAATCTTTAATTTTTAAAAGATTTTGCTTGCTTAATTCTTCAAATTTTATATATTTGTGCGATACTGAACTTAAGAAACTACATGTTCCAGATTAGGTGACGCTTTGAATCGAAAGTTTCTTTCGGGTAATCCCATAATTCCAAAACCGATACCCAAAAATGTTTCCGTTAGTGAGTTAGTCGATACCTATTATCAGGCGTATAATGCAGGGCGCCTACGTGAAGCCTGCCAATTGTTTGTTGAAAATATGCTAAAACCAGACTGTACAGTAGGAATGAGCATTACAGGAGCGCTTACGCCAGCAGGTTTAGGGGGGTCGTGTTTAGTTCCTTTGATTGAAGCTGGTTTTGTTGATTGGATTGTAAGCACAGGTGCTAATCTCTACCACGATACTCATTTTGCCATTGGACATACTTTGTATAGGGGTAGCCCATTTACTGACGACCCATTGCTGCGAAAGAATGCTATAATACGAATATATGACGTAGTTTTCGAATATAAAGTGTTACTATCAACAGATTCCTTTTTCCGTGAGCTTTTGAGATTACACGAATTTCAAGGGGAAATGGGCACTGCTGAGCTTCATTATCGGTTGGGAAAGTACATAGCAGAGCGCGAGAAGCTATTGGGAATAAAACACAGCAGTGTGTTAGCTACGGCTTATCGTTGTGGAGTTCCTGTGTATACCTCTTCACCAGGAGATAGCTCTATTGGTATGAACATTGCCGAGGTGGCGTTGGATGGATACAAAACTAAAATTGATATTTTGTTAGATGTAAATGAAACAGCCGCAATCGTTCTTCATGCCAAGAAAAACGGTGGAAAGAGTGGTGTGTTAATGTTAGGTGGTGGATCACCAAAGAACTTCGTTCTACAGGCTGAACCACAAATACAGGAAGTGTTAGGTATTGATGAGAAAGGGCATGATTATTATCTTCAAATTACTGATGCGCGTCCTGACACAGGAGGATTATCAGGAGCAACGCCGGGAGAGGCTGTAACATGGGGTAAAGTCGATCCCGATAAACTTGGGCAAGCTGTTGTTGTCTACACCGATACAACAATCGCCTTGCCGATTTTAACATCGTACGCGCTTAGCAAGGTAAAGAAAAAGCCATTAAAGCGATTATATGATAAACGTGAGGCGCTTTTGGGTGGTTTGTACAAAGAGTATAAGAAAGCACAAGCTCGACGTAGTAAGACAATGAAAAATAAAACTAGAATCTATTAATTCATTCCCTTCAGGGACTCGCCTAATAAAGGCGTGAATTCTATTAACAACAATATGGAGAGTTATGATGAGCAGATTCACAGAACTGCGTGACTTGTTGAACAGCTTCGAAAAAGACTTCATCAAGTTCTATGAGAAGGGCAACAAGTCTGCAGGAACACGCGTTCGCAAAGAGATGAACGAGTTAAAGCGGAAAGCACAGGAAATCCGTAAGGAAATCCAGGAGATCAAGCAGAAAGCGAAGGAAGCTGAAGCCGGCGCTGGTGGCATGTAACTATTCCGTTTTTACATAAGCAATAGAGACTCCAGTTCTGCTCATGGTGCAGAGGTGGAGTCTCTTTCTTTTTTGAATTTGAGATTTGCAATTCGCTATCTCTTCACCTTGAAATTTTGTTTCAACACTTCACTATACTATGCGAAAGGCTTCGTGAAACATAGCTTCTCTATGAAGATCCAAGAGTACAGTCTTGTGTTAGTTTGCTTGCTCTCCGTGGGTAACGGGTGTGACCGAAACACTGACTACCGTAAACTCCATTTCGATGCCACTCTTGTCGATACACACAACGATGTTGTCCAAAGGATGCTTGGGGGTGAGGATATTTCTGTCAGAACATCTCACGGACATTCGGATTTGCCACGATTGTTGGAGGGAGGTGTGGATATTGAGATGTTTTCCATCTGGGTACCACCTGAGAGAGTAACACGTTCGTACTATGATCAAGCAAATGAGCAGATTGATTTAATTGAAGGTTTTGTCCAACGTAATTCTACGCAGGTTGGCTTGGCACGATCATCAGAGGAAATTGAGCGATTACTCAAAGAAGGGAAATTTGTTACGATGCTTGGTTTGGAGGGAGGTCATCCAATTGACAATGATCTCAAGAAATTAGAGCACTTTTACGAGAGAGGTGTCCGCTATATGACACTCACATGGAACAATAGCACCGATTGGGCAACTTCTGCGAAGGATGAAACCGATCCAAATCTTAAACTTGAACGAAAAGGTTTGGCTGAATTCGGGAAGCAGATCGTCCGCCGAATGAACGAATTAGGAATGATGATTGATATTTCACATGTCGGTGAGTTAACATTCTGGGATGTTATGAAGGTTACAACTAAGCCGGTGATCGCTTCCCACTCTTCTGTATGGACATTGTGCCCTCACCGTAGAAATCTTAAAGACGACCAATTGAAAGCTATTGCAACAAATGGTGGTGTTGTCTTCATCAATTTCAATCCCGGCTTCATCGATAGCACTTACGCAGCGAAAGAAGCTACAATGCAGGAGAAGTATAAAGCGCGTATCGATTCGTTAGAAAAAACAGTCGCTGCGGACGAGTTTTTAAGAAGTCAGTATGTTGCTGACCTGATGAAGGATGAATACTTTCCTATTCGTCCGTCTCTTTCCACGCTCATTGATCATTTCGACTACGTTGCCAAGCTTATCGGTGTTGACCACGTGGGCATTGGCTCAGACTTTGATGGCATTCATGTTACTCCTCGAGATATGGATGACGTGACCCACCTTCCCAATATAACACGGGAGTTGTTGAAGCGTGGCTATTCTGAAGATGATGTAAGAAAAATACTGGGTGGAAATTTCCTGAGAGTGCTGCGAGAAGTTGAGGTGCATTAGGTAGAAAACTCTTGCGACTCAAAGACTAATATTTCCTTCACAGTAAAAGACATCTTCTCCCCACAATACTATTGAGTTAGTGAAGACCTTGCGTTGTTTCTCACCCAAAAATATCGTATTTTGAAGAAAATTACATTAGACAAACCCAATGGCTGAGCAAAATCCAGAAGAAAAAGGTGGTGATAGCTTAGAGCAAGAGCCACGCAGCGGTGAACCCCGAACAGTGACTGAAGCACCCCCGATAGCAGCAAGTCTACCGTCACAACCGCCCCCAGCGCCGACAGTTGTGCCACCACAGCAGCGAACCCGAGATCGGCGATTCCGTCAACAACAGCGGCAGAGGCAACGGGGACGCCCGGAAGGACAACATTTTCGAGAGGGCGGGAAAGAAATATCCGTTGTCGTCCCGTTATACAACGAAGAACAGTCTCTTCGAGAGCTATATGATAAACTAAGAAACGTTTTAAACAGAACTGGTCGATATGAAATCATTTTTGTTGATGATGGCAGCACCGACAGCTCGAGTCGTATCCTGCACGAGCTTCGTCATCGGGATCGTCGCGTAAAAATAATTAGGTTCCGTCGTAATTATGGAAAATCAGCGGCGCTCTCTGTTGGCTTTGCACATGCAGAAGGTCATTATATCGTTACCATGGATGCAGATCTGCAGGATGACCCGAATGAAATTCCCAGTCTGATCAACGAAGTAAAGAAAGGTTTTGATCTTATCTCCGGCTGGAAGAGAAAACGTCGTGATCCAATAACCAAAACTATTCCGTCTCGTTTTTTTAATTTTGTTACTTCCGTGATGACCGGAATACATCTCCACGATTTTAATTGTGGATTGAAAGCTTATCGGAAAGATGTCGCAAAAGAAGTAAAAATCTATGGGGAACTTCATCGGTATATTCCTGTGCTTGCGCATTGGCTTGGATATAAGGTTGGTGAACTTCCTGTACAGCATCACCCTCGAAGGTACGGCAAGACAAAGTACGGTGTCGGTCGATTCTGGAAAGGCTTTCTTGATTTGCTGACGGTGCTGTTCACAACACGATACCTCCAGAGACCACTCCATCTTTTTGGATTTTGGGGAATGGTGTTCATCGTAGCAGGATTTGTTATCGATCTCTATCTCGTCATTCTGAAGTTTACACAAGGTATTGCACTCGGTAATCGACCTCTCTTTCTTGCTGGTGTCCTGCTTATTATCGTGGGAGTGCAATTCGTTTCGATTGGGCTTCTTGGAGAAATCATTTCAAAAACCCGCCAAACGGCAGAGAAGGAATATTCTATCCGAGAAATTCTGAAATAATACAGATCTGTACATTCCAACTGAATCATTCTTCCCTCAGCGACGGAACCTATCGCATCACTTTTTAGTAAGTAACGCAAACCTATGAGAGCAATAACAGTTAATGACTTAAAATATGATTGCAGATATTTTCGCGGAGATATTCCCTGTAAGCCGCATAAAGAACACGGGGTACACTGTCTGGACGAACAGGGCAACGATTGCAAGCACTATGATCCAGTAGGAAAGAAAATTTTAATTATCAAACTTGGTGCTATGGGTGATGTTATCCGCACGACACCCTTGCTGAGAAAGCTGAAAGAAGCTGAACCGAAAGCAGAAATCTGGTGGCTGACAAACGTAACCGAGATACTTCCCAAAACCATTGACGTCATTCTTCCCTTTACCCCTCAGAGCATCGCAACGCTGCAAGCAGTTCAATTCGATACCATTTACAATCTCGACAAAGATAAAGAAGCATGCGCTCTTTGCTCTACGCTCTCGGCTCGCATCAAAAAAGGCTTCATCATCAAAGACGGGAAATGCTGGCCAATTGACCAAGCTGCCAAACACAAGTACCTCACCGGCGTGTTCGATGACATCAGTAAAGCAAACACAAAAAGTTATCAACAGGAAATTTTCGAACTATGCGGTTTTACATTCTCTGGCGAGCGATATATCATGCCTGAGGTGAACGGGTATTCATGGAAGCTCCCCGCTAAAAAGAAAATAATCGGATTAAATACAGGTTGTGGAGATCGTTGGACATCACGCCTTTGGCCCGAAACGTATTGGGTCACACTAGCAAAACAATTGAAGAAAGCAGGCTACGTTCCGCTCTTGCTCGGAGGTGAACAGGAACACAGGAAGAATCTCAAGATAGCACGACAAAGTCGTTCATTATATCTTGGACATTTTTCACTTCAACAGTTCATGAGTGAAGTTAATCAATGCGATCTTGTAGTAACTGCTGTTACACTGGCGCTGCATATTGCTATCGGACTTGGCAAGAAAATTATCTTGTTCAACAATATTTTTAACAGGCATGAGTTCGAACTCTATGGAGGGGGCGAAATTCTCGAACCGGATTTCGATTGTACCTGCTATTATTCCCCAACGTGTCCCAATAATTGTATGAAGTATCTTTCGGTCGATAGGGTGTATGATACATGTGTCAGGCTGCTTTCTGCAGCGTAAATGTAACCTATTTCATCTCCTGTATTTCCGATGAAGATTATTATTGTCAGTCCTGCCTACCCATGGCGTGGAGGCATAGCACATCATACCGCAATACTCGCAGATCACTTGAAGGCAAAACATACAGTTGAGATTGTAACATTTTATCGGCAATATCCCAAACTCTTTTTCCCTGGTACATCGCAGTCTGATATTGGAGGGTGTCCTCCTGCAGTTCCAGTACGAATGTGGATCGACACCATTAATCCGTTCAACTGGATTTCCGTTGGACTGAAAATCAGGAGGATGGAACCCGACTTGCTCTTATTTGCTTACTCTCTTCCCTTCTTCGGTCCTTGCTATGGAACCATATCGGCACTTGTCCGTCAGACTATGAAAACCAGGGTAATGTTCATCTGCCATAACGTTGTACCGCATGAGCGAAGAATCGGCGATGTACTATTTACAAAATTTGCATTTGCTTTTTCTGATTATTTCATTGTGCAATCATCAATAGTAAGAGACGATCTATTAAAGTTCGTTCCCAATGCTAAGTATTCCATAGCCCCCCATCCGCTCTATGAGATGTTTGGTTTACCTTTGCTGAAGCAAGATGCGAAGAAGAGATTGAATATCATAGCAGGTAGAGTTCTTTTACACTTTGGTTATGTTCGTCCATACAAAGGTTTAATGGTGCTTATCGAGGCGATGAAACAGATTAGAGATTTGGAACCAAAGAACGGAGATCCACTTTTGCTTGTAGTAGGTGAGTTTTACGAAGATGTCTCGAGATACCGGCGAAAGGTAAAGGAGTTGAATCTCGAGTCCTGTATCCGCATTGTTGAAAGTTACGTTCCTACAGATCAGGTGGCAACGTATTTCAGCGCAGCGGATGTTGTAGTCTTGCCATACCTTTCAGCAACACAAAGCGGTATTGTGCAGATTGCGTATAACTTCAATAAGCCAGTGATTGCAACAAATGTCGGCGGACTTACTGAAGTTGTTGTTGAGGAGAAGACTGGTTTTCTTGTTCCCCCGAATAGTCCTGAAGCACTTGCTGAAGCAGTTAAGAGATTTTATCTTGAGAGACGAGAAGAGGAATTCTCTACGAATGTACGGATCGAAAAAAAGAAGTATTCATGGGAGAATTTGGTGCGGCAGATTGAGGAGCTGGGGCAATCATCGCATCGTCAATTTTAATGTGTAAGCGTTATGGACATTGAAGTAAAAGTGCCTGCGCGCGGTAAACCCGCAGAGTATGATCAAGAAATTGTTAAAAGACGTTTTCGCCTTACAATCTCACGGGTGGATTTGAAAAATAAACTTGTCTTAGATTTCGGTTGTGGAAATGGGGCACAGACAATTGAGTTTACTAATTCAGGCTGCAAGATTATCGCAGTAGACATCGATAAGGGTGATCTGACAATACTTGAAAATTATTTAAGAAGTCGAAATATAAACACAATCGTCCCTTTCCAGTATGATGGTTCCTGTTTGCCGATTGAATCAACCTCCATTGATGTAGTTTTAAGCTACGAAGTGCTCGAGCATGTCAATGAAGAGTCTTTTGCTTTACTGGATATATATCGAGTGCTAAAACCTGGTGGTGATTTCATTCTTACTGTGCCAAATAAAGGTTGGATTTTCGAAACTCACGGTGCATATTTACCTCTCCTGCCATGGAATTGTGTGCCGTTTTTTTCATATTTTCCTCATCTATTCATCGGAGATTAGCAAAAGCTCGAATTTACCGCAAAAGAGATGTTATAAAACTCTTGGAACACCACTCCTTTAAAATTTTGGAGATGCAATATATTACCGTACCGATGGATGTCGTGAAAATTATGTGGTTAAAGAAGTCTTTAAGGGCGCTCATTTTTCGAGGTGATATGACTCGATGGACTTTCTTATCGACAGCAATCTTAGTACATGGTCGTAAGAGCTAAATCGGATTCTTGACATTCTTTATCTGCTTGACTATATTTCGATAGGCAAGTTTCATATACACACAGTTAAATTGGAGGGTAACAAAATGAAAATCAAATCTTATCTGTATCTGATTGTTCTTTCAAGTGCACTACTTCAAATCGTATTTGCCAAGCCTTCAGCAAGAACGTTGTATGGATTAGATACATTGTTTACTGAAGTGGCTCTCTCGCTTCCAGGTTGTGAAACAGCACTCTGGGCTGATTATGATAACGACGGCGATTTAGATCTGTTGTTGGTAGGTGGTTTTGACAGCACTACTATGTATCCTTCCAGGATTTATAGAAACGACTACGGAACATTTATTGATATCGGTGCTTCACTTTCATCGGGAAATAGAGCCGCATGGGGTGACTATGATAATGATGGAGATCTGGATATTGTCGTTTCAGGTCCAACGGGATTGAATAATTCCAATCCTGTCACGAAAATTTACCGCAACGACAACGGAACATTTGTTGATATCAACGCTCCATTGCTTGGAGTTGTTGGAACAGTTGCCTGGGCTGATTACGATAACGATGATGATTTAGATTTATTCGTCACCGGCTCTATCGATAATGGGTATACATACTCTGGAAAACTCTATCGTAACGATAACGGAAGTTTTGTGGACATCGGTGCAGGTCTTCCGGGCATGTGGGCAAGTTCTGTCGCTTGGGGTGATTATGATAACGATGGTGATTTGGACGTACTACTGAGTGGCTGGGGGTACGGAGGTACCATCAATAAAATTTTCCGAAATGATGGTCCTTTAGCAAATGGAGGATGGATATTTACTGATATCCTTGTTGATCTATATCCGATAGCAAATAACGATGTGGCATGGGGTGATTATGATAGTGATGGAGATTTAGATATTGCTTACACTGGAACCACGTACGGATATAGTGCTGTGTTCAAAATTTATCGCAATGATGGTGGGACAAATTTCGTTGATATTAATGCATCTCTTCAACAACTTGGTGTGGGCGCTGTTGCTTGGGGTGACCATGATAATGATGGTGATTTGGATTTAGCCATATCGGGATCGACAGATTTCTTCGGAGCAAATCCGACTACAAAGATTTATCGAAACGATAATGGAATTTTCGTGGATCTTCAGGTTTCCGTTACAGGAACATGGCATAACTCCCTATCTTGGGGAGATTATGACAATGATGGTGATTTAGATATCCTCATGGGTGGACTAACCAGTACTACACCGCCCTACAATTTTATCACCAAAATCTATCGCAACAATCTTGGCTCAAACAGTTTCACGTCAAACACTGTCCCCACTGCACCCACAGATCTTTCTACTTCCGTGAGTGGGAATGCAGTGACCTTGAACTGGAACCGATCAACCGATAATCAAACTTCCCAGAATGGCTTAACGTACAATCTCCGCATCGGCACAAGCCATGGCGGCGTGCAGGAAATGTCGCCGATGGCGAATGTCTCAACTGGATATCGTAAGATTGTTCAGTTAGGAAACACATACCATAGAAATAGCTGGACGATCAAGAACTTGCCGCCTGGTGCATACTACTGGAGCGTGCAGGCGATTGACGGTGCGTTTGCTGGATCAGTGTTTGCCCAAGAAGGAAGTTTTAGTATTGAACCGGGCACAGAAAAAGATACTAATGTAGTAGCTCTCTGGCATTTCGATGAAGGGAGTGGAAATATCCTGCACGACGCATCACCATATCATAACGATGGTGTGATTCACAATGCAACGTGGGTTCCGGGAAGATTTGGTTTGGCATTGCACTTCAATGGACTCACGTCGTACGTGGTGTTGCCGAACTCACCATCATTGAAGCTCGAGAACGAATTCACGCTTGAGGCATGGTTATCGCTAGATACCTTGGATTTTGGTTACAT
>JACQVI010000082.1 GCA_016209795.1 Ignavibacteriota bacterium
AACCGATACTTGGTGAACGAGGTATTACAACACACTCTAAGTCAAAATGGAAAGCAAAATCTTTTTCAACGAGCTTCAGCATTCACGAAGGCAAAAATAGCTCGACTCGGGATGGAATTAACAAAACACAAATAAGCGTGATGAGCGGGCCCCAGCACATTGAGTCAGCCTTTAATGACTCTGCAGGCATGTATGATGAAACATTTGAAAACAATCCGATTACACAACGTATTCGGCCAATTATCTGGCAGAGTCTGTTGAAACACTTTAAACCTGGTGATCATATTCTTGAATTGAATTGTGGGACAGGAACTGATGCTATCATGCTCGCAGAACAAGGTATCAACGTGACTGCGATTGACTCTTCAACACGAATGATCGAAACAGCTCGTCAAAAGGTAATCAAAAAACAACTTACAAATCACATTCACTTGCAAGTACTTAACTTTGAAAATCTTGAATATCTTGTCAGAATTGATCCCTTTGGGAATGGAAGACTTTACGATGGAGCATTTTCAAATTTTGGAGGATTCAATTGTACTCCTGAGCTGAAATCTGTTGTCGAAAGGCTTAGTATGCTAGTGAAGACACATGGTGTAATTATAGCATGCCTCTTGAACAAAATCTGCATTTGGGAAATGATGAGCTTTCTTGTGCGCGGAAAACTCGGAAAAGCCTTTCGTCGTCTTCATAACGATTGCATACAAGCAAACCTTGGCGGTGTGTCGGTTCAGGTATGGTATTATTCTCCGGGACAGTTTGCCAATATTCTTTCGCCGTGGTTTACAGTAGAAGGAATCTATGGATTGAATATATTTTCGCCCTCCCCCAACTCAATGTCATTCGCATCAAAACATCAAGCACTGACTACATCCTTACTCAACATCGATGAAAGATTTCGCTATCGATTTCCTTTTTATGCGCTTGGCGATCACTTTGTCGTTGAAGCACGACGGTCATCCTGATGAAAATTAACACGATGCGAAATATTGATCGGTTCGCAGGAATTCCACTCTGCTGGTTCTTAGGTTTCATTGTATCACTGTTTTGTAAGTTAAGAATAAAGCAATCTTACCCGGGTGCAAAAAATATATTAGTGATAAAATTTTTTGGGATGGGCAGTATTCTTCTCTCGACACCGGCCCTTTCGTTAATGAGACAAGCTTTTCCCAATGCGCAATTGTGGTACCTTTCTTTCGAAACGAATCGTGAGCTGATCGAGCGTTTACCGGTCGTTGATCGTGTTTTGACCATTCGAACATCAACATTTGCAGCTTTTCTGAGTGACACATTGAAAGTTATTACGCATACAAGACGTATTACGTTCGATATCGTCTTTGATTTTGAGTTCTTTTCTAAATTTTCAACGGTGATAGCTGGACTTACTAATGCACCATATCGGTTGGGTTTCTCATTACCTACTCAGTGGCGTAAACGACTGCTCACCCATCAAGTAAGCCTCTTAAAAGAGAACCACGTAACAAAAGCTTTTTGTGAACTCGTATTCACAATGAGTAGCAGAATATCAGTGCCTCCACTTGTCCCCCCCACTATTACACATGAAGACGTTCAATCTCTCAATAACAAGATACATTTGAATGGAAACTCAATCATATGCGTCAATGTCAATGCTGGTGAGACGTTTTTAGAGCGGCGATGGTTGCCAGAACAATTTGCCGAGCTTGTAGATCGGCTCTCAGCAGAAAAAGACAGAGAATTCTTTTTCATCGGCAGCGGAGAGGAGTGTGAATATGTTCAGAATGTTATTGAATTAACCTCTGTCAGAAAACGCTGTTATAACCTTGCAGGTGTATTGAGTATACCAGAGCTTGCTGCCTTGTTTAAGCACTGCGATATGATTATTTCAAATGATAGTGGCCCTGTACATCTCGCTGCAGCACTGGGCACGCCTATGCTTGCCCTCTACGGTCCGGAAACTCCACAATTCTATGGTCCAATCGGTGACAATGTTTCGATCATCTACAAAAGGGTTTCATGTAGTCCATGCATGAATCTGTATGATGCAAAAACTTTTCGATGTCCATATAGCGCGCTCTGCATGAGAGAAATTTCAGTAGCTGAAGTTGAGGAAAAAGTTGAAACTGTATGCGCTGAATATCAATGAAAATAACTCAATATGTACTTCTGGCTGTACTTGGTATCTTCATAGTATGGAAAGGCGTCATCCCTGCTCTTACCAAGATTGATACCGACTTTCCTACCTACTATACTTCGGCACGACTACTCATGGATGGTGAGGATATTGCTAAGATGTATGATGATAAATGGTTTAATGAGCAGGTACAGCGCTATGGTATCAATCACTTAGGAAGATTTACCCCCTTCCCTCCTATTGCTGCATTCATTATGCTTCCAATAGCTTACTTGCCTCCCTTGCAAGCTTTGCAAGCCTGGACTGTCATAAATCTTGCAGCTCTCAGTGTAATGATTCTTCTCCTTTCAAAAATACTGCAGCGGGATATTGCATGGTGTTCCTTGTTAGCGTTGGGGAGCGGACTTGCGCTGATCAATAACATTCGTTTCGGTCAATTCTACTTAATCCTTTCTTTGCTTATTATTGTTTCCTATTATTGGTGGCAAAAGAATCGTTATATCGCTTCTGGGACAATGCTTGGGATTGGAGCTGCATTAAAATATTTTCCAGCACTCTACTTGCCATTGTTTATTATTCAACGTGAATGGAAAATTATTGTTATGGTGTGCACGACAATACTTGTTCTGACATTTTTGAGTTTACTTGTTTTTGGAATCGAGGTGCATCAACAATTTTTAACTTCCGTATTAGGGGGTCATCTGTCTGGGGAGATGCACGATCCTTTTCTCTCAATCTATCAATCCTGGAATAGTCTCTTACGGCGATTATTTGTTTATGATTCAGCATTAAACGCTCATCCACTATTACAATCACCAACCATGTTTTACGTAAGCAAGTATTGTATCCTTGTAAGCATAGCAATTCCTACGATCATTGGGTTAATGAAAGCTCAGCGTGCATTTGGTAATAAAGCTCCGGTAGTTCAATTTGCTTTGCTGAATGTGGCAGGACTGTTAGCTCTGCCATCTTCAGCGACGTATCATTTTCTTCTCCTCATCTTGCCAATAGGGATACTACTCTCACTACACGAAAAAGACTTGACCATAGAGCAGAAAATCCTTATCGTTTGTTACGCTGCGATTGGTTTTATGCCTTACCGTTTTTTTCGACCATTTGATGGCCAAGGTATCTTGACAGTGTTAGCGTATCCTCGATTATGGCTGATGACGGCCATTTTTATTACCACATTAGTCTTTATCTGGCGGAACTGTGTTCCTCGACAATCTGTTGTAGAACTAGGTTCTGTTTCAGCTTCAGCAGGTTTTTAACATGAAAGAATGGATGTTTGTGTTATTCAGACTCATTGTATATGCTTCCATGATAGGAATCCAATATTACTTCTACCGGAGAGCAAAGAATTTATTACCTGAATTTGCAAAACCCTTGCAAAAAAATCTTCTTAATACGTTGTTTCCTCTTTTTAACGTCCCGTTGATTGTCCTTGTCTTCTGGCGTCCTGACTTCGATGAGCTTCCGCAGTGGTTGATTCTGACTGGAGTTTATCCGTTCTATATCTGGCATTTTTCGTTCTTCCTCATGTTCTTGCTAGTATTGATTGGTCAACTGATCAGACTGCCATTTCTTTCTCTCAAATGGATTTCGCTACGCATTAATAAATCTCAACGATTAACTAATTTCGACAAGAGTGATAGCGCAGCTAAGCTGAACAGGCAACGTCGAATTTTTCTAAGAAAGAGCGCTACTATCCTTGCAGGCGCTGTATTTACTGGAACAGCGTATAATGCGTATCGCCGTCAAGACTGTGAAATAACTGAAGTAACAATACCCGTTAAGAATTTACCAACTGAATTTGAAGGCTTCTTCATTGCCCTCATTAGCGATATCCATTCCAGTGTTTTCATGACAAAGGATGATATGTCTCGCTATGCTGAAGCAGTGAATTCTCTCAAGGCTGATCTCATTGCAGTCCCGGGTGACTTTGTCAATAGCTCTGTAGATGAAGTGTATCCATTTGCAGAAGCCTTTTCGGTTCTGAAAGCTCCTTATGGCGTGTACGGTGTTTTAGGGAACCATGATTATTACACAAGAAAAGTTGATATCGTTGCTAAATATGTGGATGAGTGCGGGATCCTGCTCCTTCGCAACGATAGAGTAGAAATCCAAAAAGAAAACCAAATGCTCGACCTTGTTGGTGTTGACGATGTTGGGAGTAACCGACGAGCAGAGCAGCTTTTTGACACATCGTTAGCCGGAACTGACCATAAGACTCCCAAGATTCTTCTCTGTCATCGTCCGTATTTCTTCGAACAAGCTGCGAAAAGAAATATTGCTTTGACATTATCGGGACATACACATGGTGGTCAGATTGTCTTTGCACACGTTGGTAATGACATAATAGCCCCTGCACGAGTTATCTCACCGTACGTAGCCGGACTCTATTCACTTGGTGATTCACACATGTATGTTTCGAGAGGTATTGGGACAGTAGGCGTTCCAATACGTATTAATTGTCCACCTGAGATTACAAAGATAACTCTCATAAAAGCACCATCAATATAATGAACATGTGAATATCAAAGCATTTCTTAATACACTCAGTACATCTTGCCGAACGCTTCCGATTGTTATCCTCTACGTCACTGAAGGGTGTAATCTTCGTTGTTACATGTGTTCGTACCGTGAGCCGCTTCCGAATGAATTATCATTATCTGAGATTGAATCGCTTGCTCAAACCCTTGTAGACGCTGGCTTACAGCATATTGTGTATTCTGGTGGTGAGCCGTTGTCGCGTCGAGACTTGCCAGACATTTGCAGGATTTTTTCAAACTATGATGTTAAACAGACTTTATTAACAAACGGGTTGTTACTTGAAAAGCGTTTAGCTGAAATTCAACCGTATGTTTCGGAAATCATTGTCTCGCTCGATGGGGCAAATGAACAGACACACAACAAGATACGTGGTGTTGAATCGTTTGTACAAATTCTCAAAGGCATTCGGCGCGTGACTGAATCTCACAATTATTGTCATGTCTCGATCAGGACAGTGCTGCAGAAGGAGAACTTTCGTCAGGTACTGGAAATGGTAGAGCTGGCAAAGGCATTACATGTAGATCGAATCTCTTTTCTTTCGGCAGACGTCCTGTCGAATGGCTTTGGAAGAGATACAAGAGGCTCAGTCGCTCCGAATGATCACATCACCTTGACTGAAGAAGAAACAAAAGAATTCCGCAGTCTTATTGAGCAGATGGTTAGCAAGTATGAAAATGAGTTTACCAAAGGTTTTATCTCTGACCCACCAGGAAGGATGTTCCACATCGTTCAGTACTACGAAGCGCTGCTTGGCAAAGCGCCGTTCCCACGGAATCACTGCAACGCACCGATGGTTTCTGCCGCTATCACAGCAACCGGTGAAATTCAACCTTGTTTTTTCTTGCCAGCATTTGGCAATGTTCGTAACAACATGCTCAATGAGTTGTTGAATAATTCCCAAATCCAGTCAACTCGCAGTGCTGTGAAAGAGTACACACTTGAACGATGCCAGACGTGTGTGTGTACCTTGCATATTAACCCAGTTCAAGCGTTGTTGGATAGATTTTGAACGTAGGCTAATGAATGAATTTTTTTCATGGAAGCCAAGTTTTATCACAGGTTGCTCTGGGTTGTAAGTATAGGTTCAGTTAGCGTATTTGCTATTTATACTTATAGATGGGTCCCAAGAACCACACATGGATTTGCAGCATACTATACGTACAGCCGGATGCTGTTAGAGGGCGAAGATTTTTCACAAGCATACGATCATGACTATTTTAACTCCAAAGTTCATGAATACGGAATGACAGGCATGATTGACATGCCGAACAATATTCCAACAAATGCATTAGCTCTTCTACCACTGGCTTGGCTACCACCCGAAACCGCAAAAATCGTTTGGACTCTCATTTCACTTCTGTTGTTCCTATCATCAATTAAAATGCTTTTCAAAATATATAGCATTTCATTCAGTGACGATTTAGGATTGGGGTTCATAGGGTTGATGTTTCTTTGGCGACCCATCTACGAAAATATTGCGCTGGGGCAGATGTACTTCTTGCTGCTATTCTTTTTCACCCTGAGCTTAAGGGGCATTCAGGATGGGCAACTACTACAGACTTCAATTCCTGTTTCGCTTGCTTTTATACTGAAGGGTCACGGTCTTATCCCATTACTCTGGATGGCGATCACCAAGAAATGGAGAGCCGTTCTAATAGTGGTTTTTACCATTGCAACTATACTTTTCCTCAGCTTGCCAGTGTTTGGAGTCCATGCATTGGTAACGTATTATGAGAATGTACTAATAAACCTTGGATGGATACCTCTTCATGCACATGTTGCATTCCAAACGCTCAACGGTTTCATCAACCATCTATTTACTTTTGACCAACAATGGCTTCCACACCCTTGGATCAGCTTACCAAAAAATGTTGTGATGATTTTGAGCTACATACTGAATATCATAGCCGTTATTTTCGTTTTACGAATCTCATCTCGTGCGCAAGATCCAGAGAGCATTGTTCTCTCTTACTCTGCAGCTATTGCAACGGGAGTACTTACTGCACCACTTGCTTCTGAAACTCACTTCGTTCTCTTCCTACCACTTGTCGTTGGGATGTTCGTGAGATGTATGCGAGAGTTTCAAAAGACGAATAGGCTCACAACAGCTTGGATAGTGTTCATTGTTTCCATGCTTATTATGGCACTACCAATCAACTACAAAGCACTCAACTACCAACCGTTTCCCGTGATCCTGTTTGCCTATTCAAAGCTATTCGCTGGAATTACAATGCTCATTTGCTTTGCAACGCTAAGGCAGGGTAAAGCTCTATCATCAAGTAAGCGATAGTGAAAACACCTCAGTACATACAATACTACGACATGCATGGGAACTTCAATCGTGGGTTTCTGCACCCGGGGGGCAAGCAAGCTACTGAAAAACTACTTTCATTTCTTCCCCAATTAGGTAAAGAATCTATTGTAGTTGAAATTGGCTGCGGAACGGGAGAGACGGCAAAACTTCTGTTAGAGCGCTTTCCGTATTCGTACATTGGACTCGATGCAGCACCAGCGATGCTTGATAAAGCTAAATCTGCATTATCTCCGTATAGTGATCGGGTCTCATTGATTAAGTGTGATTTACGGGTGGACCTTTTTCCTGTCCCAGCAGAATCGATTGACGCTATCATTGCTGAGTCCGTTATTGCCATTCTTGCCCCACAAACGATATTCAGGGAGTGTTATCGTGTTCTCAAACGAGGCGGAATCCTTGCCTGGAATGATCGACTTTGGGGAGAGACTGTTTCGCCCAGCGATCGTCTGAAAATAAATAAAGAATGTAAGAGGCTGCTTGGCTTCCCTGCGGCACCGGACGATCTACCTAAGGCGGACGACTGGAAGAACCTTATGGAAAGTTGTGGATTCAAGATTCTGCTGGCTGAAAAACTTCTTTCGAGTACGCACGTTGCAAGATTGCATCAAGGTAGTGTTATGCCTAAACGTACCAAGCTTGTGCATTTGCTGGTAAACTTAAATCTGTTACGTTTCTGGTATTACGATCGAGCGATTGAGCGGAAATATAGAGAGCTTTGGCAAAAGATGGAAAATTGGATTTTTGTTGCAAAAAAGGGTTGAATTCCCCTCGTGATTAGGAGAAAATTTTGGATTTGCGTGTTTAAAAAGTTTTCGACTGCAATCAATCCAACCGCTGACTTGCAATCAGATTATCGCCTGAAATGGTACTATGAACTAATACCCTTAGCGATTATCATAGTATTCGTCATCGTTGTTCGGAGTCGACTCCTTGGCTTTCCTCTGGAGAGAGATGAAGGCGGTTTTGCTTATATTGGTAGGCTCATTCTCCAAGGAGAGTATCCTTATAAGGATGCTTATGATTTTAAACCTCCCGGTCTATACCTCGTATACGCTCTCATATTGTCTATCTTTGGAAGATCAGCAGAAAGTATCCATTTGGGCTTACTGATAGTCAATGTTGCATCAATCATTCTAATATTTTTTATTTCCAAAAAAATAT
>JACQVI010000087.1 GCA_016209795.1 Ignavibacteriota bacterium
GATGTTCAATGTTTTCAACTTCAAAGCCCGCCATTGTAAGTCGTTCGGCAAGTTCATTTGCTGAAATAGGAATATCGATGTATTGCTTGAGCCAGTTTACTGAAATACGCATGGAGAGAATTTAAAATTGTTTTAAAAATCGTACGTCATTTTCAAAGAGTATTCGAATATCATCGATACCATAGCGAAGCATTGCAATCCGCTCTATTCCCATACCAAAAGCATAGCCGGAGTATGCTTCAGTGTCATAACCAACAAACTTAAATACATTAGGATCGACCATGCCGCAGCCGAGAATCTCCAACCAGCCTGCATATTTGCAAACACGGCAACCGCTTCCCTTACAAAGAAAGCAAGTAATATCCATTTCGGCGCTTGGCTCAGTGAACGGGAAAAAACTCGGTCGGAAACGGTATTTTATATCACTGCCGTAAAATTGCTTCGTAAAGGAAACGAGAGTACCCTTTAATTCGCTGAATGTAACTCCCCTATCTACGTACAAACCTTCGACTTGATGAAAAAGGCAATAACTTCGTGCACTGATTGCTTCATTCCGATAGACACGTCCAGGAACAATAACTTGCACAGGTGGTTGTCGTTGCTCCATCACACGAATTTGCACAGGGGATGTGTGAGTCCTCAGAAGAATGTTATCCGTTACAAAAAACGTATCTTGCATATCCCGCGCAGGATGATCGGGAGGAAAATTCAACGCCTCGAAGTTATGATAGTCATCCTCGATCTCAGGACCTGTGGCGATTCCAAAGCCCATGCCAAAGAAGATCCGTTTGATCTCATCAAGTGTTTGCGTTATGGGATGCTTCGATCCAACCCAGCGTTCCCGCCCAGGAAGAGTTAGATCGAGATATTCTTTTTTAGGCTTCTGAGCACTTTCAAGTTGGTTTTTTTTATCCTCGTATAAAGCTTGGACAAAACTACGAAGTTCGTTCAGTGACTTGCCTACTGCTGGAAGTTGATCAGAAGGAAGCTCTCTCATTCTATCAAACAAATCTGCAATGAGACCTTTCCGCGCAAGGAACTTAATACGAAAACTCTCAAGTTCCTGGAAGGTTTTAGCAAGATTGATTTCCTGTAAAGCTGTTTGCTTGACCTCTTGAGCTTTATCGAGCATCGGGTGAAGAAAGAAAGGACAACAATATGAATCCCTTCACCTTGAACTTGATAATATCGTGAAGGGGTAGACTGCTATTCACGTTGAGTTTTCAAGGTGAGAGAATTACTTCGCGGTGGCGAATTTTACTACTTCTGCAAAAGCTTCGGGATGATGCGACGCCAGATCGGCTAAGACTTTTCGATTTATGCTAACCTGTTTCTTATTTAGAGCATCAATCAATTTTGAATAGGTTGTCCCATGTATACGGCTTGCTGCATTAATCCGTGTAATCCAAAGACGACGAAATTCTCGTTTCTTCAATCGCCGATCACGATAAGCATGTTGTTCAGCTTTTTCAAGATGATGTTTCGCTATTGTAAGGACTTTACTTCGCGCGCCCCAGTAGCCTTTCGCACGCGCTAAAATACGTTTGCGACGACGATGGGAGGCAACTTTATTTTGTGAACGTGGCATAGTTCCTTTTTTTCTCCTTAACGATGTGTATGAAGTTGTTAATGAAAACTGTTATGGGTGAAGCATTATTGCGATTTTCTTTTGCTCTTGCTTCGAAACAAGCGTCGGTTTTCGTAACTGCCGCTTGCGTTTAGTGGATTTAGAAGAAAGAAGATGGCTTCGGAACGCTTTTCTTCTTTTGAATTTTCCAGATGCCGTTCGTCTAAAACGTTTTTTTACACCAGAATCGGATTTCATCTTTGGCATTTGAGCTATCCTATTATTTAGTTTCAGGTTGTTTTTGTTTTTCTTTTGGTTCGGATTTTTTCTTTGAACCTTTGTCTGGTGCAAAGATCATGACCATGCTACGGCCCTCGAGTTTTGATGCTTGGTCTATCTTTGCTAAGTCAGAAAGCTGCTCGGTTAAGCGCCTTAAGACATCTTCTCCTTGTTCGACGTAAGTAATTTCCCTCCCTTTAAACATTACTGTCGCTTTAACTTTATGCCCCTCTTCGAGAAACCTTCGTGCATGACGAACTTTGAAATCAAAATCATGCTCATCTGTGTTGGGATGGAAGCGAAGTTCCTTTACTTGAGTAATGTGTTGATGCTTACGCTGTAGTTTATCCTTCTTTGTTTGCTCATACTTGTACTTCCCGTAATCCATAATCTTGCATACGGGAGGATTTGCGTTGGGAACAATCTCAATGAGATCAAGTCCTCGCTCTCGTGCAAGTTTTATTGCTTGATGTGAGCTCATGATACCCACCTGCCCCTTTTCATCGATAACACGAACTTTGGGGACACGGATTTCTTCGTTTACACGGACACGATTTGAACCTTTGATAGGGATTCTCCTATGATGTTAGTGATTTTTTGATAATTTCAGTTTGGATTGCCTGTACAAACTCATCAAGAGCCATAGCACCTTGATCTCCCTTCTTGCGCCGGCGAACTGCTACAGAATTATTCTTCATTTCTTTTTCACCAACGACAAGCATATAAGGGATTTTTTTCAATTCCCAATCACGAATCTTATGACCAATCTTTTCATTACGGTCATCCAGCTCGGCTCGCACGTTAGACAATTTAAGTCTTTCAACTATCTTTTTTCCATATTCAACATGTGCATCAGTAATTGTCAACACAGCGACCTGAACTGGTGACAACCATGTTGGAAACGCACCAGCAAAATGTTCCGTCAATATGCCTATAAAACGCTCAAACGATCCAAATATCGCGCGATGAATAGCAACAGGTCGTTTTCGTGAACCATCTTCTGCGATATATTCTAGTTCAAAGCGCTCAGGGAGCATAACGAAATCCAACTGGACCGTTGCTACCTGCCAGTCTCTTCCAATGGCATCCTCAATTTGAATATCAATCTTGGGACCGTAAAAAGCACCTTCCTTGGGCTTGAGAATATAGGTGAGATGATTACTCTCAAGTGCTTGTTTCAAATTCGCTTCTGCTTGTTCCCATAAGCTTGAATGACCCATTGCATTATCGGGTTTAGTAGATAAGTTGTACTGCGGTACCAACCCGAAAATTGAATAGAAATGAGTAATCAGTTCTATCAACTGATTGATTTCACTCAAAATTTGATCTGGTCGACAGTAAATGTGTGCATCATCCATTGTTATCTGGCGAACGCGGAACAATCCACCGAGTACTCCAGTACGCTCGTTGCGGAGAAGTCTACCAATTTCTGAAAACCGCAAAGGTAAGTCTTTGTAACTGCGGAGCTTTTGTCGGTAGACATACGTACTTTCTGGGCAGTTCATTGGTTTTAAACTAAATGTCGTATCCTCGCTTTCAAAATAAAACATGTTCTCTTTGTAATGAGTCCAGTGCCCAGATTGTTCCCAGAGACCCTTCTTCACTAACATTGGGGTATTAATCTCCAAATATCCACGAGCATCAAGTTCCTGACGCAAAAACTTTTCAAGCTCACGGAAGATAATCATTCCATGAGGTAACCAAAACGGCGCACCCGGTGCAACGTCGTGAAAAACAAATAACTCTAATTCCTTTCCAAGCTTTCGATGATCACGGCGTTTTGCTTCTTCAAGTCGTGTGAGATACTCATCGAGTTCCTCATGTGTCGGAAAGGCGATTCCATAAATTCGTTGAAGCATTTTATTTTTTTCATCGCCACGCCAGTAAGCACCTGCAACATTTAAAAGTTTGATGGCTTTAATTCTTCCAGTTGAGGGGATATGTGGACCGTAACATAAATCGGTAAAGTCCCCCTGGTGATAAAACGTGACCTTTTCATTCTTCAAGCCTTCGAGGAGTTCAAGCTTGTAAGGATCATTCTTTTTCTTGAAATAGGAAACCGCCTCACCCCAAGTTTTTTCTTCTCTAATGTAGGGAACATCACGCCTAGAAAACTCATACATTCGTTCTTCAATCTTTTGAAGATCATCAGGTGATAATGTATGATCGCCCATATCAATGTCGTAGTAAAAGCCGTTATCGATAGGTGGACCAATACCAAACTTCGTTCCCGGGAAAAGAAATTCTATCGCTTCAGCCATGAGATGAGCAGAGCTATGCCAATAAGCATACTTACCACTGCTATCTTCCCACTTTAGAATTTTAACGGTGGCATCTTGTTCAATTGCGCGCGCGAGATCCCAGACTTCACCATTTACTTCGATAGCTAAAGCTTCCTTGGCAAGTCCATTGCTGATACTTTTTGCTATATCATTGCCAGTAACACCATGTTCAACTTCCTTCATGCTACCGTCTGGATATGTCAGCTTGATTTTTCCCATTTACGTTTTACACATAATGTTCGTGGGCTCTATAGGACTCGAACCTATGGCCTCTACCATGTCAAGGTAGCGCTCTAACCA
>JACQVI010000083.1 GCA_016209795.1 Ignavibacteriota bacterium
AGATAACACTATACATAAGCATCTTCATTCCTGCAGCAGGTGGGCAGGGAAGGATTCGAACCTCCGTAGGCCGAAGCCGCCAGATTTACAGTCTGGTGCGATTGACCACTCCGCCACCTGCCCCTACCTTCATTTGTACTGAGTTTTCGCTTCTCATGCTATAATCGGCTGAGCCGATGAGAGGACTCGAACCTCCAACCAGCTGATTACAAATCAGCTGCTCTACCATTGAGCTACATCGGCATCATCAGAAAATAACACTACCTACTTTTAACAACAAAAACCCCTCACCTCCAATTCGTTGGAGACCAAAAAGAGTTCATAACTCATTACGAATTATGTATCAGGCGGGGGATTTTAAATTTTTCCAAAGCCTATAAATATAACATTTTTTCTTGCCAAATCAAACAAATTTAAGAAGGGTAACTGCAAATTCATCTTACTGTTGACATATTCGCCTTTATTTTTTCTTTAAGAAGCAACGCTTCTCTCGAATCTGGATCAATTTTGAGCGCTTCTTCGAGGTATTTCAAGGAAAGATCGCCCCTCCCCAAGAGATTCGTATAAATGGCGTTATTGAGATATGATTGAGCATAAAGACTTAATAGACCCTTTATATACTTATCACTTTTGTCTGGCTTTCGGAAGGTAAATGTAAGTGACGTGATTGGATGTAATTGAGTATCTGAATAAAGGCGAAATGCAAGACCTGAAGGTACTCTCCCGTAACCTTGAGTGTACTGCACTTCAAGTTCAGGCGTTACATAGACAGATCGAGTGGTCATATTTTTCTCGATGATGCTTCTGATGAGACTTGCATATCTGTATTCAATGAGATTAGGATTGTATGACAAATCATGCTCAAACTTAAAAAGCTCAGCAAGAAATGCATCAAGTTCATTTCGCGACTGCTGAATGAGCCATGGAAAATGCCGTTCGAGTTGCTTAAAATACCATGTACGTCGAAGAAGTTCTTTGTCAATAATGACAATGTCCGATCGGACGTGTTCAACATGTTGGAGATAGTATGCAGCAGAAACAAAATAATCCCATTGGTACGATATCACGATTCCATTGTGCTCAATCGATTGGCACATATCTCTCGTGTACTCTTCAACAAGAGAAATGTTGCTTTTATCCACTCGATTAAAATTATAAAAAATTGGGACAGTGCTTAATGTACAAAGTAAACTAATGCTAACACTCGAAAGTGACCCTTTTTTTACAAAATCGATTACCTTTCCGAATCCAACAGCTCCCCACAGAGCAATTGTGAAGTATGCTAAGAGGAAATACGAATCAATATCATGAATATCATAATTAATTGCATACAAGAGACAACCAAGGAATAGAAGAATCGTATAGAGCAGTAACTCCCATTTCTTCCGCAACAACACTATGATCCCAACGATGGTAAAGAGGATTGGTAGAAAGGCGAACTCCTCGAAGAGTGTATCAAAAAAATACTTAAATTGTTTGGCTGCGCTTTCTGTTGAAGAAAAAATCCAAACACGATAAACCTTTCCGCTGAAATGCCAGAAAAATTTTTCAAAGTCGATGGGATTGCCCCAGTTAAGAAGCGGTTGACCTTGTGCACGTATAGGTAGATAAAGGTACACTGAAAAACCGATCATAAAAGGTATAACCAATTTGAGTAACCGCCTGAATGACAACGCCGTAAATCTGTAAACATAAAAATAAAAAAAGAAGCAAGCCGGTGCTAAGAGAACTGTTGTCAAGTGGTTAGTAAACGACAACCCTAAAGTGAAAGCAAAACAATACCAGTAAGCGTTCTTCATTTGCTGAAGACGACCATTCTGCTGAACGTTTAACTCAAGAAAACTAACTTTAGTAAAAAGGTAAAGTAAAATCGATAAAAAAAGAATGTGCAGGGAATATACCTCAACTGATAATGCTGTTGACCAGTACGTCTCTGAATATCCAAGAAAGATTGTACCGATAGCAGCTGGAAGGAATACTTTTTGCACAATATCCTTTGAAACGTTATCCTTACTATTTGAAATACCTTCACGATCTTTGAAAGTTAGTTCGCTTATCACGAAAACAAGAAAGCGAAAGAAGAAAAAAAGTCCAAGTGAACAGAGAAAAGCTGACATGACATTAAGCTTATAAATAACTCGATATTCCAAAGGGAGGTGTGAAAATATCCATCCAATCAACGTGAAGAGAGGATAACCGGTTGGATGTGCAACTCCTAACGTGTATGCAACTGTTGCCAGCTCACCACTATCAATAAAACTAACAGTTGGACACAAGGTTTGAAGATAGATGATAAACGATACGATTGATAACAAACTTGCAAGTAAGTATTCAGCCTGTCGGAAGGATAACAGAGAGCGCATACCTCATGAATTTAGAATTATCTCTTTGATCTTCACCATGTTGCAAGAAATTAGCAAAAAATGATTCTAAAATCCACTATATTCTTGATTCTTTGTACACCTCTGGGTATATTATGAAAAATCAATTTCCAGCCACCATTACATAGATCATCATGGTCAAACTCATAGCTCTCTACCGTAAACCAGCTGACTTCGAGGCATTTGATGAACATTATCACAACGTTCACATTCCACTCGTCAAAAAAATTCCTGGCTTACGCAAAATTGAACTCACAAAGATCACAGGTGCACCAATGGGTGAAGCAAGATATCACGTCATGGCTGAGATGTACTATGATTCTCTTGACGCGATGAATGCTGGAAACGCTTCCACTGAAGGTCGTGCCGCTGCAAAAGATCTCATGAGTTTTGCTGCCGATGTTGTGACGCTCTTTTATGGTGAGGTGAAAGAATGAGCAAATATTCTGGAAAACCTTCCGCTTCCTTCAAATTTAAAAATATTTTGTACGAGAAGAAAAATCTCCGGGCAACAATTACTCTAAATCGCCCGCAGGTACATAACGCACTCAATCTTGAGATGCTGCAAGAACTCGGCACAGCACTCCAAGATGCTGCATGGGATGATAAAGTAGCTGTGGTCATAGTGACTGGTGCTGGAGAAAAAGCGTTCTGTACTGGTGCCGACATGAAAGAATGGAGTAAAGACTTTTTAAAAAAACCCCACGATTTTTATAAATGGATGGGAGTGTTTATTGAGACATTTGAGCGGCTGCGCAATATCGGAAAGCCCACGATTGCACGGATCAATGGCATGACCGTGGGTGGAGGCAATGAATTACAGATGTCTTGTGATCTTGCTATTGCTGCTGAAGATACTTTCATTAAACATGTTGGAGTTGCACGCGGGAGTGTCCCCGGAGCTGGTGGGACACAATGGCTTCCGCTCATCATTGGTGATCGTCGTGCACGTGAGATTTTATTCCTCTGTGAAGAAATCCCTATGAAGAAAGCGCTCGAATGGGGGTTAGTTAATCAAGTTGTGCCACGTGAAGAACTTGATGATGCAGTGATGAACATGTCCGAAAAGCTCATCAACAAACTTCCAGAATGTATACGATATACAAAGCAGCAGCTTAACTTTTGGCGTGATCTTTCCTGGGGATTGACAATTGGTCACTTGAAAGACTGGCTCACTATCCATACAGGATCAGCGGAAGTGCAAGAAGGTGTTCGAGCATTCGTTGAAAAACGAGACGTTCATTATCAGAAACTCCGATCAGACATACAGCGTCGGAAAAAGTAAGTACAGTCAAATTAACAACTCCAGTGTATTTTTTCTCGAAACATCCTACTCTTTATTTCATCATCTGCATCATGGTCTTGATCGGATCACTGATCGGATTTGCTAAAGATGAATTTGCTGCCATCTTCTTGCCTGGAACCCAAGTCGGTACAATCGTTCAGGCGGATGCTGTTCAAGTTTGTGGGCAATGTCATAGCTCAACATCACAAACCAGACCCGTTACAATTTATCAGGACTGGTATGGAAGCATGATGGCACATTCAGCTCGTGATCCGATGTTTTTTGCAGCTCTCGCGGTCGCTAATAAGTACAATAATGCTGCGGGACAAGTTTTTGGTGAGTATTGTATTCGATGTCATTCGCCAATGGGTTGGTTTGCCGGAAATTCCGAAGATGCAAGCGGTCAATCACTGACCGGTACGGACTACGATGGTGTGCAGTGCGATTACTGCCACCGCCTTGTCGATCCACTGAATCCTGACACCACCGTTCCACCAATGACTTTCCCAGTTCCAGGATATGGCAACGGCATGCACGTGATGCAGCGTTTTCCAACACCAAAACGAGGACCCCGTGATAGCGTACTTGCCCCTCATGAAACGATGGGTGATGCATTCCAGCGGACGAGTGAGATGTGCGGCGTGTGCCATGATGTGAGTAATCCATTCCAGACGCAAGGACAGGATCGCATCTACAAGGCACCCTATGAGTATGCACCTCTAGAGCGCACGTATAGTGAATGGGCAATGAGCTGGTATGCAACTCAGGGGGATTCTGGAACGTGCCAATCGTGCCACATGACACGTGAAGAAGGTTATAGCTGCGTGTACTCGTCTTCACCTCTTTACGCAGATCTTGCGAAGCACGATTTAACCGGCGGGAATACCTTTATCCCTGATATTCTCCCAGACTTCTGGACAGGTCTTGACACATCGGCACTTGCTTTTGGTAAACAGCGTGCCATTGCCACGCTTCAGCGCGCCGCAGAACTTGACGTTGTAGCATTTCGGCTTGGCGATACTGTGTTTGCTGATGTAAGAATTACAAATTTGACGGGACACAAACTTCCAACTGGCTATCCCGATGGACGAAGAATGTGGATCAACATCATTGGAAGAAGTAGCAATGGTGAGAAAATTTTTGAATCAGGTGCTTATGATGATGCTTCTGCTATTCTTCAGCAGGACAATCAATTGAAAATCTATGAAATGATTCAGGGTTTAACTGATTCTGCAGCAATCCGATTGGGTTTATCTCCCGGTCCCTCCTTTCATTTCATCTTGAACGACACAACTCTCTTTGATAACCGTATACCTCCACGAGGGTTCACAAACGCCGGTTTTGAACTTCGCAATGCACAGCCCGTTGGTGTAAGCTACGCGGATAGTCAGTACTGGGACGCCATACGATACGTCTTACCGGAATCAACAGTTGAACTCACTGCAACACTCTATTATCAGACTATTAGCAAAGAGTATGTAGAATTTTTGCGTGATGAAAACATCGGCAACTCGTGGGATTGGGACAACTGGGGAAGCAGGCTCTATCAAGCTTGGGAAGCACACGGAAAATCTCAGCCTGTGGCAATGGAAAGCAAAACTGTAACTGTGCGAGATTCGATCGTTGGTATCGTTGAGGACGATGCTACACCGTTACCATCACAGTTTGAATTGTACCAAAACTATCCGAACCCGTTCAATCCAGTAACTCATTTTAAATTTTCGATTTTAAATTTTGGATCGATTACGTTGAGAGTGTTTGATATTGCTGGGAAAGAAATCAGAACTATACTGAACGAAAGAAAAGCTCCGGGAACATATCAGATTGAATTCGATGGAAGTGAACTTCCCAGTGGTATGTATCTCTATTCTTTGACTGCCAATGGAAAGAGTCAAACAAAGAAGATGCTCCTACTCAAATGAACCCATAACCTAACACCTATCACCTCACACCTATGCAATACACAACCATACTTATTTCAAAACAGGAAGGCTATGCAATCATCCAATTTAATCGGCCTGATGCGCTAAACGCTATCAACATCAAACTGATGGAAGAGCTTGTTTCGGCTCTGGAGTTATTTGATAAAGACGATGACGTGCGAGCTATCATTATCACTGGCAATGAAAAAGCCTTTGCCGCCGGCGCTGACATCAAAGAGATGGCGGATGCTTCAGCAGTGGAGATGCTTATACGAGACCAGTTTGCTCGCTGGGATAGGATTCGGAAGATTAAAAAGCCATTAATCGCTGCAGTCAGTGGATTTGCTCTTGGAGGTGGGTGTGAGCTTGCCATGACGTGCGATATCATCATTGCCTCTGAGACCGCTAAGTTTGGTCAGCCTGAGATTAACATTGGCGTCATGCCGGGTGCTGGCGGCACTCAGAGACTGACACGAGCAGTTGGCAAGTACAAGGCAATGGAGATGGTACTGACCGGTAAAATGATTTCTGCAGAGGAGGCGATGCGTTGGGGACTTGTCAATAAAGTCGTTCCCGTTGAATACTACCTTGAAGAAGCAAAAAACTTAGCAAAAGAAATTGCCTCGAAGCCACCGGTTGCAGTACGTCTCGCAAAGGAAGCAGTACTTAAAGCTTTCGATACAACCATAGAAGCCGGACTCGAGTACGAGAGGAAAAACTTCTACCTCCTCTTCGCCTCAGAAGATCAGAAGGAGGGAATGAAAGCATTTGTAGAAAAAAGGAAGGCGGAGTGGAAAGGGAAGTGATTTTGGATTTGAGATTTTAGGATCAACGTGACCTATTTTAAACTCACAAAGAGTCATTAGTACAAAACATAACGAAAGGAGGATTAAATGAAAATCTTTGCTTATGTCTTTCTGAGTGTTACTTTATTGCTTATTACACCTCTTCATGCCCAAGAGTACACTACTGATACCAACACTGTTGCACTTTGGCATTTCAATGAGACAAGTGGTGATACAGTTTATGATGCAAGCGGCAACGGTAATAACGGTACATCAACTGGGACAACGATTGTGGATGGAAGGTTTGGGAAGGCAAGGAGTTTTAATGGAAGTGCGGCTGACATAATTATTCCATATGCCGCCTCACTTGTCCCGACGACTCAGATTACATTAGAGGGATGGTTCCGATTTCAATCTTTTTCGGAGGTTCAGGAATTGATATTGCAGGGAGAGAGCCAGCCTAGTTATGTTTACAACTTGTACTATAATAGCGACAATAATGACGACACGTTCTATTTTAACCTTTTTGTTGGTGGTTCATACTATAGCGTAAGTTTTGGACGCACAGCTGCCGGTCTGATTTCAGGAAATTGGTTCCATATCGCCGGAACTTATGATGGCAATTCAATGAATCTTTATGCCAACGGCGTTCTTGCTGGTTCCGCAACTGTCAGCGGTTCCATAAATTCTGGCAGCGGGAACTTATACATTGGAAGAAAATGGGATGGCGTATATCGATTTGGTGGGGAACTCGACGAAATTCGTATCTCCAACATAGCCCGCCAGCCGAGCGAGTTTAACTATCCTGTCGTGAAGTCAGTAACGCCGGGGCAGAATGCCCTCAACGTTTCCAAATCCACAAATATCTCTGCTACGTTCAACCTCTCGATGAACACCTCCACGCTCACCTCAAGCAACATCCTCGTTCACGGCTCGCAGAGCGGAAAGCATACAGGCACAATTACCCTGAGCGGCGATACATCGTTTACATTTGACCCTGCGACTGATTTCAAAGCTGGGGAGGTTGTTACCGTAAACTTGACGAAAAATATCTTGAGTGCAACTGGAGATAGCTTGACGAATGGGTATGATTGGAATTTTACGATACAATCTATAGGAGGAAAAGTAGATTTTACACAAGTTGCGTTGGTAAATGTAGGTGCCCTTCCATATTCGATAACTAGTGCTGATTTAGATGGTGATGGAGTTTTGGATTTTGCTGTTGCAAATGCTAATTCCAACTACGTTTCTGTAATATTGAGCGATGGAACTGGTGGATTTGTACATGATTCTGTTTCATTATCTAGTGATGCTTCATCCTCAATAACAAGTGGAGATTTTGATGGAGATGGAGATTTGGATTTAGCTGCAGCAAATCAAAACACTAATACAGTTTCAATCTTAGTGAATAATGGATTTGGTAATTTCACCTTGGCATCCACAACTAGCGTTGGAAGTTCTCCATATTCTGTTACAGCGGGAAATTTTGATGCAGATGGAGATCTCGACTTAGCGGTAGCAAATTATGGTTCAAACAATGTTTCGGTTTTGAAGAATGATGGCACAGGAAATTATATACAAACTTCAACTACATCTGCAGGGTACATCTCACGTTCTGTAGTTACAGGAGATATAGATAGAGATGGTGACTTGGACCTTGTAGTAGGCAATGAAGAGTCTTTCGTTTCTGTTTTAATGAATGATGGAACTGGAACCTTCACACAAACATCTAAGCCTGCAGTAACAACAAAAACTGCCTCAGTTCATGTTGCAGATATAGATGGAGATCATGACCTGGATATCCTAGTAGCAAGTTGGGGTTCGTACAGTATTTCAGTTTTGAAGAATGATGGAACTGGTAGTTTTGCACAGAGCGATACTATTCATCTGAGTGGTGCCCCTTACTCAGTAACTGCAGGTGATCTTGATGGAGATGGAGATTTAGATTTGGTAGCTCCCAATAGTCAGACAAATACGGTATCGATTTTGCTGAATGATGGTAATGGAACGTTTTCGTTAACCTCAACACCCACTGTAGGTAGCTCACCATATTCTCAGATAATAGGAGACTTAGATAATGATGGAGATTTGGACTTGGCGGTAGCAAATGGTGGGTCGAACACGGTTTCGATATTGAAGAATGTTGGAGGAGTAGCGTTAATTAAACTTAACAATATTTATGTTAAACAATTTGGAGACGGTGATTTTAAATCGTACCCCTTAAGAACAGCACTTGGTATTAGAAAGGGGGATAAAATTCGATTTGAAGGTATTGTCTTGAATGATACAGGAGGACCAGTTGCCAATCAAGAAATAAAAGTTTACAATTCATTTTTGTATGATACTTCAAAAAGCATTCAAACAATATACTCTGAACAAGATGGAAAATTCTACTACCCTTCAGCAAATGATTCGATTTCACTTGAAAACGCTTCGGCAGGTTTTTTTCCGTTTTGGTTTGAAACAGCGAACTCCAATAAAGCCATCCCTTTTTGTGTAGTAGTCAATGATGAGTCATTAACGGTTGGCATAATTAACGAGCTAATAAAGAACATTGTCGATAATGAACCCTCAGTCCTTAATATTGGATTGGATACATCCAGTTCTAGCCCTTTCCGAGATTTATATTTGCCTGCTGAAGCATATCCACTTGATGACAGCAATCTGGATTCAAAGATAAACGATTCTTTTTTTGAATTTTTTTCTATCATCTATGTAGGACCGACAAATGAAGAGTTCTTAATTTCATCAGATTCTACTTCAGGATGGCTAGTCCGTGGATTCGATTTACATCAAAGTAGAATTGATAACCTTTTGAATAGTTTGCCCGAAAAATTTGCATCAGCGATACCATTAAACTCGAGTTATACAGGGCTTAAGCAATATCTGGTGATGGATTATAATCCCCTAGAAAGTTCCAACTTTTGGTGGTATGTTGGCGAGGGCATCCTTTGTGCTACAACATTTATTCCAACAGGAGTAACTCAGGCGATCGGTCCTATTGGATGTGCTGCTTTAAAAGTTCATTTGGCTGCAGATGCAATAAAAACAGTAGTTACCAGTGATATTATTCAGGAACCTTTTGGCATACAAGGCAATGAAGAACTTGATGAAGGACTTGAATTAGTTGTTGATATTGGTGCGCTATTGTACGATGCGAAAGATCTTTCTAAACATATTTCACACTGGCAGAACCCGCGGAATTTTATGCATGGCAATCCTTATGGTCGAATTAACGCAGGCGCTGAAATGGTTAAATTCATTTCCGATTTGGGTCAAACTAAAAGCTCTACTTGGGATTATGTTCAGATGACAGGATCTTATTACCGTAATTCGATGAACTATTACAAAGGTAGCGAGTTAAGTGATATTAGATTTAACTCATCATCTTCAAACATGAAACATGATTTAAACTTTAATTTTACTCGTGCAAATTCTCCTACCTTAATATTCCAGGATGTTGCATTCGATAACGCTAATAGTCCTACTGCTCTCATAGTAAACCTTGAATCTACTCGTCCGATTTATCTCGAGGGAACAATAACTCAGAGTATTCCTGAGCTGAGGATTGGAAATTCTCAATTTCTTATGCAAAATATTACTTCACCCAATTCCTACCCTTTCTTCTACAAGGCTGAAATTCCTGTAGGTCAGCTTCCAAATTTTGATCCACAAAATCCCGGGTCATGGTCTGAAATTCTAAACGCAACAGGCAAATCTTTTGAAACTCTGGGTGGGTCATGCAGTGGAGGTTTCTGTGGTTCGACAGGTCAGACAATATATTTGGGAAGTGCTGAGGGCAGTCTTTCATTGAACCGGAGTGCTAATGATGATACACAATACATAGCAAGGCTGGATGTTCTGCCAAATGCATTCGGTGGTCAAACTGCTTTTGTCTCGCTATCTTCAGGTTCCCCAAGTCAGTACATCAATCAGAAACAAGTATTTTTGGTTTCAATTTCACCAGTCATCGAAGTTAATACTTCGGGAAAAAGTTTTCTGGTGCCCGCTCAGATCACTATTTGGATTAATTCTGCTAATTTGAATCATAATCAACTAACGATATATATGCTTAATGAAAACACTTTATTATGGGAACCAGTTCAATCATCGGTGACTTATTCAGATAGCGTCGTAAGTACAATGATTACTACACCAGGTCGTTATGCTTTAATGTACTTGAATGATCTAGCAGACGTCATGGAATTTCATGCTATGAGACGTTGGAATATTATATCATTGCCAATGAATCCTTCGGATTCCAGAAAGAGTCAAGTCTATCCTAATGCGATTTCAGATGCTTACGCATACCAGGATGGATACAAGATAGAAGATTCTTTGAAGGTAGGTGTTGGTTATTGGTTAAAATTTGATCAAGATCAAATTATCAATATCACTGGTTTTCCAATTTCACAAGAAACAGTAGATGTTGCCGAAGGCTGGAATATCATCGGCTCCATCTCCGTACCTGTTGCTGTTTCCTCACTTATTAGTGTTCCATCTGGTATTGTGACTAGTAACTTCTTTGGCTATTCAGGTGGCTATTTTTTAGCTGACACAATTTATCCGGGAAAAGGTTATTGGGTAAAATCGAGCCAAGCAGGTTCAATTATACTTTCAGGAAGTCCACCTTCCTCTCAGGCGAATCTGATACAAATTGTGCCTACATCGGAGTTACCGCCAATGCCTCCATCAGAGAACCTTGTGAACACTGGTGTGCCTGAGGTCTATGCACTAGAGCAAGCTTACCCCAACCCCTTCAATCCGTTAACTGTTATCCGTTATCAGTTACCAGTAAGCAGTAAGGTCACGCTGAGAATCTACAACGTGCTTGGGCAGGAAGTGAGAGCGCTAGTAAATGAGGTTCAAGATTCAGGCTACAAGTCGGTGGAGTGGAATTCAATAAACGATCTTGGCTACGTTCTATCAAGCGCAGTTTATTTCTACCGTCTCGATGCAACAAGTATCTCAGATCCAACGAAACGTTTCAGTCAGGTGAGAAAGATGTTGTTGCTCAAATGATAATCACTAACCATGGAAATGAATAACATGCGCCAACTAATATCTTCACTTCTTACAACCTTGATTTTTATTCTTGCATTTATTTCAATCGTCAATAATAATTCCAATAGAAATGCTGAGCACATTACAGTAAAAAATCAGCAAACATCAGGCGCCCTCCAAGCCCTCGACTTCTGGACTCAGTCTCGTGCTTATCCTGAAGCAGATATCCCAAGAGATAAATACTACAAAGCCTTTTCATATGCCAAACAACATCTGAAGGAATCAACCTCACTTCGACAAATCGGGACAACTTCTCTCTGGCAAGCAATAGGTCCACTCAATTGGCCCGGAAGATTTATCAGTGTCGCAGTCAACCCTCAGAACCCATACACTCTTTATGCTGGCTCAGCGAGTGGCGGACTCTGGAGATCCTTTACTCGTGGCGAAGGTGGAGACTGGCATCGCATTACAACAGGTTTCCCGGTGCTCGGTGTGATGGCAATTGCAATCCAGCCCAATGATTCAAACGTCATTTACATCGGCACAGGAGAAACGTATCGCTACCAGGGCACACACGGTGGTGTCGCTGTCAGAACAACGAGAGGTAGTTACGGTATGGGCATCCTCAAAACAACTGACGGAGGAACAACATGGACAAAAAGTTTGGATTGGTCATACAATCAGGAGCGTGGTGTTCAAGCGATCAGAATTAATCCTCTCAACTACAATACCATCATTGCAGCAACAACAGAAGGAATTTACAAATCCAACGATGCTGGAAACTCCTGGACGCAAACTCTCAATGTAATCATGGCTGAAGATATCGTCATCCATACACAGGATACAAATCTCGTGATGGCATCGTGCGGAAATTTTGCAAGCCCGGATGCCGGAATTTACCTCTCGCTCGATGGCGGAACAGAATGGTTCCGAATCGATGGCGGCTTGCCAAGTTTTTCGGGTAAGACAATGCTCGGTATGCACGGTGCCGATCCGGACATCGTTTATGCAAGCGTCGCCGATAGTACAACAGGTGCCGGCAGTCTCTGGAAAACAGGGGACTTCGGCAGCAGTTGGATGAGGGTCAGTAATAGCGGACCATTTGGAGTGCAGGGATGGTATTCACACTTTGTAGCTGTCCATCCGACCGATCCGAATCAGATTCTCCATGCCGGAGTTTGGACAATCAAATCGACCGATGGCGGTCTAACTTTTCGCTCAGCGGGAAGCACATACGCAGATCATCACAACTATGCACACGACCCCTCAGATCCCAATGTCCTCTATGTTGTCAATGATGGTGGCATAGCTCGTTCAGTTGATTTCGGTGATATCTTTTATGAGGTCAGCATTGGTATCCAAACAGCTCAATTCTACAGCGGCTTTTCATGCTCTGCTACTGATTCCCTGCTTGGCTTGGGACAAACACAAGACCACATTCCCGGATGGCGTTATACAGGTTCATTGAATTGGTCTGAAAGTGGAGCAGATGAATGCGGCTGGACTGCCATCGATCAAACCAATGATAGTATCATGTACGCTGCTACTCGATCCGGAGGAAGTATTGTCAAATCGACGAATCGAGGAAGATGGTTTTCCAGTAGTTGGGGATTTTCAGGATTTGGAAGTTGGAATTCACCTTTCGTGATTGCTCCAGCCAATACGAACATTCTCTATTTCGGAAAAAACTTCATTTACAAAACCACAGACCAGAGTAATACCTGGTTTGCAACAAATACTAATCTCACCCTTGATGGTAATCCGGCACTTTCAATGGGAATCTCTCACACAAATCCGGATACCGTCTACGTTGGAACAGCGCCTGTATTCACGCGAAGTCACATTTTCCGTACAACCGACGGCGGGAACACCTGGACAAACATCACAGGCACACTTCCCGATCGCTACCCTATGGATATTGCCGTCGATCCAAACGATTCACGTGTTGTATACGTGGCATTTGGTGGATACAATGCTGGGCATCTCTTCAAATCGACTGACGCTGGAACAACATGGACGGATGTCACTGGTGTTCTCCCTGATGTCCATGCAACTGCTATCGTCGTTGATCCTCTCAATTCGAACCATGTCTATGCTGGCAACGACATCGGTGTGTACGTATCAACCGATGGCGGAGCTACCTGGCAGTCATTCAGTGAAGGATTACCGGAAGCCGTTCTGGTAAGCGATCTTGTCCTTTCGCCATCAAACCGAGTGATCAGAGCAGCCACACACGGGAATGGCGTATTTGAACGTAAGATGCTTTCACCCGTTACGAGTGTTACCGAAGAATCATCACTCCCAAAAACTTTCATGTTATATCAGAATTACCCGAATCCGTTCAATCCGTCAACTGTTATCCGTTATCAGTTATCTGTTAATAGTCATGTGACGCTGAGGGTATATGATATTCTTGGGAGAGCAGTCGCAACACTTGTCAACGAAAGGAAAGCAGCGGGTTCGTACGAAGTTGAGTTCGATGCACGAGACTTACCAAGCGGCATTTACGCGTATACATTGACGATGAGCGGAAAGAGTCTATCAAAAAAAATGTTATTGCTGAAATAACATGAGCAAAACACTTCTTTTCACCTCTCTTCTCTGCTGGATTACTTTTCCAGCATTCAGCCAAACCCAAACTCGCCTCGATATCGAGTTTGTCGAGAGCATCCCCATTGAGACAACGCTCGATAATCCCGACATCCGCAATACTTTTGGTGTCTGGATGGAAATGATTAATGGTGCGAAAAAAACCTTAGATATCGAACAATTCTATATTTCAAGCCAGAAGGGTGAGCCGCTTGACACAGTGCTCAATGCAATCATCGCAGCGAGCGTGCGAGGCGTCAAAGTTCGTCTCATCGTAGATGCCCGAATGTATAAGACATACCCTGAGCATGTTGACCAGCTGAAATACTTTGGTCTCAAAGCACCAGACCAGTTCCAGATTGAGGTGCGAATCATCGACTTTGGCAAACTTGCAGGCGGAGTTCAGCATGCCAAATATTTCATCGTTGATGGTGAAGAAGTACTTCTTGGCAGCCAGAATTTCGATTGGCGAGCGTTGAAGCATATCCATGAATTGGGTTTGCGAATCAAGCACAAAGAGGTGGTGAAAGTCTTTCAAGATATTTTTGAATTAGACTGGCAGATTGCGAAGACGAATGATCCACGTCTGGTTCGAGAAAACTTAACAATGAAGAGTTATTCCCTACCAGCATGGGTGCAGGCGAGCAGGGGAGATACGGTGTGGTTGTTTCCAACAGCCAGTCCGAAAGGATTGATCCCTGATTCATCAATCTGGGATGAAAAAAATATTATTGAGCTGATTGACGGAGCGAAGAGTGAAGTGGTTTTGCAGTTCCTCTCCTATTCACCTGTCAGTCGTGACAAGAGCTTCTACCCTGTCCTTGATAATGCATTACGGAGTGCGGCTGTACACGGTGTCAAAGTAAAAATGATCGTCTCTGATTGGGAGAAAGACCATCCTGCCGTTGATCATTTAAAAAGCCTCTCGCTTGTGCCAAACATTGAAGTCAAATTCAGTGTTATCCCGGAATGGTCGGGCGGATATATTCCCTACGCACGAGTTGAGCACTGCAAATTTATCTGTGTTGATGGTATATCTTTTTGGCTTGGAACCAGTAACGGAGAAAAAAGCTACTTCTACACCTCCCGCAACCTCGGCATCATCGTGAAGAACCTCAAGCTTGCCAACACATTGCACAGAATTTTTATGAAAAGCTGGGAGAGTGTGTATACTGAATTAGTTAAGCCTGAGGTTGAATACCAGCCGAGGAGGCATGGGGAAAATTAGTTGGGGAAAATTAGTTCTTGAACGTTTGACTAACCAAAGAAAAAGCTGTACATTTAGTAAAGACTCTTTTTCATAATTTAAATTGGAGGTAGCCATGAAACAGTGGTCCTTCATCATTTTGCTTCATTGTTCTATTTATATATGCGCACTTGCTCAATGGGAGTGGCGCTATTACTCTCCAACGGGAAATAACCTACATGATGTGGAATATCTTTCTTCAGGAATCCTTGTTGCAGTCGGTGAGCGTGGGATCATTTTGCGTTCAAGTGACGATGGAATATCGTGGGCAATTATTGATTCTGGATATTCGGAAACTTTGCGAGCCTTGTATTTCGCCGATAATTTCACGGGGTATGCAGTCGGGGACAAAGGAAGACTTCTCAAAACAACTGATGGAGGAAATACATGGAGTAGAGAAATCATCGATTCAACAAGAGATTTCTTAGATGTAGCTTTCATTGGTAAAAATGCGTGGATAACTTCAAGACAATCACTTTTGCGTTCCACAGATGGCGGTTTGAGTTGGCAGCTTCAAACATTTTCGTCTGGTTATTTCAGTATTAAACTGAAATTCTTTGACCAAAACCGTGGATGGTTATATGGTGAACGCATCCTTTTAAAAACGACCGATGGTGGAATGACTTGGATATCACCAAAAGAGCCTCCTTCAGAGTCATTTTACTTTACATCACTAGCATTTTCTGATTCTAAAACTAGATGGCTTGGGGCTTATTTGGCAGGACCGAATGAGTATGATGGTTATCTCTTCAAATCGACCGATGAAGGACAACATTGGCATCTTGATACTACTTTAAAGTGGGATTTCGGAATCAGTGATATTATTTTCTATGACTCACTATATGGATGGTTCGTGCCAGCTAGAGGTGTTATACACGCAACGTCAAACGGTGGAAACACTTGGACGAGACAAAAAACTGCCTACGGGTCAGCCATCTCATTGAGAGATTCTCTAAGTCTTGTGATAGTAGGTGAATCTGGTCAGATTTTTAAGACCTCAAATAGAGGTGCCATATGGAATGACATAAATCCTGGCGTACCAAACACCTTCTTGAATGTGTTTTTTACTAATAGAATTGGTTATTTTTCAGGAGAGAATGTATACGAGTTTGTTTGGAAAACTTCAGATGGTGCAAAAAATCTCATTGCACTTAACTTAACAAGTGATACTGATTTCTACAGAGTTTATGGATTATATTTCTTGGATTCGCTAAGAGGATGGGCTAGTGGAGGTTACTTGGGAGGGTGGGGAGCAATCTTTCATACCACAGATGGTGGTATGAACTGGATTAACCAAACTGGTGTTATACCCTATGAAACATTTGACCTCTGGTTTGTCGATTCCTTGAATGGTTTTGGCGCTGGAAGTGGTGGAAGCATTCGACGAACAACTAATGCTGGTAATACGTGGACAGAGCGGCTATATAGTATTGCTTCATTCACTTCAATTGAATTTTTCAATAGGTTGATCGGGTGGGTAGCTGGAACAAGTATTTATAAAACCACCAACGGTGGGAACTCATGGTTCCTCCAGACAGTTGACGGTATAAGTAGTTTTTCAATTCAAGGCTTACATATTGTAGATAGTCAAACTGTCTGGGCTGTTGGTCAAAATGGGGAGATTTTCCACACCACGAACGGTGGCGACCACTGGTTTGTGGAAACAATAATCGCAAGTGGACTGGGTAGAGTGTATTTAAGTGATGTATGGTTTGTGACACCTCAATTGGGCTGGATAGCAGGATCAGGAGTTTTCAAAACGACCGATGGAGGTATTTCATGGCATCAGGAAAGTCTCCCGGCAGATCGGTACATCAAGAAACTTTTTTTCACTGATGAACGTGAAGGATGGGCGGTTGGTTATAACACCGTTTTTTATCTACCAAAAAGTGGAATAACATACGCTGAACATTCCGTTTCAAGTTTACCGTGGGAACATAGTCTCTTTCAAAACTACCCCAACCCCTTCAACCCATCAACTGTTATCCGTTATCAGTTACCTGTTCAGAGCAAAGTCACACTGAGAATCTATAATGTGCTTGGGCAGGAAGTGAAGATGCTTGTGGATGAGGTGCAGGAGGCGGGGTACAAGTCGGTGGAGTGGAACTCGACGAATAATTTTAGCAATCAGGTTGCAAGCGGAGTGTACTTCTATCGGATAGATGCGGTCAGTATAGCGGAACAGGCGAGATCGTTTACGCAGGTAAGGAAAATGGTGATTCTCAGATGATGGCTCGGTGGATTGGAGATTTGAGATTGGGGATTACGGATTGCAGACTTGCCCTGAGCGAAGCCGAGATTACCGATGGAGGTGATTCGATAGGGTGTAGCGGTATCCCGCCCTTCGGTGGAACAATAGGACTCGCCCATTCTTGGGATTGGGTATAAATATCGCCTTATGAAGGTTCCGAACCTTCCAAAAAGACTAAGCAGCCTTTAGAACTCTTCCCTGCTTAATGCACGTCGTACAAACACGCATGCGTTGGACTCGTCCGTCTATCTGGACACGGATGCTGTGGAGGTTTGGCTCCCAGCGTCTTTTTGTCTTGTTATGCGCATGACTGATGCTATTGCCGAAGACAGGTTTCTTCCCGCAGATTCCACAAATCTTAGCCATAAAATCCTTCGTTGATTTCTTACGTTGAATTGAAGCACATAAAATATA
>JACQVI010000011.1 GCA_016209795.1 Ignavibacteriota bacterium
GTATTATTCCCGGAACACTGCTTGTGGCAATACTTTCTGCGTTCAGCGTGAAACAGGGCATGAAAGGACAAGTGCAGAAAATCCCTTTTACGTGGCATAATGTTGTCAGAACATTGAAAGCTTCGTCATGGGAAATTCCTCTGCCGTTTCTCATTCTTGGTGGAATTTACGGTGGACTTTTCACTGCAACAGAAGCTGCAGCAGTGACGGCGTTTTATGTGTTGATCGTTGAAGTGTTTATCTACAGAGATTTGAAATTATTTTCCGATGTTCCTCGCATCATGCAAGAGAGTATGACACTCGTTGGAGCTATACTTGTCATCCTCGGTTGTGCACTGGGACTCACGAACTATCTCATCGATGAAGAAGTCCCGATGAAACTGTTCACTTGGATTCAGGAATTTATCACAAGCAAAACGTTGTTCCTGATTCTCCTCAACATCTTTCTTCTCATTGTCGGGATGATGATGGATATTTTTTCTGCCATCATCGTTGTCGTCCCGTTGATTGTACCGATAGCAACAGCGTATGAAATCAATCCCGTCCATTTAGGAATCATTTTTTTGACCAATCTAGAAATCGGGTATCTTACACCACCAGTTGGTTTGAATCTTTTTATCTCGAGCTTTCGGTTTGAAAAACCGATAGCCACAATCGTCAAAGCAACGCTACCGTTTATTGGAATGCTCTTGCTGGCGCTCATTGTGATTACCTACGTGCCACAATTGAGCTTATGGTTAGTTGAAGCATTGGGAATTCGATAATGAATGTTGTTTCACCAAGAAAGGAGCTGAATCAACAATGATAAAAGTATTTTTACCACTTCTTTTCTTTTCAATCTCCCTGCATGCTCAAGAAGGTCGTTTGATTCCAAACCCGCTGCGAAACATACCCAAATGGGTAAGAAATGATTTCTTCGCTCAGCATCTCGATGAGCGCTATACAATCAATTACCAGCTTTCCCCTCATATCCTCAGTGGAGACTTTAACCATGACGGAAGAAAGGATGTTGCTATTCAAGTCTCCGAGAGCAAAAGCGGAAAAACAGGCTTTATCATTTTTCACAGGAGAAGACCGCAAGCATTAATTACTCACATCGCAATCATCGGTGCAGGTAAATCCGTTGGGAAAGGTGGCGACGATTTTAAATGGGTCAATATTTGGGATGCTCGTCAGAGGTCTGACATTTCAGACGATGCAGGAAATAAAGCTCTTCCTGCATTCGATGGAGCTGCCATTTATGTCGAAAAGCGTGACTCCACACGCGGCATTATCTATTGGGATGGAAAAAAGTATAGCTGGTACAAACTGAAGTAGTATTACTTACTATCAAATAAGCCTGACATCCCAAATTCCAACTTTGAATTTGGTATTTTTTCTTTTGTTTCATTCTTGCATAACAATACCTAATGAGATTCTTGACTTTCAGAGAACGCCTCTCAGCACATCTCAATCTCCTTCCCACTGCTGTCTACGACGCCTTCCCTGCCGTTCTCTTCGGTCGCATGCTCGTCCTGGCTACTCGGCTGGGATTCTTTGAAGCACTTGATCGACAACCAAAAACAATCGCTGAACTCGCAACATCTCTTCGACTCCATCCAGATAGCGTCGGATTAATCGCTTCTTCACTGGCAGCTAACGGGTATCTAAAGCAGACTGCTCGGAAATATTCTCTTGCTCCTCAAGCGAAGAAATGGCTGATCAAATCTTCACCAAGCTACCTCGGCAATCTCCTCAACTATGTCGAGATCCTACACTCGCACTGGATGTATCTTGAAGAGACGCTGAAGCACGGTAAACCGCCCAAACCATATACTGAGATGTTCGCTGAGAAGGAGTGGGAAATTTACACCTACGGCATGATGGATTTGGCAAGGCTGCTTCTCCCTCATATCAGCTCCAAGCTCAAGCTTCCATCAAACGCAAAGACTCTCCTTGATATCGGAGGATCGCATGGGTTATACTCGATCGAATTGTGTAAGCGGTATATATTGCTCCATGCGACGATTGCGGATTTTCCTCAAGTCTTAACATGTACTCAACAGATCATCAAAGAACATAGGTTAGAACATCGCATTACACTGTTACCATGCGACGTTACCAAAGGATCATTCAACACAGGAAGGTATGATGTTGTTCTTGCGTTCAACATTGTGCACAGCTTTAGTTCAGAGATGAACGTACAATTTTTTGAGAAGACCGCCGCTGCACTTAAACCCGGTGGAGTCGTTTACATCCTTGACCAATTGAAAAAGGAACGTGCTGCCGGTGTAGATAAACTGCTGCCGCTTATGGCAGGTCTTAATATACTAAACGAAATAGGCGGGAATGTGTACTCGTTTGAGGAGATTGAACAATGGTGCGAAAGTTCGGGCTTGCGAAATGTTAAACACCACAAACTCTCGATCCCCGGCGTGAGTTTAGTGAGAGCTGAAAAGTCAAAAAATTCACTTGTTACTCAATGATCAACCTTGAACACTTTCCTCTCCATGAACTCCCCTGCCATCATCAGGCATGAGTACCAGCCATCACGCAATTGATGGATCATCGCACTCGCAACATACGTTCCGGGCTCATGCACTGCATTCACTACGGTCATTACCTCTCGATCATTCTTATCGAGCACGGTGACAATAACCTGTGATTTCTGCCCTACTTCGTAGGGAATAAACACAAAGTCTGAAACTGGATTGGGATAACACTGACCAAGCTTGAACTCAGGGGCAAAATGCCTGGATAGCTCAGCAAGCTCTGGAACGATAACAACCTGTTCTGCAGGAATACTCTCGTTATAGCCTTTATCCATAGCAGAGACAGCATAGTAATATTTTACCGCTGATGGATATCCAATTGTATCAATAAACGAAGTAGCTGTACCGGAAACAATTGATATAAGATTGGCAGGGTCATCGATGTTTACAGGTTTTGTCGTAGAACGATAGATGTTGAAATACTTAGCAGTATCGCCGTCTTTTGCAGTGGAAGGAGGTATCCAGGTAAGCTGAAAGTTTCCTTCTGAGATGTTCTCAACAAGAAGGTTACCTGGCTCATTAGGCGGAATAGAATCTTTCCACGCCATCGGCGGTATTATCGCACGGTATCTATAGCGCTCTCCGAGTGTTAACGCATGAGCGATGTTACTGTATCGGAAGAATGCATTGCCATGAACACCTGCAGATCGTGAGAGGTCAATAAGCTCAGGCAGTTGGTCATGCACCTCCGGTTTGTATGCACCCAATCCAATATACAGATGACGTCCATGTCCATATCGTGACCAATCTTCAGTCACAACCTTGAAATCAGGATTTGTCCGTGAGTTGCCCAACGACCAATACACTTGAGGAGCCAAGTAATCATGTTTCCCTTCTCGCAGCCATCGTCTCGAGTCTTGATAGAGTTCGGAATATCCTTCCTGTCCATCCACATTCGTCATGTTCGTATAAATACCAACAGGCGTTGAACCAATCTTGAGCATTGGCTTGATGGAGATTGCAGAATCATAGAACGCACGAACAAACATATTGATATTTTCTCTTCGCCAATCGTCTTTCTTCAACCTTTTGCCATAGCGACGATAGGTTGCCTGATCAGGAAAGTTTCCCAACGGATACCGAATGAAATCGAATTGAATGCCATCAATATCATACTGACGAACAAGATCGACTGCAACCTTGATAAGATATTCTCGAACTGCAGGTATGCCCGGATCGAGCCACCACTCATCATTCACTGTTCGAACCCAGTCCGGATGTTGCAAGAGAAGATGCCGAGGCTTGCTTTCAATGATTCGTGATAGACCTGATTTGATCAGATATGTATTAAACCATGCATGAACCTCCATACCGAGTGAATGTGCTTCAGTAAGAATGAATTCTAATGGATCCCATCCCGGATCGCTGCCGAGTCTTCCTGTGAGTTGTTCAGACCATGGCTCATACTTCGAGCGATACATCGCATCGCCGCGACCACGTACTTGAAAAAAGATCGTGTTGAAATGTGCTTCGTTGAGCTTTTGGATCATTTCACGAAGCGATTGTTTCTGCTCGGACACATCGTAAGACTTGGGCCAATCCAATCCTTTCACGGTCGTAATCCAGACGGCACGGACCTCATGCTTTGGTGCAGCGGACTGTTGAGGAAGAGTCTGACTTTCGACCGAGAAAGTCTGTAGAATGATAAGGACAAGACTACACCTGAACGGATTCATAAACGTTACTCAAATATAGGAAGAGATAACAAACAGAATCAAGAAAAATTGAAATAAGGATCCCTCGAGTTGATTGACTTTCATCAAAATTAACGTTATATTTTTCTTCGGATTCATCAATCTAATCCTATTTCAATCATTTTCTTGCTGGAGATAACAAAGTTTAGGTGAAGAAAAATCGTGGTAAACTGATCCTTATTATTGCCTCAGTACTTTTTTCATTCTATTTCATCTACCCAACCTATAAAGATTACAAGTTCACCAAAGAACTCCACAGCTTATCGGGTGAGGATAGTCTCAGGTATGTTGAAGAACATGAGAGCGAGATTCGTGATGCACGCTTTAAACGTATCAAGCTTGGTCTTGATCTTCAAGGCGGCATGCGGGTTGTCTTGGAAGTCAATGTTCTGAAACTGCTGGAAGACCTTTCAAAAAGCAAAGACTCGTTGTTTATGTCGATCGTCGAAGAAGTACGAACAGAATCAAGAGCGACAGAAACAGACCTCATTGATCTCCTCGGCAGTAAATTTCAAGCTAAAGGTATTCGTATGAGTCGCTATTATGGGAACATCCGTGATAGTGATGCGGACATCCTTGATCGATTACGGGATGAATCGACGAACGCCATCGACCGTGCGATGGAAATCGTTCGTAACAGAGTTGATCAATACGGCGTTTCCGAGCCATCGATTCAAAAACAGGGAGGTCGTAGAATCATCGTCGAGCTGCCGGGTGTTAGTAAGGAAGCAGAAGTCCGACAGCTTCTCCAGGGAACTGCACTCCTTGAGTTTAAGCTTCTCATCGAACCCGAAATAGCTGGTAAAGTCTATGAGTCGATTGATAAAGTGTTAGCCGGAAAACCACTGGAAGATACAACGTCAGCAGATACATCGAAAGCAGTTGCCGGGAAAAAAGACACGACGAAGCAACAAGATACATCGCTCGTTCCTCTACCTGAAGACCAATTAAAAACAGAAGAGCAAGCTAAAAAAGAACATCCTTTTTTTAGCATAGCCATACCAAACCAGCAAGAGGGTCAAGCATGGACTGGAGAATTGCTTACTGCCGAAGAAGACAAACCCAAAGTCATGCGAATTCTTGATCAGCGTGAGATCAAACGACTTATTCCTTCTGATATGAGCTTCGTGTGGTCCGCAAAGCCCGCGTTTATAGCTGAAGGAAAAAAATATTTCATGTTATATGCAGTGAAGAAAGACCCTGAGCTAACAGGTGGGGTTATCGTTAATGCCATTGCCACCATTGATCCATTGACCAATACACCCATCGTGAATATGGAAATGAACAGCGATGGTGCCCGAGATTGGGCACGGATTACAGGAGCGAACATTCAAAAACGCATTGCCATTATTATGGACAACGCCTGTTTTTCTGCACCTGTCGTACGAGAAAAGATTACCGGTGGCAACTCACAGATTTCCGGGATGGATAATGTTGAAGAGGCGAAGCTTTTAGAAATCGTCTTGAAAGCTGGTGCGCTGCCAGCACCTGTGGAAATTATACAGCAAACGACCGTCGGACCCTCGCTTGGCGAAGATTCCATTAACAAAGGGCTGTGGTCAGTGATTGTTGCTTTCGCAATAACGATCTTCTTCATGATCATGTATTACCGTATGGGGGGTACTATGGCTGACACAGCTTTGGTGTTAAACCTTCTGTTTGTGCTTGCAGTGCTTGCGGGTTTTCAAGGAACGCTGACACTCCCAGGCATTGCCGGCATCATTCTCTCAATGGCTATCGCCGTTGATGCGAACGTACTGATTTATGAACGTATTCGTGAAGAATCGGGCGGCGGCAAAACTCTTTCCGCCGCAATTGATGCCGGCTACACGAAGGCTTTTAGTGCAATTTTTGATTCTAACCTCACGAGTTTTATCACTGGTATCATTCTCTACCAGTTCGGCAGCGGTCCGATACAAGGGTTTGCGTTAACACTGATGATAGGAATTGTTGCCAGTATGTTTAGCGCTATTGTTATCACACGCGTTATTTTCGAAATTATGCTTGAGCGCGGCAAACAAATAAGCTTTGGGTAATATACGCGAAGGACGGAGAAAACTTAATGCGATTTCTACAAAAGACAAATATCGATTTCATGGCTAGGCGTAAACTGTGGTATGGTGTTTCACTCGTCGTGATTGTTCTTGGTCTCATTTCTCTTGTGGTGAAAGGAGTTGATCTTGGGATTGATTTTTTAGGCGGAACAGAACTAGTCATAGAATTTGATCAAGCACCGGGTATCGGACAGATACGAGACATTATGAACGCTGCGGGTATTCCACCGGCGGAAATTAAGAGTTATGGTAACCCAGAGCAGATTCTTATCAGAACTGAACTGCAAGGTGAAGGCACAATAGTCAGTGATCGCATGAAAGCTGCAATGCAGGAAACGTTCGCCTCGTACAATCCAAGGGTGCTACAAGAAATCAAGATCGGACCAAAGATTGGCAAAGAACTACAAAAAGATGCGGTGTATGCTATTCTGTTCTCACTCATTGCGATGTTTATCTATATAGGCTTCCGCTTTAAATTCATCTACGGTATGGGCGCAGTTGTTGCGTTATTCCATGATGTTCTCGTTACACTTGGGATTATCTCAATCGTTGATGGGTTGACCCCGCTGACAAACTTTGAAATCGATCAAAACATGATTGCAGCGTTTCTGACACTGGTAGGAACATCTGTTAATGATACCGTTGTTATTTTCGACCGTATTAGAGAAAATCAAAAAATTTATAAAGCAATGGGCTTGATGGAGCTTATTAATAAAAGTCTGAACCAAACGCTGAGCCGCACAATCATCACGCAGGGAACAATTTTTGCAGTAATCCTTGTATTATTTCTCTTAGGTGGTGAAGTCAATCGGGGATTTGCTTTCGCTTTGGCACTTGGCACAGTTACCGGAACATATTCATCAATTTACATCGCCAGTGCACTTGTCCTCGATTATACAAATCGAAAATTAGCCAAAAAATCCCAGCCTTCTGTCACACGGAAAGTCAGCTATGAAACTATCGAGCAAGGAAGTTGATAGTATTACCGTGATTGCACTCGAAGGGAGTGTTCTCGGCGGTCCAGATGCTACGGCGTTGAACGATGAACTCCACAAGCTTGTCGAGAAAGGTAAGAAGAATGTGTTGCTCGACCTCTCAAACGTCCAAACAATGAACAGTTCGGGCTTGAGCATGTTGATTGGTGCGCTTCAAACTATGAAAAATGTCGGTGGACAGCTTAAACTTGCTGGAGCGTCAAAAAAGATTGAAAGCTTGCTTGTGATTACGAAACTTAGCACTGTCTTCGAACTCTATCCAACAATGAAGAAAGCACTTGCCAGTTTTAAAAAATAATTCCTTAGCATAATTATTTATTTCACTCCGATTTGAAGTTGTTTCCCATCGGAGTTTTTGTTTTATTAGCTTGTCTATGTCAGTTCAAGTTATTGTTGGTGCTCAGTGGGGGGATGAGGGCAAGGGGAAAATAGTCGATCACCTCAGTGAAAAGGTCGATATTGTGGCACGGTATCAAGGTGGTGCAAATGCCGGACATACGGTTGTTATTGACGACAAGGAATATGTTCTTCACTTGATACCGTCTGGAATTTTCCACCCTCATGTCACCTGCGTTATAGGTAACGGAGTTGTTATCGATCCGATTGCACTGATGGACGAGATCAATCAACTTCAACAACTTAACGTTGACATTAGAGGCAGACTCCTCATTAGTCATAATGCTCACCTTATCATGCCCTACCATAAATTACTTGATACTATGCGTGAAAGAACGAGCGAAAGGATCGGAACGACGGGTCGAGGCATCGGTCCAGCCTACATTGATAAGTTCATGAGAGTTGGAATTAGAATTGTCGATCTGCTTAATCGCGACGTTTTCGTATCGAAGCTCAAACGTAATATCAAAGAGAAAAACCAAATCCTGAAAAAAATCTATAAGACAACTGAGCTTGATGTTGAGAAGATTGTCTGCGAGTACGAGGAATTCGATAAGAAGATCGATGAATACGTCACAGATACAGCGTTGTACCTGAATACAAACCTTCGCGAAAACAAGCGCATCCTTGCTGAAGGCGCACAGGGGGCATTACTTGATGTGGATCATGGGACATATCCATTTGTTACCTCTTCAAATCCGACAAGCGGCGGCGCATGTACAGGATTGGGCATTCCACCAACCGCTATTACTTCCATCCTCGGCGTTGTCAAAGTATACGCCACACGTGTTGGCAATGGACCATTTCCGACTGAACTCACCAACGAAATAGGGGTTCAGCTTCGTGAACTCGGTGGTGAATATGGTGCAACAACAGGTCGTCCACGCCGCTGTGGATGGTTCGATGCCGTCGCTGCGCACTACTCGATGATGGTGAACGGCATTCGTGAAATTGCTATCACGAAGTTAGATGTCCTTGATAGCTTCGAAGAGCTAAAGATTTGCACTGGATACAAACTCAAAGGAAAACTGTTAAAAACATTCCCCACAGATCTTCAATCGCTCGAAGCGATAGAACCGATGTACGAAACGTTTAAAGGTTGGAAAACCCCCATTGCTTCCATTACGTCCTACTCAGATCTACCACCGAATGCGCGAACCTATGTTGAAGCGCTCGGCTCGTTGACTGGGACTGATGTCTCTATCATTTCAGTTGGAGCCCGAAGGGATCAGACTATTTTTGCAACCCGGGATTAACGAATGGCAAGTCCTCGATCTGCTAACATTAAGATTATCCTTGTCATTATTGCAGTCACCATCGTCGTTGCGACGTTGCTGTATACACGCACGATTGTTCAGCAGCTGCTCCAAAAAGAGCGAGACATTGCCGATCTGTACGCAAAGTCGTTAGAATACATTGCAAATACTCAGACCGATCAGTCCGATTACAGCTTTATCTTCGATGAGGTGATTCGCTCGATCGATTTCCCGATGGTCTTATCGGATGATCAGAATAACCCCTTAGAACCGTACCTGACGAATGCAAGAAATGTCGAATTAGATTCAACACTGTCATCAGAACTGCAACGGCGCTTTCTACACGGCATCATTAAAGATCTCGATGAGCACAATTCACCAATCAAAGTCATCCTGAGATTCGGAGAACAAGACTCAATCGTTCAACATCTCCACTATGGAGAGTCACAACTTATTACCAAATTACGCTGGCTGCCATACATTGAAATTGCAGTTGCCGGTATGTTCATTCTGCTTGGATACATCGGTTTCAGTCATATCAAGCGGAGCGAGCAGAGCAACATCTGGGTTGGGATGGCGAAGGAAACTGCCCATCAGCTTGGTACGCCTCTGTCCAGCTTGATGGGATGGCTCGAAATGATGAAAGAGTACACCAGGAATGATCCCAAGTTATTCACAACAATCACTGAAATGGAAAACGACATCCAGCGACTCCAAAAAGTTACAGACCGTTTCTCTAAGATCGGCTCTAAACCAAGTTTAAAAGAAGAAGACTTACACGAAACGATAGATTCTGTCATCAATTATTATCAGCAACGACTACCTTCTCGTTTTGTCTCGCAAACTGGCAGAAGGAACATCGATATCCACATAGAAACACAGGATCACGTCAGTGCACGGATCAATCGAGAATTGTTTGGATGGGTGATTGAAAATCTGATCAAGAATGCACTTGACGCAATGGAAGATAGTGTCGGCTCAATTACGTTCTCCATCACCTCTAAAGGCAAGGCAGCGTTCATCGATGTGAAAGACACAGGCAAAGGTATCGACATGAAAAACAGACAAGACATTTTCCGCCCTGGCTATAGTACAAAACAACGCGGCTGGGGACTTGGGTTGAGCCTTTCGAAACGGATCATCGAGAGCTACCACAAAGGCAAACTCTTTGTGAAGGAGAGCAAACCGGGTAAAGGGACAACGTTCAGGATTAAGCTGAATAAGTAGACTCACCTTATCTCTACCACTAAATCCTCATCTCTTACTTCCCAACTACCCGATGCGATTTCGTCCTTGCCTCTGACCAAAACCCACGAATGGTTATATGGTAACAAATCAGGCTCAGCCTTCCTGCTCAATGGGGCAATCCAGCACATAATGCCCTGGGGAATAAAAGGATTTTCAATCGCTTGCATCAACGTTAGCGTGCTATCGAAGATTGTCTCATTGTGTATCACCAAAGAATCTCTGTGGAAACGCAGTGGAAACCTCCCTTGCAAATCCTCCACTACTCCGTTCTCCGTTGGTTTACCATAAAGCAGTACTCTCTCGGTCTGTAAATCACCTAACGTAATATTCGTATCAGCTTTGATCTCGATCGACCATCCAGAGCGTTCCATCTGCTCAGAATGTTTCCGAGCAAGATCGAGAAGATACTCTGAATTGTGTAAAGTTCCCACAATCATCAGCCCATCAGCAGGATCACGCAAATCGCCAAGTTTCACCGGTAACTTTTGGATTTTTAACACGTCACCATCTGGATCAAGGATAGCTCGAACGGGCTTCTCATCCGACAGAATTTCAAAAGGAACATCGTTGTGGTAGGTGCCGGCACTATCAATTCCAAGTTTAACACGAGTCGTTACATGACCCGAAGGCACGCCTTCGCCCAAAGCTTCAGCGTGCGAAGGTAATTCTACTCCAATATCGATGAACGTTGTATACTTGTCGTATCCCACCATTCTGACACGTCCATGCGTCTTCCACTGTGCTCCAACCTGAGTCGATTTTACATTATAGATTTTTAGGCGCGGAACGCCTTTCCTTTTCACCCATTGGTTGAAAAACCAATCCAATTCCCTCTCAGAAAGATTCTCAGCAAGATGCTGGAAATCGTCCATACTCACACGTTTTGCAGCAAACCGTCTGGCATACTCTCGATAGAGTTGGAAGAACACACTATCCCCGACAATGTTCCTCAGCATGTTATGAACGTAGCACGACTTTAAGTAATGAGTCGGCAACGAACGGAGATCCGCCTTTTGCTGCAATGGAAGGTCTTTCCCCTTACTAACACGAGCGAGCAGTGATCGTAAGAGAGGATGGTGGCCCAATGAATCTCGGGCGGTCTTTGTGCCGCGCGACTCGTTGAACAGCAATGCAGAGTACTCACACATTCCTTCTGCAAGAAATGCAGCATCTTCATCTTCGATGAAGGCTGTTAGGGGCCACCACTGATGTGCAACTTCGTGCGGTAAAATTGCTTCAAGCTGATTGTACGTATCAGCTGTTGTGAAGACAAGTTTTTTCACCATGACAAACGATGGTGCCGCTATGGCAAGCACACTGGGTCCTCCTACCCAATCTTCAACCTCAACCACACTGAGTTTTGGAAAACGGTACGGCGAAAAGTTTTCACTGTAGTAGGTTAAGGCATCCTTTGCTAAGGAAAGAATTTTCCTGGCTTGGCTCGAATCTTCTTCAAAGACATGGACGGTTATGGGAATCCCTCCGTCGTCGTCTTTGAGTGTCCAAAACTTCCCGGCACAAATCCAGCCGATCATGGGAATTGGCTCACCACACTCCCATACAAACAAAGTAGAATCATTGAATGAATCGTGCCTTATCAACCGACCGGGTACTATCGTTTCCCAATCCTTTGGGACAACGAGACTGATGCGCACGAATTGTAACGTTCGCCGTCCGTAAGGGAGAATCCCCTCCTCGCGCAATACTGCACGGTCTTTTGTTAAGAGATTGAATTCGGATCGGAAAGCTAAGTTTCCTGAGTATGTGATGACAATATCGAAGAGTGAGTCAGATGGGATGTCATCAAGGTGCAAGTAATCCTTTTCATGTTTGTAATCGATATCATTACCTTTACTTGTTATTCGCTCGATCTTATACGCTGGCAGAAATTTGAGGGTAATGTGTTCTGCATCCTTACTCCTCTTTTTAATTGAAAGAGTATCAATGCATGAAATGGCATTTGCGAGAGGGTAGAGCTGTAACCTAATCCGATGAGCAACGATTTCGAATTTATCATCGTCGATGTCTTGAGCACTAACCGATCCGCATTGAATGCATATAAAGTGAAGTATTAGGCAGCATATCAGGAATCGAACGCTACACTGTATCATTCCAGCGTTTCCATCATGAAGCTTGCGGCATAAACGGAGGTGGTGACGGTTGTAGTGGCTGTTGACCTTTTGGCTTGAAGACACTGTAACCGATCAAACCCCCAAGCAGTCCGAACAACACATCGAGAATGAGAGCAAAAAAGAAATTCATGATAATAGCAAAGCCTGCCATTTCCTGTCGCATCGCCTCTTCAAACAGTTCATAGAACTCTTCAGGAACTTGAATATCCATATTTCGGATAAGATCAAGAATGTACTGCTGGGTAACATCACCAAAAATCGCAAGAAACATAAGCGATAATACCGTGTCAACAACGGCACCGACAATACCGGCGAGTGCACCTACAGCAAGACAATCTCCTGCAGTAAAAGGCGGTGTACCGGGTGTGAAGTTATTTTTATAGAACATCACAGCAAGAAAACCACCAAGTAAAATTCCTGTACAACAGAGACAATTGATGATATTCACGAAGGGGATAGCTGAAATCAACCCCATGATGATACCACCATAGAGGGCAGGAATTTTCTTATCGGGTTTGGGATTCATAGAAGACTCCTTGTTTACGTTGACCCCAATTCATCGGGATAAATTTTTCTAATGATTCTTCGATAAGCGGAGTTAGAATGAATGCGGCATTCACGCCAAAGACAACACCGGTTGCAACTCGTGTCACGATTGTGCTTGAGTGAATTCCCAGGACATCAAGTGCAATGTCAATGAGCATCGGCAATAGAGCAAGTGCCCACCACTTGATGGCACTTAGTGAAACTCTTCGCGACAAGAACGGGCTTAATACTACCCCAAGAAAAAACCCAACGTAGATCCCAGAGCAGCGCGCACAAACGGAAAGCTTCATGCCGAAAAGATGCAATGAGCGTGAATCAACTTGATGACAAATGTGGGAAAACCACGTATAGAGCTGGCTCGATAGAGGATTGGCTGGAGAAACATGCCACGCAAGCATTGGTGGTAATACGGGTGCGATGCACCAGATGAACGCTAGGCACACTAAGACGATGTATGGAAAAGATGCCTTCATAACAACTGTATCGATGAGAAAGGTAGGAGAAAAAAATCTGAGAAGCAAGAAGATGACTCATGTTTGATTTGAGATTTTCGATTTTGATTTTAGCATTTATTGCATTACATTCACATGGTTTTTTACGCGCATCGCACATCTCATATCGAAAATCAATGTTTAAAACCCTTGGTATTACATCCAACTTTCTAGGAATAGATAAAGAATACTCATCCTTTGAGCATTCGAAGATCATCATTCTGCCGATTCCGTATGAGCGTACAGTAAGCTACGGAGCTGGAACCAGACACGGTCCTTCGGCAATACTTGAAGCCTCACACTTCGTGGAATTCTATGATGAAGAAACAAGGCGTGAAGTGCACAAAGAACTTGGTATTGCAACGCTTCAAGCTGTCAATCTTACGAAGAAAAAAGATGAGGATATCTTAAAACAGATTTCGTACATCGTTCGCACCCTGCTAAAGCGCAACAAATTCATTATCACACTTGGAGGTGAACACACAATCACACAAGCACCTATTTCAGTATTTGCTGAGACTTATGAGGATCTATCCGTTTTGCAGATTGATGCACATTCCGATTTACGAATGGAATATCAAGGAAGTAAGTATAGTCATGCTTGTGTCATGGCAAGAGTCTGTGAGATTATCGATCCACACCGACTTGTTCAGATTGGTATCCGTGCGCAGTGCATCGAGGAAGCAATGTTCATCAAAGAAAAAGGAATCACTACGCTCTATTCCCATGAAATCCGAGAAGGGCGATACGATCATCATGGGAAAGACTGGACCGATACTGCGCTCGAACAACTTACCGAGCACGTCTACGTTACATTTGATGTGGATGGCTTCGATCCCTCCATCATGCCTGCGACTGGAACGCCAGAGCCTAATGGATTATTTTGGCATGAGACCCTTTGTTTGCTTCGTAAGGTTGGTCAACATAAGAAGGTGGTAGGCTGCGATGTCGTCGAACTTGCGCCGCTTAAAGGATTCCATCATCCTGATTTAACTGCTGCAAAACTTGTATCAAAAATGATCAATTACTTCGTGCATTGATTAAAAAGAAGAAATCTATCAGATTACGCTAATTTCTAAGTAGTTTCCCAAAGTCACCTAAATACTTGACATTCAATTCCCAAACCCTTACCTTTACACCGCTTAATTCACTAATGTTTAACATTTTGAGGTGAATTCATGGATCAGCACAAAGGTTTACGCACAGTGGCTTATGTGTGTCAGAAGCTCGCAGTACTTGGTGGGGTTTTCTGGGGACTCAACGCCATCTTTTTCTTCTACCAGTATTTCTCTGATGGGATGAAGATGCCCGACTTCCGTTCACTTATTGCAAGTTATGGCGGGACGCTTATAGCAGCTATCGTTCCTGTTCTCTTGCTCTACGCTGCGGGTGGTGTAATCAATCTCTTGCTTAATATCGAAGCAAACACGAGGAGAGCTGGATAATACATTAAACAAATCCGAACTCACCAAGAGGTGGCTCCGACAAGTCGGAGTCACCTTTTTATTTTAGACGAGATCTTGTCCACCGAAGGCGGATTAATTGAGAGTTGCCTTCCCAAGCAAGTACATTTCACCAGTTGGCTGAGGCACTCCACCTTTTGGTTCAAGAGTAACAGCAAACGCACCGATCTCTTTCCTGTCAACAACTTCGAGTGGCTGGACTTTGAAGAAGCTTTCCATTTCTCTTTCAACGGTTACAGCGAACACACCAGCACTGATCGGCTTTGTTGGTTCCTTTGCTTTGATCACCCATAGCTGGTACTCTTTGTCCTTGGGAACTGAGGGAAGATGTGAAACTTGTAGGATAGCAACTTTCTTCTCGGGATCCCAGATGATTTTTCCATATGCAATAGGTTTGACTTGTAAACCATCCATCGTCACAACTTCAATACGTCGAGACTCAAGAACTTTGAGTATTGCTTCTTTCTGCTCAAGCTCGGTTTTCAGTTCGACAATCTTGTTTTGTTGAGAAATAATATTCTCATGCTGTTCTTGAATTTTTTTAAAGAGTGAACTCACATAGGCACTGAACCCGACGATCATAATAAGAACAGCAAAGGCAATCCCAAACGAGAGCCATGGTCGAGGTTTCACACGCTTTACCTGCATACGATGGGGTGAATCTTGGACTGCGCCAGAAGATTGCCGCGTGCGACGAGCCTCCTGCAGTATTCTCTCTTTCAATGTTGAAGATGGACTTGTTTGTGGGATGGCTTCTGATAAGAAACCAATCGTCTTTCTATGCTTTACCAACTCTGATGAACATATGGGGCATCCTGTCTTGAGGTGACCTTCGTATTCACGAAGCTCGTCTCCATCCAACGCACCAAGTGCGTATGCCACACAAAAGTCCAAATATTTTTCATCATGCGCTGACATTTCTTACATCTTCTCTTCTAACATTATGCGCATCAGTTGCAAACCCCTCCTCATACGAGACTTTACAGTGCCTAATGGAATATTGAGTTGATCAGCTATTTCAGATTGGCTAAATCCTTCGTAGTATGCTAATTCAAAAATCCGCCGGTGATCCTCAGGCAATTGCTTCAGAGCATTAATGACCAACTGTTGATGCTCAGTCTGAACAGCACTTGCATGTGGATTAGAGCTTTCTGCTTCTGAAAATAAGATCGCCTTGTTTACATCAACTGATTGTATATGCTGCTTAAATCCTTTTGATCTCAAACGATCAATTGCCCGATTACGCATCATCGTAATCAGCCACGTATAGACCGATCCTTTGTCTTTCTGATATGATTCTGCTTTATTCCAAACCTGCAAAAAAACTTCTTGTACCACGTCCTCTGCATCCGTCGTTGATCGGAGGATACGCATGCCTAAGCTGTACAGTAGCTGTCCATAACGGTCATAAAGTTGCGACAATGCTGACTCATCTGCCCTTGCAATACGCTGGAGCAGATCTTCATCATCCACATCCCGCTCCCTGGTATTCCTCAGGATTGTAGTCGCAAAAATAAGGGACATTCTTTTTCTTAAGAGTACGTTTAAATTGAAGTATCGGTTTATACGGTAGCTTGAAGGTAACGAGAGTTGAAGGAAAAAGCAAAACTCTAGAGAATTCATAATTGATTTTCATTACATTTTCCCGTACTTTCTTTAAGTTCTACTCATCAACTAAAGTACTCATTTACTCGAATACTCAGACAATGTCAACTCCGTTGATGCGGCAATACGCTCAGATGAAGGCGAAATATCCGGACACGATACTGCTTTTCCGACTGGGCGATTTCTATGAGACGTTCGATGAGGATGCTAAAATCACTTCGAAAGTCTTAGGCATCACTCTTACCAAGCGCAACAATGGAAAAGCAGGTGAGGTACCGTTAGCTGGCTTTCCTCACCACGCTCTTGAATCCTACATGCCGAAGCTCCTCAAAGCCGGTTACCGCGTTGCTGTTTGTGAGCAGCTTGAAGATCCAAAGTTTGCAAAAGGCATCGTCAAGCGTGATGTTATTGAAGTCGTCACTCCTGGAGTAGCGTTTTCAGATAAAGTTCTTGAGCAAAAGCAAAACAACTATCTCCTTTGTGTAGCACTGCCGCATCATCTGGCAACGGGAGATGAAACAATCGGGATAGCGTTTGCAGATGTTACCACGGCGGAATACAGCGTCAGCGAATTCCCATTGAAACAATTGCCTGATCAAATCGTCTTGCTCTCCCCTTCTGAAATCCTTGTCCAGAAGCGTGATCGAGAAGTGGTTGAAGGAATCCTGAAAGATTGCTTCAGGGGTATCTACTCAAAGCTTGATGATTGGATTTTCAATTTCGATTATGCGTACGAACTGCTGATCAATCACTTCAAGACGCAGACGCTCAAAGGATTTGGGATTGAAGACTTGAGATTAGGGATTATTGCAGCAGGGGCTGTGATGAATTATCTGCAAGAAACACAGAAAGCAAATCTTCTTCACATGAAGAAGATCACGCCGTTTAACGTTAGTGACTATATCATTCTCGATCAATCAACAAAGCGGAATTTAGAGATTACGAAGTCACTGGAAGGAAGAGATGACGGTACACTCTTTTGGGTATTGGATCGAACGCAAACTCCTATGGGTGGTCGACTGCTCAAGAAATGGATCAACCAGCCGCTGCGAAAGCTCGAACCAATCAAAGCACGGCTTGAGGCTGTCAAAGAGCTTGTTGAAAAGAACGATTTGAGGAAAAAGATCATCGAAATCCTCTCGAGCATCGGTGACCTTGAGCGGCTCATCTCCAAAATCTGCACGAACCGTGCTCATCCTCGAGACGTAGCAGCACTAAAGACCATGCTTACGTACATCGCACATCTTAAACTCGTCCTGAGCGACGGCGAAGGATCGCACATCCAGCAAGTCCATTCTTCAACCTTGTACAAGCTTGAGAACAACCTTCAACCACTCGATTCCATCATTCAGAAAATCTCCTCTGCCCTGTCCGATGATCCTCCGCTTTCACTTTCCGACGGCGGGGTCATCAAGAAGGGATTCAGCAAGGAGCTCGATGAGATACGCGATGTTGCACTGAACGGAAAGACCTGGATCGCTAATTTGCAAAAGACGGAGCGTGAACGGACTGCCATCCCATCTCTCAAGGTCGGCTACAACAATGTCTTCGGCTATTACATTGAGATTACCAACGTCCACAAGAACAAAGCCCCAGATCGTTACATCCGCAAACAGACGATGACAAATGCTGAGAGGTATATCACGCCTGAGCTGAAGGAATATGAAGAGAAGATTCTCCACGCCGAAGAAAAAATCCTCGCCCTGGAGACACAGCTCTTCAATGAGCTACGGATGTCGATTGCTGAACAGGCAGAAGCCGTCCTGCAGAACGCCCGGCTCATCGCCATGCTCGATTGCTTTGCTTCACTTGCTGATGTCGCCGTAGAGTACAACCATGTAGAACCAGAAGTTGATGAAGGTACACGGATAGAGATTATTGAGGGAAGGCATCCAGTGATTGAGCGACTGCTTCCGCCCGGAGAGCAGTATACTCCCAACGACACGATCTCCGATAACGACGAGAACCAGATTCTGATCATCACAGGACCGAACATGAGCGGTAAGTCGAGCTACTTGCGTCAGACTGGACTCATCGTGCTGCTGGCACAGATTGGTAGCTTTGTCCCGGCAAAGAAAGCTCACATCGGCATCGTTGATCGGATCTACACACGGGTTGGAGCCAGTGACAATATTGCGTTGGGCGAGAGCACATTCTTGGTGGAGATGCACGAAGCAGCGAACATCGTCAACACAGCAACCCCTCGAAGTTTGATTCTGCTTGATGAAGTCGGCAGAGGCACAAGCACCTTTGACGGCATCAGCATTGCCTGGGCGTTGACTGAGTACATTCACAACCGTATTCGCGCGAAAACACTCTTCGCTACGCACTACCACGAGTTGAACGAGCTTGCAGAGTTGTTCTCCCGAATCAAGAACCTGAAGGTAGAAGTGAGAGAGTACGGCGACAAAGTGATCTTCCTCCACAGAGTAACGCCAGGCTTCGCAGATCACTCATACGGCATCCAGGTCGCACAGATGGCAGGGTTGCCTGATGAAGTGACTGAGAGAGCCAAGAGGATATTGAAGAATTTGGAAGGGTCTGAATTGACTGTACATGATGACGGATCAAAGAGAGAACGGGCGAAAGGGAGAATTGGAGCAGGGGTCGACGACTCGACTCGTCGAGAGATACAAATGACATTGTTTGAAATGAAGGACGATCAGCTTCGAGAAGAACTGAAGAAGATTGACATTGAGAAGATGACACCGTTAGAGGCGCTGCAGAAGTTGGCGGAGATGAAGAAATCAATTCAAAATTCAAAATGAAAAATACAAAGCAAAAAAGTATCATTTCGATCATAACTATCCTCTAACAAGTGAATATGCACCGCCGACACTTCCTTAAAACCGAGCGTAGAGTCCATTTCGTAAATGGACGACGACAGAATAGATGTCCGATTACGAATCGGACTCTACAACAATGATCAAAAAAATCACACATAAGCCACCACGTTTTCATCAAGATAACAGCTTGTATTTTCTTACATTTTGTACTTATCGGCGGGAAGATTATCTTCATCGCGGTGAAGTACCAAGAATGTTAATTGACAACCTCAAACACTACGGTGACCGATTAAAAGAATTGATCGCCTTTACGATAATGCCAGATCATATTCATCTTCTCATTGATGTTGAAAATCAAGCTACTTTGTCAAATTTCTTGAGAGACTTTAAGAAATATACTTCAAAAGAGATCAAGCGAATCTTGTCAATCAATACAGATCACATTTGGCAGCATGGGACAATGGATCATTGCATACGATTCTCATGGGGAAATGAAGATTTTCATAAACATCTAGAATACATTTTTTACAACTCTTGGAAACATTTAAAAACCGCACCAAAAGATTTTCCGTACCATAATTTCACCGAAATTGTTGAGCGTGGCTGGATTGATAAAGATTTTTGTGATTTTCAGGAGTCAACTTTACCCGTTGTAGACATTTATGAATGAAATCTTATTGTCCGATTACGAATCGGACTCTACA
>JACQVI010000097.1 GCA_016209795.1 Ignavibacteriota bacterium
CAATAGCTGTTATCTATTTGGTGATAGATTTACTTTTTAGAGATTTGAAACTATATCAAAAGTATTTGTCTGCAGCAGCAATAGTCTTATTCTTTTTTGCTTATTACTTTCATCCTTTCTTTTCTGATCCGCTGTATCTTTATTCCACAGAAGATATAAAGCAGTGGAAAACATTAATTACACATGTAGAAAATTCACCACACGCAGAAAAGATTTTGAATGGTGAAATGCCAATTGCCGCTGAACTGGCAAATGAAGTTAGGTTACAATCATGGCAAGGGGGCTCTCCTATTGGTGATCTTTATCCTGAGGAGAATATAAAACGTATTGAGCAACTTCTTCCTTATTTAGATACCAATAGTAATAGCTGGCGAGTTTTATTCTTGAAACCGCTATTTATGAGCGCTATTCACATGAATGTTGCACTCATAATTTTTATTGTATTATTTTTTGGTTATCAATACAAAAAGGACCCCCCACAAGGTGCTTACATTGATAAAATTATGTTTTTGTTCTTATTGTACTGTTCTATGGAAATCATACATAATTGGGGATTCATTAAAAGTATTGAATGGAGTTCATTTGCAGAAATGTTTGGTGTTGGTCAATATATTACGGTAGCGATCGAGTTGTTGATGGTATTATTCTTTAGCCTCAGACTGCAGTTTATTACCTCTGTGCAAGGTGAATTCTACGAAACTGAATTGGCAACGAATCCTCAACACATAAGTCGATGGCGAGACTGGATTGATAACCTTGTACTTGCACAATTTTCTAACTATAAACTCTTTAATGGAAGATTATTTCATGATCCCTCTAGAAAATAACATTTCTGCAATAACTAATTACTCTTAACCTAAAATTACCTATACAGTATTTATGGAAAAAGAAAAGAAAACTAAAACAGTAGAAGAACAGAAGTCTGAAGCAATGGAATATCCAATAATAGGAAAAAGCAAAGTCGTAGATAATCTTCTAAAGCAAATTCAGCGACTGGCAAAAATGAGAAAGGATGTTCTCATTGTGGGTGAAGCAGGTGTCGGTAAGGGTGCAGTAGCTAAAAACATCTATTCGTTGGGGAAATCTCCTAACAGCACTTCTCCATTTATGTCTATCAATCTTTCTGTACTTGATGATAAGGAGCTCGAAGCTATATTGTTTGGCTATGATCGTGGTGTAGAGGGTATGCCGTATACAACGAAGAAAGGGCTTTTTGAAATTGCTCATGGGGGTACTGTTCTTGTTGAAGAGCTTGAAGAGGCGAGCTTCCGAAATCAGATGAAGATACTTGCGTTCATCAATGAACGTACTGCTCGACGAATAGGAGGAACTCGATCAGAGCCGGTCGATATTCGTTTGATCGTTACTCTGAAGGAAGATCCAAAGGCTCTTGTTGAAAAAAGAAAACTCCTTGAAGACTTATTTAATCGGATCGCTGAGTTTGAACGCATCGAAATTCAGCCACTGCGTCAACGGCCCGAAGACATTCCCCTTCTGGTGAAACACTTCACAAGCGAACTTTGTCGTGAAATCGGTGTGGGTGAATTGGTCATTGATATCAATGCTATTGATGTGTTAGTTCGTCAGCCATGGAAAGAAAATATTAGGGAATTGAAGGCTGTTGTAGATAAATCAGTTCTATTCTCCAACGGTGGTCGTTTTATGCTGCCTCCGGAGCTCGTCGATGAAAAGACTGAAGTCATTAAGATGATCAACAACATTGCGACAGGGCAAGATTTTGTCTTGGATAAATCCCTTGATGCCATTGAAAAAGGGATCATCGAACGCGCTTTACAAAAATTTGGATTTAATCAATCCAAAGCTGCTTCGTTCCTGGGGATGACGGAGCAAACACTTCGTTATAAGCTTAAGCGACTGAATATTGCAAGCTCGCGCCAACGAGCCTGATTACTTCTCTCGAATCAATTTGAGCATGCCCTCCAACCGTGAGGGCATTTTTATTTTGTTCAAGTAATCTTCGATCAATACACTCCAATGGAAATTTGCTTGCTTCTCCTGAACCATTACACTATATTACGATCACACTATGAAAGCCCCACTTGTTATTGGAATCGCCGGAGGATCTGCTTCTGGGAAGACGACAGTCACGCGCAAAATTCTTGATCGTTTGGAAATAGGAAAAGTTGTCGTTCTCCGACATGATTTCTACTATAAGGATATCTCAGCATTTGATGGCATTCCACCAGAACAGATTAATTTTGATCATCCAAATGCTTTAGAAACTTCTTTGCTAGTTGAACATCTCAACAGCCTGCGGCAATGGAAACCAGTCCAACAGCCTCTCTACGACTATACAACCTACCATAGGTTGAAAGAACCAATGTGTGTCGAACCGAAGAATGTGATTATCGTGGAGGGGATTCTTATTTTTGTAGAAAAAGAACTTCGTAATCTTATGGATATCAAAATCTTTGTCGATACCGATGCTGATGAGCGTTTGCTGCGACGATTGAAACGTGACCTGCTTGAACGCAGTCGTTCGCTTGAATCGGTGATGAAACAATACGTTGAAACTGTGAAGCCCATGCATCTTGAGTTCGTCGAGCCAAGCAAGCGGTGGGCTGACATCATCATTCCCGAAGGTGGGGAGAATGAGGTTGCCATCGACATGGTTGTCACAAAGATTAAGGAGATGCTGCGGAGTGCAGAATAAGCGATTGTAGCCGTATTTGTATCTCGCCCGAGAAAATGGTATATTTTTTTGTTCATTAAACAGTTTAATCTGAGTATGCATAAACTCTCGCCGAACGTTTCACTATTGAAGCATTCATCAATTCAAGTAACATATAAGAAAACGGTGTTGCCTAATGGTATTCGCATCGTTACTGAAGAAATCCCATACGTGCGTTCGATTTCGATCGGTGTCTGGATCGATGTTGGATCGCGAGACGAGAACGAGCAGAACAACGGCATCTCTCATTTTCTCGAACACATGGTCTTCAAAGGCACTAAACGGTACACATCAAAGCAAATTGCCCAGAGTCTTGAATCTGTCGGCGGCTATTTAAACGCGTTTACCACTAAAGAACACACCTGTTACTATGCTCGAATCCTCGATGATCAATTACTCAAAGCGGTGGATGTTATTTCCGAACTTGTTCAATATCCTGTGTTTGATAAGAAAGAGATCGAAAAAGAAAAACAGGTCGTGCTCGAGGAGTTAAAGAATATTGAAGATGATCCTGATGATTTAATTCATGATTATTTCGATGCCCATATCTATCGCAAACATCCATTAGGATATCCTGTTATTGGCAGGGCAGAGAATATCATGAACTTTTCTCTAGAGAAATTATCTGACTATGCTACTCGACATTATATTCCGAAGAGAATAGTCGTTGCAACAACAGGAAATTGCAAGCATGAAAACATTGTCGAATTGGTTGAACGATATTTTCGCAACAATCATCATCATGGTTCGTTGAAGCGTGCTACCGTTTCTCATCGTTATGGTCAAACAACAGAAGTGTACGAAAAACCCATCATGCAGGCGCATGTGTGTATGGGAACAAGAAGTTTCAGTATAAAAAGTCGCATGAGGTATCCATTACTTGTGCTCAACACCTTGCTTGGAGAAGGGATGAGCTCACGGCTGTTTCAAAATATTCGTGAGAAATATGGATTTGCGTATAGTGTCTATTCGTTTGCAAACCTTCTGAGCGATACGGGGAACTTTGGTGTTTATATCGGAACAGATGTAGCTAATATTGAAAATTCCATAGAACTCATTCAGAAAGAGCTTGATATACTGAAATCAAAACCAGTGGGTCATGCAGAGGTGAAGCGTACAAAGGCACAGGTCAAGGGAGCGATGATGTTAAGTTTGGAAAGTATGTCGAACCGGATGATGCGCTTGGGAGGTAGTGAGCTGTATTTCGGAAGGTACGTACCAGTCGATGAGATTCTCCAAAACATCGATACTGTCGATGAAAAAGCTCTGTATGAAACAGCGAATAAACTTTTCCAAGTAGAAAATTTTTCGACTGTCATCTTCAAGCCAACAAAACCTCTGTCCTCGAAAACGACTTCGAGCATCTAATCCACAAGCTATCCTTTCCTTTATCCAAGAAAATTTCAATGATTGTTGGAATACCGAAAGAGATAAAAGCTAACGAAAACCGTGTCTCACTTGTCCCTGTCGGAGCGCAGACGCTGAGACAGTATGGACACACGGTTCTTGTCGAGCACGATGCAGGCATCGGTAGTGGCTTTGATGATGAAAGCTATGTCAAGGCAGGTGCCAAGATCGTCAAAGAACCACAGGAGATTTATGCGCGAGCAGATATAATCATGAAGGTAAAAGAACCACTTCCATCTGAGTATTCACTTATTCGGCGAGGACAGATCGTGTTCACGTACTTTCATTTTGCATCCAGCAAGGAACTCACGGAAGCGATGGTGAAGGCGCGCTGTGTTGCGATTGCCTATGAGACTGTCCAGAAGGCTGATGGTTCGTTACCACTCTTAATACCGATGAGTGAAGTTGCCGGTAGGATGGCTCCTCAAGAAGGAGCCAAATATCTTGAAAAAGGCATAGGTGGACGTGGCGTTCTACTTGGTGGTGTGCCAGGCACAGAACCTGCTGATGTTGCAATCATCGGTGGCGGAATCGTAGGAACGAATGCTGCGAAGATTGCGTCCGGCTTGGGTGCACGAGTGACAATTCTGGATAATAACCTTTACCGACTGCGCTATCTTGAGGATGTGATGCCAAAGAATGTTGTCACGATGATGTCGAACTATTACAATATCTTTAAAGCAGTTAAGAAAGCCGACCTAGTCATTGGTGCAGTGCTGATTCCGGGAGCCAGAGCACCACATCTTGTGACACGTGAGATGATCAAAGAGATGAAACCCGGTTCAGTCATCATCGATGTCTCCGTTGATCAAGGAGGTTGTGTTGAAACATGCAAGCCGACCACGCATGAGAATCCTACTTACCTCATTGATGGTGTGGTACACTACTGCGTTGCCAACATGCCCGCCGCAGTTCCATTCACCTCGACCGTTGCGTTGACGAATGCAACACTCCCGTACGCTATGGAGATCGTCAACAAAGGATTCGAGAAGGCAATCAAAACGAATCCTGAAATTTCTCTTGGTTTGAATATGATCGACGGTAAAATAACTCATAGAGGTGTTGCGGAAGCTTTTGGGTTTCATTACGAAAAGGTTGAACATATCCTCGATTAATCCCTGTCCTCCATATCAATGGCAAAGATTACTATTGACGGTAAGCAGCTTGAGGTTGATAACAAGCTAACCATCATTCAGGTTGCTCTTGAACATGGGATCGCTATTCCTCATTTCTGTTGGCATCCTCGTTTGAGCGTTGCAGGAAACTGCCGCATTTGCCTTGTAGAAGTGGAAAAATTTCCAAAGCTTGTGATTGCCTGCGCAACCCAAGTCACCGACGGAATGGTTGTGAAAACAAATTCACCTAAAGTAGTCAACGCTCGTGAAGCGGTTATGGAATTTCTCCTCATCAATCATCCACTCGACTGTCCGATTTGTGATGAAGCTGGTGAATGCAAGCTGCAAGATTACGCATATAAATTCAGCGAAGGTGTTAGTCGATTTGACTTTGAGAAAGTCCGCAAGCCAAAGCGTGTCGAGCTTGGTCCGAATGTCATGCTCGATGTTGAGCGCTGCATCATGTGCTCACGATGTGTAAGGTTCTGCGATGAGATTGCAAAAAAGCCTCAGCTTGTCTTTATCCAACGTGCCGATCATGTCGAACTGACCACGTTTCCAGGTGAGAACCTTGATCATCCGTATTCCATGAACACGATTGATCTCTGTCCCGTTGGTGCGTTGACGAGCCGTGATTTTCGTTTTAAAGCTCGCGTCTGGGAAATGTCGTCAACGGATACTGTGTGTCCCGGCTGTGCGCGAGGTTGCAACATGAAGATGTGGGTGAGAAACAATGAGGTTCTTCGTCTAACTCCACGCTACAACCCTGAAGTTAATGATTACTGGATGTGCGATTACGGCAGATTGAATACATTCAAATATGTTAACGCGGAGAATCGTATCAAAGCACCACTGATCAGAAAAGAAGGAGTACTTGCCAACCAGACCGATAGTGGGCTGGTCGAGGTAGGTTGGGATGAGGCAATTGCAAAGGTGGCATCTGAGCTTAAATCGTTCGATGAGGACGAGATCGCTGGACTTTGCTCAGCGTTTGCTACGAACGAGGATAACTATCTCTTTGTCAAGCTTATGAATATGTTAGGAGTAAAGAACATTGCTTTTCTCCAGCATCTAATTGAAGGAGATGAGGATGATATTCTGATTCGTGCTGATAAGACACCAAACAATCGTGGCGTACGAGAGGTTGGTCTTACATCGAGTATCAATGGTTCAGGATGGGAAATCATTCTACGCAGGATTGATGAGGGAACGATCAAAGCGCTCTATGTCATCGATGATGATCCCGGTGCCGATCCCCGCGTTGCTGAAACTCTTGCCAGGCTCGATTTCTTCGTTGTACACGCGTCGAATGAAAACGACACGACGAAGCTTGCTGACGTTGTACTCTCAAGTTCAACCTATGCAGAGAAACATGGCACGTTCACGAATTTCCAGGGGCGTGTTCAGCGTATTCGTCCTGCGGTCACGACTGCAGAGCAAGACCGTGCACTTGATGGCTTTGCAATGAGCCGTCTTGATAAATTTGGAGCTCATAATGATCGGTGGATGCAAGGACCAAAGTGCGATGCGCGTCCGACATGGCGTATCCTCACCTGCGTAGCGAATGCTCTTGGCGCAAAGTGGAAGCATAATACAGTTGAAGATGTGTTCAACGAAATTGCCGCTACAACTGAGTCGTTCAAAGGAATGTCTTACATGAAACTCGGCTTGCGTGGTATGCTGCTCAAGACAAAAGTGGAAGTGGTTGCTGCCCCCATCCATGCGTAATCCAGAGATGTTCATTTCGCTTATCAAAATTGTTGTCGTTCTCGTCATTATGCTGACAGCAGTGGCATACATCGTTCTCCTTGAACGTCGACTTGCTGCTGCAATCCAGAACCGCATCGGTCCGAATCGGGTTGGATGGCAAGGATTTCTCCAGCCTCTCGCTGATGTTCTCAAACTTGTGCTCAAAGAAGATATCGTTCCGAAGTCAGCAAACAAGTTCATTCACGACTTGGCACCTGTTATATCGATTTCTGTTGCGTTAACAACATTTGCTGTTGTACCATTTGGAGATCACATTACACTTTTCGGGCAAAATATCAAGCTGCAGATAGCAAGTGTGAACGTTGGAATCCTCTACATCCTTGCGCTCACATCATTAGGTGTCTATGGTGTGACATTGAGCGGCTGGGCATCCAATAACAAGTACTCGTTGCTTGGCGGATTGCGCTCTTCAGCACAGATGATTAGCTATGAATTGGCGATGGGGCTTTCCATCATAGGTGTCGTGATGCTTGCAGGGAGTTTAGAACTTGACAAAATCGTGCAGGCACAAGCGGGATGGAAGTGGAACATCTTCCTCCAACCGATTGGATTCATTACGTTCGTTGTTGCAGCGTTTGCCGAAACGAATCGACTTCCCTTCGATTTACCAGAAGCGGAACCGGAGCTTGTTGCTGGTTACCACACAGAATATAGTGGCTTGAAATTTGGACTGTTCTATCTCTCAGAATATGCTAATATGCTCACGTCGTGCGCCATTATCACGACGCTTTTTCTTGGCGGCTGGCAGCTTCCATTTCTCGATGGGTTGGGTTTGCCTGATTTTTGGCTAAGCCTGTTTCACGTTGGTGCCTTTTGTTTGAAAGTGGGTGTTGTTCTTCTCTTCTTCATCGTTATCCGGTGGACAATTCCACGATTTCGCTATGATCAATTGATGAATTTAGGCTGGAAGGTCATGCTTCCGCTGACAATTGCCAATCTTCTTGCAACTGGCTTCGTTATATTGTTATTTGAATAAGTATGAGTTCAAATCAACATCCAAAAATCATCCACAAGAAAGATCTTACATTCTGGCAGAAGCTCTATATTCCGGAGATTCTACGTGGATTGCGTCTGACGCTTGCTCAAATCTTCCGACCTAAATTTACCCGTCAGTACCCCGAAGAGCGTTGGAAGCCACCAGCATCGTTTCGTGGGCGACCTGTTTTAGTTGAAGAGAACGGCGTTGAGCGCTGCGTTGCCTGTGGATTATGTGCACGAGTGTGTCCTGCGCTTGCTATCGAAGTGCAGGGTTCAGAGACGGAGCTTTGGAAGGAACGATACCCCGTCAAGTTTGAGATCAATATGCTGCGCTGTATCTTCTGCGGCTTTTGCGAAGAAGTCTGTCCTGAAGAAGCCATCGTCATGAGCGATGAGTATGAGTTGACCTTCACGAGTCAGGAGGAAGGGATTTTTGGTAAGGACAAACTTCTCATGCCTGCCGTGAAGCTTAAGGATCGGTTGGAGTTTTTGAGGCAGCATCGATAAATTAGCCTCCAACTTTAGGTGGATAATAATTTCTAATTAATTGAATTTTCAGAACCATACTTTTGGAGTTACTATGAAGTTAAAATATCTCATCCTGTTGGGACTGGTTATTCATCTTACCACGCTTGGTTATTCCCAGCTCACTATCAAGTATGAAAAGTTTACCCTCCGCAACGGTTTAAACGTGATCCTGCATGAAGATCATTCCGTTCCTGTCGTTGCGGTGAACATCTGGTATCATGTTGGATCGGGAAGAGAAAAGCCCAGACGCACTGGGTTCGCTCACCTCTTTGAGCATATCATGTTCGAAGGCTCTGGTCATGTGCCAGAGGGAAAATTCGATGAATGGCTCGAAGCTGCCGGCGGCGATAACAACGGCACTACCAATCCTGACCGAACAAGTTACTTTGAAACTGTTCCGAGCAATGCACTTGAGCTTGCACTTTTTTTGGAATCCGACAGGCTGGGATATTTGCTCGATGCGATGTCTCCGGCAAAAGTCGATGGTCAGCGCGATGTGGTGAAAAACGAGCGGCGTCAGTCGTATGAGAACCGTCCGTATGGCATGGCGTCACTCAAGATCGATGAGAACCTTGTTCCTCCCGATCATCCTTATCACTGGCCCACCATCGGCTCAATGGAAGATCTCTCCGCAGCAAGTTATGAAGATGTTGTTGAATTCTTCAAAAGGTATTACGTGCCGGGCAATGCCAGTCTTGTCATTGCGGGCGATATCGATCCGGTGAGGACCGAAGCGTTGGTTGAGCATTGGTTCAATGACGTACCCGCAGGCAAACCTGTTCCACCAATCGATCCTCCTGCTGCGTATCTTGTAGAGGAGAAACGACTTGTTATGGAGGACAAAGTTCAGTTGCCTCGATTATATATGGTCTGGTTGTCGCCGCCGCTGTTTACACCGGGTGATGCTGAGCTTGATGTGTTGGCAAATATTCTCACTGGAGGGAAAAATTCTCGCCTCTACAAGCGATTGGTGTACGATTTGCAAATTGCTCAGGACGTTTCAGCGTTTCAAGCGTCGGCATCACTTACTTCAAAATTCTATATCATCGCAACTGCACGGAGCGGTCATACACTGAGAGAATTGGAAAAAGTTATTCAAGAAGAGATTAATCGCATCAAAAGAGAAACGCCAACGGAGCGAGAGGTTCAGCGTGCAATCAATCAGTACGAGGCGAGTTTTCTGAATCGACTTGAAGGTGTTTTAGGAAAGGCAGATCAGCTCAATAGTTATTTCACACTGACGGGCAATCCCGATTATTTCAACGAGGACTTGGCTCGGTACAAAGCGGTCAGTCCAACTGATATCCGCAGCATTGCCCAAACATATTTGCGCGATGATGGTCGTGTTGTGTTAAGCGTTGTGCCGGAAGGTAAACAAGAACTCGCGGCAACAAAGGGAAAGGAGGGTAAGTAGCCATGAAAACTGCCAAGATGAGTATACACGGTTTAGCAAAGAGTTTCTCCCCCTTGACAAGGGTGAGATTAAGAGGGGGTCATTCAACGCTTCTTATAGGCTCTTGTATCCTTGCCCTTTTGCTGTGTCTCCAATCTTTTAATTCGGCAATAACATTTGCCCAGGCACCCGATCGCAGCAAACCGCCGGAACTTGGACCGCCGCCATCCTTAAAGCTTCAGCCAATCCAGCATCTGGTACTCTCAAATGGATTGCCCGTTGTCCTCATGGAGAAACACGATCTCCCTCTCGTCGAGATCGAACTCCAGGTGAAAGCTGGCTCTGCGATGGATCCATCGGACAAAAGCGGCTTGGCGAGCATCACCGCTGCGATGATGGAAGAAGGTGCTGGTACACGCAGTGCACTCGAGCTTGCCGATGCAATCGATTTTCTCGGTGCAAATATTTCAGCGTTTGCAGGTCAACACACATCAACAGTGAGATTGCATACGCCACTTTCAAAACTCGATTCGGCATTAGCATTGTTTGCCGATGTTGCAATGCGACCGACCTTTCCAAAGGAAGAGTTGGAGCGGCAGCGGAAGGAGCGCTTGACCACATTACTCCAGTGGCACGATGAGCCTCGTTCAATTGCATCTGTGCTATTTAGCAGAACGCTCTTCGGTGAAAAACACCCGTATGGTAAGCCGACCATTGGAAATGAGAAGACATTACGAACATTCAAAGTTGATGATCTAAAAAAATTCCACAGCACCTATTTCAAATCCAATAATGCAACACTCATCGTTGTTGGCGATGTCACACCGAGCAATATTGTGTCAAAACTCGAAGCACACTTTGGTACATGGAAAGCTGGCACGATTCCGAGTGTAAGCTGGTCAACAGTTAAGCAGATCGAGGATAGGAGAGTCTATTTGACTGATAAACCGGGCGCAGCGCAGTCCGAAATTCGGATTGGGTGTATCGGTGTTGAGCGGATGACGGGAGACTACTTTCCACTTCTCGTGATGAATACAATTCTCGGGGGCTCATTCACGTCACGGTTGAATCAGAATTTACGAGAACAGCACGGCTATGCGTATGGTGCCAGTTCGCGCTTTGATTTTCGTCCGCTCCCGGGTCCGTTCATTGCGGCAGCAGCCGTCCAGACGGCAGTCACAGATAAATCGCTTATTGAGTTCATGAAGGAACTGAATGGAATTCTCCAGCCTGTCACCGATGATGAGCTGACTCGGGCGAAGAATTACCTCGCCTTAGGCTATCCCGATAATTTTCAAACAATAGGCCAAATCGCTGGTCAGCTCTCAGAGCTTGTTGTGTATAATCTACCCGACGAGTATTTCAATAATTATATTCAGCAGGTAAACGCTGTGACGAAGGAGGATGTCCAGCGTGTTGCACAAAAATACTTCGATCCCGAAAAGGTTGCCATTATTGTTGTGGGTGACCGGAAGCAGATCGAGAAAGGCGTCAGCGGGTTGAAGTTAGGACCGATGAAGCATCTGACGATTACCGATGTATTGGGAAAAGCGCCGAAAGTGCAGGAAGATCGAAGGCTTGAAAATAATAATATCTTTTAATTTACCTTGATTTTCTATCGATTTCTATTAAATTAAATCTCCAGCTCAAATATTAGCTAAAATAATCAGGCGTGAAGATTTATCCTTGAGAAGGGGTATATATGGATGCGCGAAGTCTTACAAAATTGTGCTTCTTATTATTGCTATTATCATTCTTGACTTTAGAAAGCCATTCCCAATTCAGCGTCTGGCGGAAGAAGCTCGATAGCCAGGGCATGGCAGTTGCCATTAACCCCGGTAATCCAAACACAATTTATGCGCAATCCTCGTCCGGAGCGTTATGCGTCTCCCGAAATAAGGGTGAAACCTGGACTGCACTTCCAGCTGGGGTGCCTTGGCAAATCCGAGAAATTCTTGTCCATCCATACGATACACTTACTATTTTTGTGGTTGCATTTAGCGGAGGACTTTGGAAATCCACCGATGGCGGCACAAGTTGGACAGTTGTGATCTCAGATTTCGGCATTGATGGCGAGAGCGTCTCGTACGATCCAATCCATCCTGACACGATGTATGCAGGCGATTTTAACAGCGCTCAAGTCTATCGCTCCATAGATCGGGGAACAGCCTGGACATTGAGAGGAGATGCAGGATCGGCGCTGTGTGCTCTTGCCATTCGTCCTGATAGTGTGAATATTTTATACGCGGGTACTGGCAATGGCACAATTTCCAAATCGACAAATAGTGGACAAACGTGGCGGCAGGTGAAGTCCGGAGGCTCGGCTGAAATTCCTCGTATCGTTATCAATCCACTCAATCCCATGATAGCGTACGGGACGGGATTCTCCGGAAGCCCAAGCTTCACCGGCGTTTGGAAAACAACCGATGGTGGAGAACACTGGTTTTTGACTTCGCTGCAATTTGTTTCTCTCTGGTCGTTAGAAATTGATCAGAATAATCCGGACGTCGTTTATGCAGGATCATTTGATGAATACACTGCAGGTGTGTATCGTACGACAGATGCTGGCAACACTTGGGAACTGCTGCGTAGAGGATTCTTTCGGTACAATTCCATGTGGAATCTCAAGATCGATCCCGACGATGTTAACAATGTCTACGTCGGGGCAACGATCGGCTCATTTGGTCAATACGGTCTGTTCAGATTGATCAATGCCAATGCGGGGATTCAGGGCGTTGTGCGCGACAGCTTGAACAATAATCCAATCTCCAACACAAGTATCGCTCTCTTACAACCAAACGGCGATCAAATTACTCTTGATTTCACTGGAGGCAATTATGAATTCTTCCGATTTGATGATGATACCAATTCCACACATGAGATAGAAATTTATATTAACGGGTTCTTATTTAAGGAACAGCAGATCACCTTTATCGACGACTCTCTTATTACTCAGGACATTTTGGTTGCGCCTGGTTCCATTCGAGGGACAGTCTTTAACGATCTCAACAGCAACGGCGTCAGAGATAATGGCGAACCGGGTTTGCCTAATTGGTTTATCTATCTCTTGCAACAATCCAATGCATCTGCATTTACCGATGACAGCGGGAATTATGTTATTGATGATCTTTTCCCCGGCACATATGATGTCAATGAGACACGGAAATATGGTTGGACGCAAACGTATCCAGCTTTATCTCATTCAGTTACGATTACCATGTCCACCAAGCATCATGTTGCGAAAGATTTTGGTAACCATATTAACCACTACGTCACATCGGTATCACCGACACCGTATTCAAACGGCAACTCGCGGTTGAGTGAAATTACCGCTGTGTTTGATACGGCAATGGATGAGGGCATGTTCAATGATACAGTATCGTGGATTGTGACCGGATCGCAGAGTGGAAGGCATCGAGGTTCGTTTAGTTTTTCCTCGGGTAACACAGTCGTGACTTTTACCCCTGATGATTCCTTCCAGGTGGGAGAGGTTGTTACAGTGAATATCACAGGAAATCTTAAAACAGCCGCAGGAAGTTCTGTCACGCCGTACGAGTACCACTATACCATCGAAACGCCTCCTTCACATGGTATCTTTTCTAATAAAACTGACTATACCGTTGGCAACGGACCGTGGACGTTAGCTGTTGGAGACATCGATTCTGATGGTGATAACGATATCGTCACGGTTAACCAAAGTTCCAACACGATAACAGTCCTGATGAATAACGGCTATGGAACGTTTCCGTCGAGTGCGACCTACATTACTGGTGCAACCCCGCGCTCGATCGTGCTGGCAGATGTCGATAATGACGGCGATCTCGATATTGCAGTCGCAAATCAAGGCGGAACAACTGTTTCGGTCTTTACGAACAATGGTAATGGAACGTACGCACCGAAAGTTGATTATTCATCTGGTCCGTTCCCTTCTTCGCTCTCTGCTTCCGACATGGATGGTGATGGAGATGTTGACCTTGTCTCAACGACCTTTAGTGCAAGCACGGTTTCAATTATCATGAATAACGGAACAGGAGCGTTTCCAACCAGAACGACATATTCTTCTGGAACCGCCCCCTGGTCTACAGCCACAGCAGATTTGACGAACGATGGTGGCATCGACGTTGTGGTGGTCAACAGTCTGACTAATTCTACTGTCTCCATACTTGTCAACACAGGCGGTGCAGTCCTGTCAAACCAAACATCATATAGCGTAGGCGATAATGCACGCTCTGTTGTGGTGACTGACATCGATGACAATGATCTTCCCGATTTTATTGTGACCAATTCTAATTCGAACTCCATATCGGTCTATCCAAACAGCGGCAATGGGAATTTTGGTCCACGAGCAGATTATACGACAGAATCGACCCCGTGGGGGATGGCAAGCGGTGATGTCAATGGCGACGGCTTCATGGACATCGTTACAGCAAATTCTGGTTCGAATGCTGTCTCGGTCTTCACAAATCTTAGTGGCAGTACGTTTTCTCGCGCCGATTATCCCGCTGGAAATTCTGCTCGTTCCGTCGCTCTTGCTGATCTTGATCAGGATGGCGATCTCGATATTGCCGTTGCAAATTCCGGTACCAATACCATTTCGATCTTGATGAATGCCACCGCGCTATCAACAACAAGTCTTGATGGATGGAATATGGTTTCTGTTCCTGTTAACGTTCGTGATTATTCAAAAGCCACCGTGTATCCCACAGCGGCATCACCTGCGTTTGCATATCAAGCGGGCTATGTTGCCCGTGATACGTTAGAGCAAGGCGCTGGCTATTGGGTGAAATTTGATGGAGTGCAGACGCTTAATTACTTTGGGAATCCACTCTTGCTTGATACAATCGATGTGAATGATAAATGGAATTTGGTTGGCAGTCTCACTTCGGCGGTGGATGCTGATGCAGTGAGCAGTATCCCACTCGGCATCATTGCAACAAGCTTTTATGCATACGATGGTTCATATCAGGTAGTAGACTCATTGAGACCGGGAAATGCACACTGGGTTAAAGTGTCACAGGCAGGGGAAATTATCTTGAATGCAGGTTCTGTTCAAAAGCCATCAAAGACTAGATCGGAGAAAGTCAGTTTGGATGACTTCAATACACTCATCATTGAGGATAGCACGAAGCATCGACAAACGTTGTATTTTACTGGAAGCGTTCTGTCGGAAAAAATGTTAGAACATTATGAACTTCCGCCTGCGCCGCCATCGGGATTGTTTGATGTGCGGTTTTACTCACAGCGATTTGTTGAAGCAGTTTCATCAACTGATGTAAAGGAGTTTCCTCTTCAATTGACGGGTGCACGGTATCCGATTGTCATTCGATGGAGTGTGAACAAACAACAATCCCACACATGGGTGCTTGAAACAGGAACCACCAATAAACAATTAGTAGGAGAAGGAAGCATAACTCTTCAACAGAACCAGGTTCAATACTTGAAATTGAAGGTCTTGCATGGAGAACCGAACATTGTGCCAACTGAATATGTCTTAGCACAAAACTATCCCAATCCGTTTAACCCATCGACAGAAATTCGTTATGGGTTGCCTGTCACGAGTCACGTAAAGCTCACTGTTGTGAACATCCTCGGTCAGCAGGTAGCCGAATTGCTCGACGAAGAGCAAGGTGCTGGATGGCATCGCTTCATGTGGAGGCCAGATATTTCAGGAGGTGTGTATTTCCTCAGAATGCAAGCGACGAGCAGTAGTGAGCCAAGCAAAACGTTTGTGCAGATGAAGAAGTGTGTTCTGTTGAAATAATGAATCTAGATCGGGGGCGAGACTCCTTCCCAGACTAAATTCTCCACTACCCAAATCATTTTACTTGACTTCTTCTCTTCCGTTTTTTAGATTTCTATAGCGTTTCTTGTCCAACCTAAGAAGGAGTTACCTATGGTACTCGCATCGGAAGTGAAAGAAGGTACGGCAATAGAGCTCGAGGGCAAAGTGTATAAAGTTCTGGAAGCGATCCGTCATGCAGGAAGCGGACAAATGCAAGGCTTCATCGAACTCAAGCTGAAGGATATGCGCTTCGGACACTTTGCCGACCGTCGTTTTAAACATACTGATAAGCTTGAGAATGTTGAGCTTACCAAACGTCAAATGGAATACATTTACTCCGACCAGGAAGCGTGCTATTTTATGGATCCTGAAACCTTTGAGCAGATTGGCATACCAAAAGTTTCCATCGGACACAGTGAAAAATTCTTAAAAGAAGGCTACAAAGTGACCGTTGAGCTTCTTGGTGAAGAAGCCGTCTCCATCCAGTTGCCCAAAATTGTTGAATTAAAAGTTGCTTCCACAGGTTCTGGTATCCGAGAGGGACAGGATAATACGATGAAGCCTGCCGTTCTCGAAAACGGACTTGAGATTCGTGTGCCACAGTTTGTTGTTACCGGAGACGTAGTCCGTATTGATACCGAGAAACTGAAATACATAGATAGAGTCGGGAAGAAGACGATTTAAGAAATTGGTGTTCTTAATTTTATTTCCTCCTTACATTTCACTCAAAAAAATCTAACCCCCTTACGATAGTGCTCAAATTGCGTTTTACCATTTTTCCGAGTAAATTTGAAATGATTTTATGTCAAACATGTGAAAAGGCATGCAGCTACGTAAATTATATCGCACGATTGAGTCGATAGCGAACAAGAAATTTGAGGGTGATGAAGATCTACTTCAGCATGTGCTCCATGAGATTGTCCAGAATGAAGAAATCAACATCAAAGGTGGGAGAGTGTGGAAGTTCGACTCACGGAAGGGAAACTATGAGCTTCTCCACCAGGTCGGTGAAATGGAGCCGATCCGTTCACACTATCGCATAAAGGTCAAAGATTATCCTATCTTTTTAGAGTTACCGAAGCTTCGCACTGTCCTTGGAAGTGAGAAAGATACCTACCTTCGTAAGCATGGCATCCTGAAGTACTCTGCCACCGGTATTGGAGATAAACTTCAATGGCGTGGGCATACGCTGTACCGCTATGTTCTGGCGTTCAATGCAGACCACCTCGATGAAACCTTAACGTCAACATTAAATATTATTAGCGCTGCTTTAAATTCAGTCCTCAGAAGCAGAAGGATAGAGCGAAAGGCACAAGTGCTTGAGCGCGACCTCGATAAGGCACGGGAAATCCAAAAAAGCATCCTTCCGCAGCATGAGATGCGGTTTCATTCCTATGAACTCTATGGCATTTCACTTCCTGATCGTATTGTCGGAGGCGATTTTTTTGATTATCTTCAGGTGGCAAACGATCAGGAGCGGCTTGGAATTGTCATCGGGGATGCAGCGAGTAAAGGACTTTCCGCTGCAGCCCAGGCACTTTACACGTCCGGCGCACTGCGGATGGGCTTTGAGTATCAAACAAAAATCAGTGTCTTGCTTGCAAGAGTGAACAAGCTTCTGAACAAAACATTTTCCGAAGAGCAGTTTGTCTCGTTGTTCTATGCTGAACTGACTGATGATAAGAATGGCTTGGTGTTGTACTCGAATTGTGGGCACAACAGCCCGATTCTCCTTAGAGCCGATGCGAACGATGTGGAGCTTCTGGAACCCACGGGACAGTTTCTTGGCCCGTTCCCAGAGGAGATCTTTAAAGTGGAAAATGTTCTCATGAAGAAAGGTGATATCCTTCTGCTCTATACCGATGGAGTGTCAGAAGCAACGAATGAACGCGGAGAGTTTTACGGAGAAGATCGTATCATTAACGGTTTGATCGATTATGGGAAAGAGGGTGCTAAAGAGATTACGCAATTAATCCTTGAAGACGTTCAACGATTTAATAGCACAGGAACTCAATCAGACGATAAAACTATTGTCACAATTAAACGGGTGAACTAATATGGAACCATTGAAACTCATCGGAACGATTTATTCTGTCAGTAGTAATTCGGTCTCGGCGATCTTGCGGGATAGTGCCTCTCAGAGCCAGTCGTTAAGCAGTGCACATGATGGTATTGGAAAGCTTGGCTCGTATGTGATTATGAAAGGCGGCGAGCGCCCTGTTATCGGAAGCATCATGGCAGTACGCACGATTGATAGTGCATTGACAGAGGGATCAAAACTCACCGATCGCATCTCGCGGCAGATCATGGATATCCAGCTTCTGGGCACGATGAAGGGCGGTAAATTTGAGCGAGGTGTTTCATCATTCCCGGTCGTTGGTGGCTCTGTCTATGCTGCAGAGAGCAACGACTTGAAGACCATCTTCTCTACCTATCGTGAACATGACTTTTCTGTTGGAGCGATTTCACTCATGGAGCACGAGCGTCTCTTCCTCGACCCGAACAAATTCTTTGCAAAGCATATCGCTCTGTTTGGTTCTACAGG
>JACQVI010000086.1 GCA_016209795.1 Ignavibacteriota bacterium
ACATAACACAAGTTGAACCGCTTAAAGTCAGGGGTTAAGTGTTAAAACTAAACTCTCAGGGCAGGATCCATTTTTGATACCTATAAACTATTCCTTATAGAATGATGACCAAAAAAGTATTTCTCAGAATCTTTCTTGTTTTTCCGTGGCTGTTTCTTTTATCAACAGGGATTGAAGCTCAGTCGTGGGTGAAGAAGGTTAGTGGTAGTGGCTTGGGAAATTCGTTGTGCTACAATCCTCTCAATCTCAACACAGTCTATGGGTCTCCCAATAGCACGGTTCTGTGGGTAAGTTATAACCGTGGTGAGACATGGCAACAACTCTCCACAGTATCGGGTGGTTCTGGTATCACAGCGGTTGCTGTGAGTATCCTCGATACAAATATCATTCTCGTTGCACAGAAGGGTTCTGGTGGTAACGATCGCATCATGCGTTCGACAAATTATGGAGGAAGCTGGACACAAACATGGACTGGAACATTCTCATACTATGGTGTGCCTATGGAGTACAAGCCTCAGCATCCTGACACAGTGTTCACGATGAGTGGAACGAGTTTTTATCGCAGTACAGATTTTGGGGCAACATGGAGTGTAGTTTCAACTGTGACTGGATTTAACGTCTGGTGTGATGCGGAAGTTAACCCTGCCGATGCAAATATTATTCTTGTTGGTGACAACACTGCGGGCATTCACAAGTCTACCGACGGTGGGTTAACGTGGGCACAAAAGTATGCAACGTCTGGTGAGATTCCAATGATAGCAATTAATCCATTCAAGCCATGGCTTGCTTATGCGACAAAGTGGAGCGGAGGTGGTGGATTTGTGAAATCAACTGACTATGGAGAAACGTGGCAAGCCATTTCAGTTTTCGACGGGCAGCACATGTGGTCAGTCGCTACATCCGTGATTGATTCTAACTTCGTGATGACTTGCTCCTACAGCGGGCAGAACATGCGCTTTTCGTACGATAACGGTCAGACATGGCAGCTTACCAATCAAGGATTGACTGGCTCTGGCTACGGTGCGATGGCGCTTGATCTGAATTCTCTTTTTGCTCTTCAGGGTGATGGTATCTGGAAATATAATTCAACGCCTCCGCCGCCACCTTCTGCACCTACACTATCTTTACCTCTTAATAACTCAACAAATCAGAAGACTACGTTATCGTTAATGTGGAATGCCTCATCAGGTGCAACGTCCTACCGTCTTCAAGTTTCAACCGATTCCCTTTTTGGCTCTACAGTCGTTGATGACTCTACAATCACGTCAACATCTAAAATAGTTGGACCCTTGGTTGATAGTACAAAGTATTACTGGCATGTAAGAGCAAAGAATACGGGCGGGACAAGTGCATATTCCGAGACCTGGAACTTTACAACCGGAGGTGTGGTAGAAACTCGAACTAACCTTACAGCAGATGGCGGAGGATATGTCTATTCGGCAAGCAACAGCTCACAAACCCCGCGACCGAGTTATCTCTGGATTGATGCAGGTCCGGATTCTGGAACATTCGTAACCGGAACAAACACAGATGATTTTCTCAGTTCAGCTATAACCCTACCTCAGCCCTTTTATTTTTATGGCTCAATGCGAACACAGATTAAAGTTTGCACGAATGGCTGGCTGACGTTTGATCCCAGTGAATTAGTCAATACCTACCTCGAGACTCAACTACCGAATAGTGCCTCTCCCAATCACATAGTTGCAGCTTTGTGGGATGACTTACGAAATCATACTGGCGTTGCTGCTTCTGGTGTTTACACTCGTACTACAGGTTCGAAATTTGTCGTCGAATGGTACAACATGCGCCGATATGATGTGACTGCCACAGGTGATACGTTGAATTTTGAAGTCATTCTTGATGCGAACGATAGCACTATTACTATAAGCTATGCAGATTCTGAAGACGGTGGTTTTATTTACGGTGCAGCTAATTCTCAATCTTCAATCGGTATCGAGGGAAATGGTGCAGCTTTAAATGGCAGCAGTTATTATTTCCAGGGCGATAAGCAATTGAACAAACCTACCACTGGCGTCTCGATTCGTTTTGCTCGCCGTATTCCACTTCTTGGCTTTGCATCCATAGCTGGTATCAAGCTACGAGACCTTGATGGAAAGGATTCCACTGTTAATGATCGCTCTCCGCTCTTCGACTGGCTGATAAGATTGTATCGTGATGGAATTGTCATCGACAGTCAGCTTACTGATGACTTTGGTAGTTTCCAGTTTATAAATTTAGAATCGGGAATCTATGATATTGTTGAAGATAGTGGTAACGGCTGGATACCGATACAAGCGATTGGAGGTATCGGCGGAAGTGTTGACGTGATAACTCCGGCACGCATCCGAGTGGAACTCAGTACGGGAGATAGTAGTTACGATCACCAATTTGTTAATTTTGAGCCGGGGTTGATTGTCGGTCTTAAGATAGAAGATCTCGATGGGGATACGCTAACCACTGAAGATCGTTTACCAGTTGAGCAATTGAAAATTTGGCGTTACTATGAAACAGGAGTATTAATTGATAGTACGGAAACAGATAGTACTGGTTATTTCTATTTTCGGAATATTCCCGCCGGCGATTATCGACTTGTTGAAGACACGTCGGGAGGCTGGACTGCATTAACTCCAATTCCCGGAACAGGTGCTGCATATACTGCTGTCATCAATAGTGTCACTCTCGATGTGAAGATGGATAATGGTGATACATGTGTTGGGAATACGTTTATCAATTATCGACCGGGCAATAAGCTTATCAGCCCAAAAGGTGAAGAAGTGTGGCAGGCTGGAACAGTCCATGAAATCAAATGGTATGGGTTTGGATATAGCGACGTGAAAATCGACTATTCCATCAATTACGGCAATTCGTGGATGACAATCATTGATAGCATTCCTGCTGTGTTCCAAAAATATGAATGGTTGGTTCCTAATACATCGTCTATAACGGCGCTTGTGCGCGTGAGTGATATTGACACCCCCTCAAATTACGCCATAAGCGCATCTCCCTTCACGATAATGACAACCATGAACGTTGAAGTCCATGGAAGGTGGAATCTACTTTCTATACCGATGTACGTAGCTAACCGAAGCAAACAGGCTCTCTTTCCAACAGCATCCTCCCAGGCATTTCGTTATACAACTGGATACGTCCCAGCAGAAACTCTTGAGTACGGATTGGGATACTGGCTCCAGTTTGATTCCGACCAGACCGTGAATATGATCGGAGCATTCAGATATTCAGATACAATAAACATTCAAGAACGATGGAACATCATCGGTTCGATCAGCGTGCCGATAGATGTGACTTCGATAGTTCAAGTGCCAGATGATATTCTCATCTCACCCTATTACCATTTTATAGGCCATTACGAAATTGCTGATACCCTAAAACCGGGAAAAGGCTATTGGGTGAAAAGCTCACAAGCTGGCGCGTTGGTATTAAATTCATCTCAGCTTATGACAAAGAGAGCGCTTCAAACAGATCCATTATCTTTGCTGCGGGAATACAATAGGATCACAATCAAAGATCGTAAGGGGAGGAGCCAAAGTTTATATTGGAGTTTACCTGAAGATGATGAATATTCTTTGATAGACTTTGAGTTACCCCCCGTTCCACCAGCAGGTATGTTTGATGTTCGGTTCGCTTCACAAAAGATAGTAGAAAGTGTCAAACCTGAAGGGAGACAAGAATTTCCGATACTCGTTTCATCTGCTGAATATCCAATAACAGTGAGTTTCGTATTGAAGAATCGAACTTCTGCCGTGCAGCTTCTTGTCAGTGAGAGTGAAATTGTTGTAGAAGATAATAAAACGTTACAGATTGAAAACCCGGTATCTCGTATTGCGCTCAAGGTAGCTGGCTCAATGAATCTTCCAAAGGAATATGCACTTCTGCAAAATCATCCAAATCCCTTTAATCCCAGCACAAAGATTCGATATGAACTTCCTGTGGAAAGCCATGTTACGTTGAAAATATATAACGTGTTAGGTCAAGAAGTGATTACGTTAGTTCATGGAAAAGTAGATGCAGGGTATAGATCGGCTTATTGGAATTCCAGAGACAAGAATGGTAATGTAGTTTCGAGTGGGATGTATTTTTATCGACTTGAAGCGTCGAGTTTGATTGAGCCAAAGAAGTCGTTTATTCAAGTCAAGAAAATGAATTTGGTAAAATAACTTGCCTGTCCGCCGATCCGTTTCGTCTTGTGACACGGAGTTTTCGGACGACGTTTCGCACTGAGGCAAGCCTGCTGAACCTACCTGCGCGTAGCCTCGGTGAAAGCAGGCATTAGGCATGCAGGCTTTCCGATTATTGTCATACAGTACTGTAGCCGTTCTTCCGTGACAAGTTGAGTGTATTCATTTTATCCATTAGATTTGTGTTGGGTTGCGAGACTAGATAAGCTGTGAAGCTCTAAGCTCAAGTTTCTATAGAGAATGCTGGCTGGTTGCGAGTCCATCAAAATTTTAGTATATTTTTACACCCGTAATTCCCACTTGATGGTTAATTGAATGTTCTTTGGGGACTGGGAGCCCGTAGCTCAGTTGGTAGAGCATCGCCCTTTTAAGGCGAGGGCCGTTGGTTCGAATCCAACCGGGCTCACAAAATCTAGTCAAAAGTAAAAAGTCAAAAATTGCTATATCCAAGCTTATTTACTTTTTAATCGCTATTGCGCGAGTGGTGGAACTGGCAGACACACCATCTTGAGGGGGTGGCGTCCGGAAGGGCATGCGAGTTCAAGTCTCGCCTCGCGCACTGGAAAGTTCATAGTTGCCTTGACTTTTATCGATAATTGATATATCTTACCCAAAATGATGAGGAGTACCATGAGACGGCTTACTTACCTTCTACTGTTATGCGTTGTTCCGTGGGCTTTTGCGCAGTCAGAGATTATTAAATCTGGGTCTTTCCAGGCAAGCAGCGACGGCATTAACGTTACTCTCCATTGGATTACAGAAGACGAAACGAACGTTGCTCGTTTTGAAATTGAGCGTCGTACTGGAACGGAAGGCGAATTTATGTCTATCGGGTCTGTTGGCGTAAAAGGTCCTTCTCTGTATGAGTTTGTAGATTATTCCGCATTAAACAAAGCAGTTACACTCTATCAATACCGCATCAAGATTATTTTTTCAAATGGGGCAAATCCCATCTATACTACCACTCTGACCGTTTCTCATACAGTTTCCGGTGTCCGTCGAACGTGGGGGAGTATTAAGGCGATGTTCCGTTAAATGATTGTATAAAGGTTGAGTGATTGTACCATCGGAAAGGAGCGAAGAACTATCGTCGCTCTTTTTTTATTGTATGAGGTATCCGCAGATTTATGGTTCTGAACAAGAGGCTCATTCTAGCGTCTCGCTCACCTCGCAGACAGCATCTTCTACGTCAGCTTGGTTTGGAATTTGAAGTGAGAGAGAGTGGGGTAGATGAACAGTACGACTCTACGTTGAGCCCTGCTGATTATGTCAGAACTCTTTCAGCGCAGAAGGCACTTGCTCTTGGTAAGCTTGTTGATGATGCGATTATTATTGGTGCTGATACAATTGTAGTGTTGAATGGAAAGATTCTCGGTAAGCCAAAAGATCACGATGATGCAGCGAGAATGCTGCATGCTTTAAGCGGGCAGGTGCATGAAGTCTATACGGGATTTACGCTACTCGATCGTCCTTCCGATCAACGTGTCTCGGAGGTGGAAATAACAAAAGTTCAGTTTCGAACGTTGTCATCGAAGGAGATTGAGCAGTATATTACATCCGGTTCACCGATGGATAAAGCGGGGGCGTACGGAATTCAGGATGATTATGGAGTAGTCTTTGTTGAAAAAATCGATGGATGTTTCTATAATGTAGTAGGATTTCCCTTGGCTAAATTTTACGTCACGATACAAGAATTTCAAAAAAGACTAAAACTGTAATAGAGCACAGCAGCGTATGGAAAAGAAGATTCGGGTTTTGATCGCCAAAGCCGGTCTTGACGGACATGACCGCGGCGCGAAAGTAATCGCGGCAGCGCTGCGTGATGCTGGCATGGAGGTTATTTACACAGGTCTCCGCAAAACACCCGAAATGATCGTCGAGGCTGCACTCCAAGAAGATGTCGATGCCATCGGTATTAGTTTATTGAGCGGTGCTCACATGACGATCTTTCCACGAGTTCTCACGTTGATGAATGAAAAAGGTCTTGAGAACGTTTTGCTTTTCGGTGGAGGAATTATTCCTGAACAGGATATTAAAACTCTTAAGAACATGGGTGTCGGTGAGCTCTTTACCCCAGGGGCTTCCACTCTTGACATCATTAAGTACCTTAAAGACTGGGTACAAAAAAATCGGCTGAATTAAGTATATCCCATTCACACAATGTGCTCAGATTCATCCAGTTCGATCGTCGGATGAATCTGGAATACTTCAGACTCCTCTTCTTCAACCTCTTCTGTTACACGTGGGACATGCAACATCAGGGGTGTTATCCCTTCTGCAGAGAACCCAAAAAGATCGTCAGTCGAAAAGATAGCATGAAAATCTTCCGGTGTGAAGAATACCTCAAATTTTTTTGCTAACTCTAACAGACGCTTCAGATAATACTGCATATTCTCATCGGGAAAATTTGGATCCCATTCGTCCACAAGTTTACAATGCTCAAAACCTTTGACATTCATATCAGTCCCTGTAATGTAGTATGCAATTCGATCTCCGATTTTCCAGTGAGTAAGATTAGCTAACGCCACCTCATACGCTGCAGTACGGTTGCGATGTCCCTTTTCTACAGCTTCAAGATACTCTTCTCGGCTTTCTCGTAATGTTTCGGTTTTGGCAAAATCGGCCACTGAAAGTTTATGTTCGATGATGTCCCGGTATACATTCAGGTAAAGCTCATGGAGACCGTTGATATTACGATTCAATAAGGCATCAACACATTGTTGAATGAAATATCTGCCAAACTTTTCCATACTTCGTGAAATCAGCGAAGATCCTTTGATTACGATTTTATTATCATATCCAAGCAACGCATAGTTTTTCTTTTTGTAACTGAGAATTACTTTATATCGACCGTTCATGACAAGGTTGATACCCCTTGGGAGATCTTTTGAAATCATCTTCACAAATTCCTTCTCCTTTTCTTCCCCTTGAAACGAGCGTGGTGGGACAAAGAATATTCCATCAGTATCTACTTCGACGACAATTCCGAGGTGTGACGTTATCGAGTTAATAAGCTGATGAAGGATTTTTTGTCCACTCTGGGTAACTTTATCTGCGGCTTCATAATCGTTGAACAGACCACGGCTATACCCCAGGTAGCCATAGAAAGAGTTAATTAAGATTTTAAAAGACGATTGCAGTGCATCGAGTAACATTCGCTCAGTCTGATTTTCAGATTTGTTCATCCTACGCTTGGCGTCGAGACGCATACGGGTGAGGTTTTCAAGAATCCTATAACAAATACCAAGGGTGTCGCTTTTGGGTCCGATTTTCTCGCCAATCATGATTGATGGATACAGTGATTCTACATCGATATCAACAATTGGTCCTAACAACCCGGTATAGAAGATGTCAGTGTAACCTCCGGACGTTTGTGCACCCATTTGTGGTTTTGGGATAGAATGTTTTTGATGAAGATATTCTCGGACAAAAAGCGATTCTATTTTGACGGCAGAACCTAAACGAGCCGCTGTTCCGTAGTTAAAAGGAATCATTTGAGCGAGGTAAAAAACACCTCTTGAAAGATGATCGCTCAGGAGACGAGTTTCTCGAACATCGTCCAACGCATAGCGCACAAGAAGATCCGGCTCGTGATCCCAGTACCAGGAGATTCGATCTGCCGGGATGTACATCCGATCTTCTTTTGCAAAACCAAAGTACTGGGCTGCATACTTTAGACCATAGTGTTCCAGCACTCTTTTCGATTGGTCATAGGATTGCAATAACAGCATTGTGTCAATGATATGTCTTCCATCTATCTCATATAAAATATAGTTGGTAAAACGTTCTCTTGATCCTGAACGAGAATCGGATGATCGAAGTGAAGAGCCATCTCGACCAACTGTAAAATCAATTCCGCAGAGCTCACATCGCTTAAGAATATATGGAAGATCGAAATTGAAAATATTGTGTCCCTCGATGACATCGACATCGCGCTCCCTTATGATTTGCACTAACTCGAGAAGCATTTCCTTTTCAGATGTATTCTTTCCGCTGATAACATATTCCCATCCTCGATTGTCCGAGAGGGCGATGAGAATAATCTGATCTTCAGGACGATTTGGATTGCTGAACTTTTGTCCATGTTTCGTATACGTTTCGATATCAAGCTGTAGACGGTGCAAATCTTCAAAGTTCATCCCTTTAAATAATGTCCTTCCAGTCTGCATCAAGAATTGCGATACCGGATCGTAGCGCAAATGAAGAATGGGAAGATCGTTAAAGGACTCGACGCGCTTTACTGCACCCCTGTTATAAACTTCAATGATGTGGTGAACAGCATCCCACATCTCAGACCAGCGCGTAAAGGCACAAAGGTAACGAAAGAAATTCGAGCCTTGCAGTTCTTTAACCCAATGTTTTATCGGGAAATTATCTAAGAAGGATGAATCTGAGAGGAGGAAAAAAGGGTAGAACTCAACTTCCTTCGAAGTGAGTCCTTCTGGACTGCGGATATAAACCCGCATTGTGCTATCGCTTGCCTGACGTACCGCTACGATGCCCTGTTCGGGATTGTGTCCATACAAAAGTGGATCCATATCCTCGTTTACGATTTCTTCTTTGTCCTATCGAGGAAAGGCTCGAGGAGATCAATTGGCACAGGGAATAAGATTGTTGAGTTTTTATCGGCAGCGACTTCCGTCAAAGTCTGGAGAAATCTCAGCTGGAGTGCAACAGGATTGGAAGCAATGATGTTGGCTGCATCAGCAAGCTTTTGGCTCGCTTGGAATTCACCTTCAGCATGGACTACCTTTGCACGTCGCTCCCGTTCAGCTTCTGCCTGCTTTGCCATCGCACGCTGCATCTCGATTGGTAAATCAATCTGTTTGACTTCAACATTCGATACTTTAATACCCCACGGTTCAGCGTGTTCATCAATGATTTTTTGCAGCTCACGATTGATTTTGTCTCGCTGAGCAAGAAGATCGTCTAACTCAGATTGTCCTAAGACGCTCCGAAGGGTCGTTTGCGAGAGTTGGGACGTTGCGAAGAGGAAGTTTTCAACTTCCACAATGGATTTTTCAGGCTGAATAACCCGAAAATAGACGACCGCATTCACTTTGATGGAAACATTATCCCTTGTAATGACGTCTTGTGGGGGAATATCAAGGACAACTGTTCGAAGACTGACCTTCACCATACGATCAACAAGGGGTATGAGTAAAATGATTCCCGGTCCTTTTGCTGCGATTAATCTTCCTAAACGGAAGATAACTCCGCGCTCATATTCACGGAGAATGCGAATCGCATTGGGTAAAATGATAAGAGCAAAAATGACGCCTATAACGAAGATAATGGAAATGTTTTGCATCGAGATCTCCTGTGTTGTTATTGATAGAGTTTTCGGACTTTCAAACTTAGATTTTCAATATCCTCAACTTTTACTTTTGTTCCTTTTTTCAATGTGCCGTCCAGACTTGTAGCAAGCCAGATTTCACCATGTACCTTTATCTGACCGTCAGGCTTAAGATCGCTTAGCGTCTCTCCAATTTCACCAATGATTCCCTGACTCCCCGTCGTAGGCTTCCTTCGCTGTGCGCGAATGCCCATACTAAGGGCAAAGACGAAAAAAATGACTGAAAAAATAATGACGGAAAAGATTACTTCCCATGAGATAGCGACAACATCTAATATTGAATCAGTTTTAATCAGCATGATGGAACCGAGTGCGAGCGAGATGACGCCGCCGATTGTTAACAATCCGTGACTTACGATTTTAATTTCAAGGAGAAAAAGAATAATTGCAAACATGATCAGCGCAAGTCCAGCATAGTTGATAGGCAGCGTGTGAAGTGAATAAAATGCCAGGACGAGACAGATAAAACCGACAATCCCGGGTAAGATGGAGCCGGGATTGTACAGCTCGAACAGCAATCCATAGATACCGAGGATCATAAAAATGTATGCAATATTGGGATCACTTAAGACATCCAGTAACTTCTGCTGAAATGATTTCTCAGCCATAGTGATGGTCGCATTTTTTGTCTGTAAAGTCTTTTTTCCACTTGCTGTATGGATCGTCTTGCCGTCAAGGTGTTCTAACAATTCAGGGATGTTGGCAGCGATCTTGTCAATCACTGTATCACGGAGAGCTTCAGTTTCAGTAATCGAATAACTTTTACGCACAGCATCCTCAGCCCATTTGATATTGCGTTTTCGTTTCTCGCTAATGGTACGAATGAACGCTGCAGCGTCATTTGTAGCTTTCTCGATCATGATAGAATCTTTTTGTTCTCCGATCGTGACGGGGTGAGCAGCACCGATATTTGTTCCGGGAGCCATGACTGCAACGTGAGCCGCCAAGGTAACAAACAATCCAGCTGAAGCTGCTTGTGCACCGCTTGGTGAGACGTACACGATGATTGGAATTGGAGAATTCAGAAGATCGGAGACTATAACACGAGTCGATTTTAATAACCCGCCCGGTGTATTCAGTTGGATGATTAAGCATTCTGCTTGTTCTGCAATGGCGTGTTGTATTTCTTCGTGGATGTAATCCGCGGAGGCAGGATTGATTGCACCGTCGATAGTAATAACACGGACGGAACCCGAAAACGCCAAAGGCGGCAAAAAAAACAGGATTAAAAGTAGTATTATTTTAAAAATTGACTGCACAAAAAC
>JACQVI010000088.1 GCA_016209795.1 Ignavibacteriota bacterium
CGTGTCACCATTCAGAAATGTGATCCCTACCTGAACGTTGATCCGGGAACGATGAATCCATTTCAACATGGCGAAGTTTATGTAACGGACGATGGCGCTGAAACAGATCTCGATCTCGGGCATTACGAGCGTTTCCTCGACGTCAATATGACGAAGAATAACAACACGACAACGGGCCAAGTGTATTTCGAGGTGATCTCCAAAGAACGACGCGGCGATTACCTTGGAGCTACTGTACAAGTCATTCCACATATCACCGACGAAATCAAACGACGCTTTGAAGTGCTTGGAAAGACTGGCGAGTATGACGTCATCATCATAGAAATCGGAGGAACGGTTGGTGATATTGAAAGCCTTCCTTTTCTGGAAGCGATGCGACAGTTTATGTTTACCAAGGGCAAGAAAAATGCTATTAGTGTGCATGTGACACTCGTGCCATATATCAAAGCTGCTGGAGAGATTAAAACCAAACCGACACAGCACAGTGTGAAGACGTTACTGGAGATCGGTATTCAGCCAGATATCCTGATTTGTCGTTCGGAGGCTCCACTGACCAAAGAGGTGAGGGAAAAGATTGCTCTCTTCACCAACGTAGAAGTTGAATCCGTCGTCGATGCCCATGACGTCTCCACGATTTACGAGGTGCCTTTGCAATTCGCCGAGGAGGAAATCGATGAGATCATCTTAGAAAAACTCGATCTCACCTGTCCAAAACCAAACCTCAAGGAGTGGAAAAAGTTTGTTGAGAGTGTCAAGAATCCAACCGGTGAAGTCTTAATTGGCATTTGTGGAAAGTACACAGACCATCAAGATGCGTACAAGAGTATCTCAGAGTCGTTCATCCATGCAGGCGCATCAAACAATGTACGTGTGAAGATTTCATGGATTCGTGCTGAAGATGTCGAGCGGGATGGGACTGAGAAGCATCTGAACAACATTCATGGCTTACTCGTCGCACCGGGTTTTGGTGAGCGAGGTATCGAGGGAAAGATTACAGCGATCAAGTATGTACGGGAGAATAACGTTCCTTTCTTTGGCATCTGTCTTGGGCTGCAATGCGCTGTCATTGAGTTTGCTCGCAATGTCTGCGGTCTAACCAATGCCAACAGTACAGAGTTCAAGCAGACTGATCAGAACGTCATCGATTTGATGCTCGAGCAGAAGAAAGTAACTGCCTACGGAGGCACGATGCGACTTGGCTCGTATCCGTGCACGATTCAAAGAGGAACAAAAACATACAAAGCGTACAAACAAGAGCTTGTGCACGAGCGCCACCGCCATCGCTATGAAGTGAATAACGCATTCAAAGATATCTTGGAGAAGCACAGCATGGTGTTCACCGGAATTTGCCCCACGAATAATCTCATTGAAATCATTGAGCTTCCCAGCCACCCATGGTTCATCGGTGGGCAGTTCCATCCAGAGCTGCGCTCATGTGCGACCAAGCCTCATCCGCTTTTCCGTGACTTTGTCAAAGCAGCGATGGAGTACAGAGAGAAGCGAAATAATCTGGATTAAGGAAGATCTCACTTCATACAAACTTACAGAGCGTGTCAATTTAATTCCTCCGGCTATACGCACAGCTACTGGCTCAATACAATTTGTCGATGTCAATGGTTAAAGGTTTTATTCGATGCAGGACTAAATGAAAACTCGTAGGACGTGCTTGTTTCAAAGATGTTTTATCCAATCCAGCTTACTCGTTTTTCTACTTCCTCAAGTGCTCTTCTCGCAAGGCGCAGCGGCAACTTCCGAACGAGCAGTGCCCGGAAGCGGTCAGCGTTCTCTTCAACAACAGAACATTGCATCCATTCTGTTCGACAAGTCGCTGAATACCTACCGCTGGATTGGACGTGCAATCTACAGCAACACCGTTGGACCGTTCTCATTGCAGTTCAACGAGCAATTTCTTTCCACCTTAGTTCGAGCTGATCGTAAGCTCATAACAGACGAGCAGTCACTGGATTTTTCCGTAAAGCGACGAATAATAAACAGCCTGCAAGCCACAGGACGCGCTTCATCATTCATTCTTTCTGATAACAGGAGCATTGGCATCAGTAATGCCTCGTCACATGCATTCTATGGAGGAATTCAGTACTTCGGTTTTCATCATTTGACATTAGAGCCGCTCGTTGGTATGCGCTTCGATAATCAGATAGACCAGCGAGATCGAGGACTATCATTGCTCATGAATGTACTCTCCGATAGTTTAGAATTCGATGGCTACCAAACTGAACTCAATGCTCGATTTCAGTATGATAAGCTCGATCCCCGTAAGCTCGAAACACATAGAGTGCTTGCTCGTATAGACAAAGTGTTTTTCGGTCAGACACGTAACTCGCTCAAGGTTCAGTACAATCGAAATCGACGAGACTTTTACGTCCCGGCTGATCCTACAATTCAACAGCAATACAACGTTACACACAATATCGAGACGAGGTCCGAACACGCTCTCACTCTTTCCGACTCGTTGGATTACAATCTCGGTAAACAGACGCTTCTCACATTTCAGGGAAATCTCTTCACAAGAGAAATTACCCGAGAAACACGTTACAAACATATCACTGTTCGGAGACCAGCGCTTGATACCGAGGTTAACGAACTGAGAATTGAGGGCAGCGCCGAAGCACGTTATAAACTTGGACACAATTTGAGAACAAGTCTGAAAGTTGCCTATCAAGAACGAGATGAAAAACACGCCGTACAGCCGGAGGAAACCGCTTTACAATTTGATCTTGATTCACTTTCACGAGTTGAGGAGCGGAAAAACAATCACTCGCGTCGAACAATGCTTGCATCGAAGCTTGATGTAGAGTTCTCTCGTGCCCACGTTGCCTCATTAACAGCTTCAGGAAACTTGCTGCGGTACGACACGCCAAGTTTAGCAAACAACGATGATCGTGATGAGCTCTGGTACATTCTGAATCTTGCGACGTTTCACCAATTGAATCAGCATCTCAACGTGACGTTCATGGTAGATGCAAATCTTGTGCATCTTGTTTATCTATCATCGAGCCGGAGTGCAGATAATATCTGGAATCGAATCTTTCGTTTGAAGCCCCGTTTGGAATACATCCCGTCAACTAACCTCACGACTATTAACACCTTCGAAGTTCTTGCAAACTACACAGTGTATGATTTCGAGTTTGTAACATCTCAAGTTCGAAGCTTCGCCTTTCGGCAGTTTGCGTTTGTTGATTCGACAACTATTCATTTCACCAAACGAACTGCCGTGGAGTGGTTCAGCCATATCCGTCTTTACGAACGAGGTGAACTACGTTGGCATTCCTTTTCAGAACGACCGGTCAACTACTTTGAAGACAAAACAATCATTGGCACGTTACAGCATCAAGTTAATCCGGGTTTGCTTTTTTCCATAGGGATTCGTTACTTTAGTCAGTCGCGATTTAGCTATGTTGGGCGCGAGAGAATTCTTGAATATTTTTTACGAAGTATTGGTCCCATCACGGGCATTCTCTGGAACCCCGGTGGGCGAATGGATTTTTCGTTGAAGGGATGGTATGAACAGCAATCTCTAACCGGTCTTCCGAAGAGGAGTTATGCCAACATGACAATGTCGCTTTCCGTATCTATGTAGTAGGAAAAGAATATCAATGCCTTATAAAGAGCTTCTTAAATTCGTTTTGGCGATCTCAAGCAACCCAAAGAACGTGTTAAAAGTTGAAAGCTTCCTTGAACACGTCAACGACCACTTACAGCTTGACGATTCACAATTCAACAAATTACTGGTGGCAACAACCGAAGCGGTCAACAACAGCATAGTTCATGGTAACAAGCGCGACCCACGCAGGAAGGTGGTCATCACGTGCGAAGTGAATCATGCGGTGTTAATCGTGCGCGTGCACGATGAGGGACCGGGCGTGGACACATCCAACCTTCCAAACCCGCTTGCTGAAGAAAACCTTATGCGTGAGAATGGACGAGGAGTTTTCTTGATGCGTTCCATGATGGACAGCGTCGAGTTCGATAAAACTCCAGACGGCGCCGAAGTGATAATGACGATGGCATTGTAGTTTCTTCACTGTCCTGAAGGTTTTCCTTCGGGAACTACAGCTTCAACTTTGCAATATTATTCTTCACCTCTTCTGCGGATTTGGTCAACGCTGCCTTCTCTTCAGCAGTGAGAGGTACTTCAACAATTTTCTCGATGCCCTTTCTGCCAAGTTTTACTGGCACACCGATATAAGTGTCGCGCAAGCCATACTCTCCTTGCAGGTATGCTGCACAAGGAAGGATACGTTTCTTATCTTTGACAACCGTTTTGACCATTTCTACAGCAGCTGCAGAGGGTGCATAGTAAGCACTTCCGGTTTTGAGGTAATTCACAATCTCAATACCACCATCGCGCGTACGCTGCACTAATTTATCAATCGTCGGTTTATCGAGAAACTCGGTAACAGGTACACCTGCAACAGTTGTATAGCGCACGAGTGGAACCATGGAGTCACCGTGTCCGCCAAGAACAAGCGCCTGAACATCCTCCACTGAAACACCAAGCTCCATTGCGATGAACGTGCGATAGCGCGCCGTATCGAGAATGCCAGCCATCCCGATGACTCGGTGTCTTTCAAATCCACTCACCTTATAGGCAACATAAGTCATGACATCGAGTGGGTTGGACACAACGATGAGGATCGCCTGTGGTGATTTTGCAACAATCGCTTCTGTTACTCCTTTGACAATGTCAGCATTTGTATCTTGCAATTGTTCACGTGTCATTCCTGGCTTGCGTGCGATGCCAGCAGTAATGACAACGATGTGAGAACCTGCTGTTTCATCGTAGCTGTTCGTTCCAATAACATGCGTATCGGTGGCTTCAATCGGTGCAGACTCGTACATGTCGAGTCCTTTACCCTGTGGTAATCCCTCAATGATATCGACCAAGACCACCTCGTTGGCAAGCTCTTTATCGACAAGACGCTGAGCAGCGGTTGCGCCAACATTTCCTGCTCCAACAACCGTAATTTTCATGCTTGACCTTTCCGTTTAGTTGAAAAGTTAGAAATACATCTGGTTAGAAAACAAAAACCCCCGACTCATTGCGGGGGTACTAACTAAAGGGACTTTGCATCCGAATGATTATGCCGCTGTAGGAAGAATACTTACAATCTTTTTCGATTTACCAAGCCGCTTAAACGTCACGATACCATCAAGCAGTGCGAACAGTGTGTCATCACTGCCAAGACCAACGTTCATCCCTGGTGTAAATCGCGTTCCACGCTGGCGTACGAGAATACTTCCCGCTGTCACCGTCTCGCCACCAAAACGCTTAACGCCTAAACGCTGTGCATTGCTATCACGACCATTGCGAGAACTTCCACCACCTTTTTTATGTGCCATACGATCTACTCCTTACCCAATATGTGTAATCTCAATTTCAGTGTACTGCTGACGATGTCCACGTCGGACACGGTACCCTTTCCTACGCTTCTTTTTAAAGACCATAACCTTCTCATCTTTGACGTGACCAAGTACTTTCGCATCAACAGCAACATCCTTCACAAATGGACTCCCGATCTTCACACCCCTATCATCTGCGAGGAGAACAACACGGTCAAATTTAACTGAACTACCAACGTTATCCATTAGTTTGGGCACAAACATACGCTCTGAAGGGCTTACTTTCACCTGATGTCCAAGAATTTCCACGACTGCAAACATGATAAAAACCTTAATTTGATATGATTTACCGCCCCAAAGGTCTTCTTCTTGTTCCCCATGGGACATCTTTTTGAGAAAAAGTTTATACAACTTACAAAAAAAATGGGTGAAAGTCAAAGCTATTTTCCCCCCTCTTTAGGTAGAGTATGCCCCTCAAAGCAAATTTTGTTTGACTTTTACCCCAAATCTCTCTATGTTATATATACATTCCAGCGGCTAAACTGTTTATAGCTCATGTTTCTATTTACAGTAACAGGGGAACTTTCATAATTGTAGTTCATGAAAAAGAAAACAGTTCTTATCGTTGAAGATAGCCCGGGATTTTCCGAGCTGATGAAATACGTTGTTGAGGATGAGGGTTTTAAAGGAGTGTTGTTCCCGCTTGAGGAGAATTTTCTTCACTGGGTTGAAAAAGAAAAACCGTCAGCGATCATTATGGATCTTGCACTCAACCGTCTCAGTGGATTTGATTTTATCCGTCAGTTGAAAGAACACAAAAAATTCAAGACCATTCCGGTTATTGTCATCACTGGACGTGATCTTGACGTTAAGGATATCACTGAATTAAAAATGCACGACATTCCATACCTGCGGAAAGGACGTGTTGATATGCATGAGATCCATCAGACAATCAGGGATGTTGTTAATAAATCAGAGGCCTGATGTTCAAGACGACCTCTGAGCAGTTTATTGTTTACTCAGTGGACAATCCTTTTTCTGTAAACTTCACAATTGGTAAGTCAAGCGTTGCTCCTCATTCATACACAGGAATCGATTTACTTAGTTATTTTTCTTAGATTCTACAGCAAAAGAGACAACTGCAAAGAAAAATAAATTTTTGCTTGCAATTCATCATTGACTCAAGTATATTTCTTTTGATAGGAGTATAATGAGGTAACTAGAAATGTCAGTCACAATACGAGAAAAAATTTCACTTGCAATTTGGTGGGTTGTGGGGTTGGGAATTACTATCTATCTTTCCCTTGGCGTGGTGAACACCATCATGGTTGTCACGCAATAAGGTAGTATTCAAGTAATTACTTCTGTTCTTAGCACATCACTCTAAAATACCGCCATGTTTCTTAAAGCCCAAAGGTATACTCCCTTCTCCTTCTTCACCTTTCCTCCTAAAAGTTTGATTCTTTTACCGCACTCTTTATTCTTAGAGTGCGTAAACCATTGAGTATCACTGCAAGCGTAGCCCCGTCATCAGCGAGAACAGCCATCCAGAGTGTTGCTGCTCCAAAGATCCCAAGAGCGAGAAAAATCAGTTTCGTCACGAGAGCAATGAGGATATTCTGCTTGATGATTGATAGTGTTTTCTTACTCAGTCGCATAAGGTAAGGGAGTTTAGCTAGCTCGTCTGACATCAGCACTATATCAGCAGTTTCAAGTGCAATGTCAGTGCCCGAAGCGCCCATAGCAATGCCAACGGATGATGCTGCAAGTGCCGGCGCATCGTTGACGCCGTCACCTACCATTGCAACACTACCGTAACGATCTTTTAGTTCCTGTATGCGATAGACTTTTTCATCTGGCAGCATACCGGCGTGGAATTCATCGATGTTAGTTCTCACAGCAATCGACTGCGCTGTTAGTTCACTATCCCCTGTGAGCATGATCGCTTTCTTGATGCCCCCCTCGCGCAAGGCTCTTACAATGTTGCCACTGTTTTTTCTCACCTTATCTGCTATAGCAATAATGCCGAGCGGTTCTTTCTCCGTACTCAAGATAATGGTTGTCTTTCCATCGTGTTCAAGCTTCTGCAAGATCGATTCGAGTTGGGGAGAGCACATGTTGTTCTCCTCAACAAGTGAATGGCTCCCAATGAAATATGTTATACCGTCAATCGTAGCGCGTATGCCACGACCTGTGAGCGATTCGAAGTGCTGATAGGTAATGCTATCCAATACAAGATTTTCTTTATATGCTTTTTCCAGAACCGCAGCAGCAAGATGGTGCTCCGATTTTGCTTCAACAGCAGCAGCCAATTGTAAAATTCGATTGGGAGAGAATGAATTCAGAGGAATAACATCTGTTACCCGCGCTTTCCCTTCCGTCAATGTGCCAGTTTTATCAAATGCAATGGCATTAATACGCCCAACCTCTTCAAGGAATCGCCCGCCTTTGATAAGCACACCATGTCGTGCAGCATTGGATAAACCACTAACGATGGTAACCGGCGTTGAGATCACCAGTGCACAAGGACAAGCGATCACCAGTAATACAAGCGAACGGTAAAACCACATACCAAACGGCTGCTCAAAGAACAGCGGTGGTAGGATAGAAAGCATAACAGCAACAACAATAACGGCTGGAGTATAGTACCGAGCAAATTTCTCAGTAAATTGCTGAACCGGCGCGCGTGAAGCTTGAGCTTCCTCCACCAAGCGTACAATGCGAGCTAACGTCGTATCTTCATGCTTTCGCGTTACCTCAACTTCGAGTACGCCACGTTCATTGAAGCTACCGGCATAGATAGGATCGCCCGCCTTTTTATATATAGGAAGAGATTCACCGGTTATCGGTGCCTGGTTTACCGTTGATTCTCCTGCAATGACAGTACCATCCAAAGGAATTCGCTCGCCCGGACGAATAACCATACGCTCACCGATAGCTACTTCTTCAACAGCAACTGTACGCTCACTTGAATTGCGTTTGACTCTCGCTGTTAGAGGTGAGAGATCCATCAGAGACTGAATAGTTCGACGCGTGCGCTCCATACTGTACCGCTCGAGGAGCTGAGCCACGGAGAACAGAAACATGACAGCAGCACCTTCCTCCCACTTGCCAATCACTCCCGCACCGATCGTTGCAACTGTCATGAGAACGTTCATATCAAGTGCGAGATGTTTTCCAGCCTTCAATCCCTTGAGTGCAATCCGCCATCCACCACTGATGATTGAGATGAGGTAGACCGGAATAAGAACACGTTCTGAAACATCAGCATGCCTTAACAGCATTCCAAGGAGCAGGAATATCCCAGCCGTCGTCGTAAAGATAAGATAATTATGCCTTTGCCAGAATGTTGTTGGCTCACGAAGCTCATAATGGAATCGAGGTTGAAAACCCGCCTCCTTCAGAGTATGGATGATTTCCTCAACTGGAGTAGAGTGTCGTATAATAAGTTTCCGTGAGATGAGATTGAATTTGATTTCTTTGATACCAGATGATTGGCTCAGCTTCTGACGGATAGCCTGTTCTTCATCCGTACAGCAGAGATTTTCAATGAAGAGTGTAGTCGTTTGAACTGCCATTCTTAGAGTTCTTCAACGTGGCGGGTAGCAATACGAATAAGATCCTCGATATGCTCATCATCGAGTGAGTAATATGCCATTTTCCCATTCTTCCGATATTTGACGAGACGGAAATTTTTAAGCAAACGTAGTTGATGAGAAATTGCCGACTCAGTCATGCCGAGCAGCGCTGCGATATCGCAGACACATAGCTCTTCTCTGGCAAGAGCGAGGACAATATTGAGTCGTGTTGGATCACTTAAGATTTTGAACGTATCGCTCAACTCCAGAGTTGTTTCATCATCATGAAGTGCCTTTCGGGCAGATTTCACCCGATCCTCGTGAATAAAGCTTATATCACACTTTTCGCCTAATTTTTGGGACATAAAACAATTTAATGATTGAGCAAATGTTCAATTATAATATACGAACGGAAAGGATCATTATCAACCGTTGACTATATACTTTTTGCATTTTGAGCGAAAGTTACTGGATTAGTACCCCTTATTCCTCCACTAAAATCCATCACTCAATTGTTTATTCTCCCTTCAGCCTTTTGTACTTCTCCTTATATTTCTCATACAGCCGTGTATGGCGGCTGGTGAGCGGAATGTTCTTTCCTTGGATGAATTCCATCTCTACATTTGTCCTAATCTCAAGAGGATCGCCATTGGTGACAATCAGTGTCGCATCTTTTCCTACGTCGAGTGAGCCAACACGGTCCGCAATACCAAGAATTTGAGCAGGGTAAAGTGTCACAGCTTTGAGTGCTTCTTCTTTTGGCAAGCCATACGCTGAAGCAGTTGCAGCATGATACGGAAGATTGCGTTCGTTGGACGAACCTCCTTCCCCAGCAATGCAAAAGCGAACACCTGCATCATACAATTTTTTTGGAAGAGTGAACGGTTCGTCATACGCTTCCCACCTTCGCCAGGGTGTCCGGTGAATTGGATTGACAATCACAGGAATATTGCTTGCCTTCAGGAGATCCGTGGTACGCCATGCATCATACCCTCCAACAATAACGAGCTTAACATGTTCCTGCTCAGCCCATGCAACTGCCGCCTGAATCTGCTGGATTTCCTGAGCATTCATCAACACTGGAATTTTTCCATCGAGCACTGGCACCATTGCTTCCCAACGGAGATCAGTGTCATGGGGCGGCACTCCCTTCTGAGTTTCAGAGCGTTTTGCCTTCATATATGCACGTGCATCACGGAATGCGTTGCGAAGTTCATTTAATGCTTTATCGCGCTCCTTCTTCTGTTCTTCCTCTGTGCGTCTCTCCCACCGTGCTCTATTGATTGTCATCTGGGGCCAATTGACAACTAAGCCAAGTGGAGCTTTCAACGTCATATCTTCCCCTGTCCAACCGTCAAGTTCCATTGCAGCGGCAGTGCCGCTGATGATTCCACCCTCGGGCATTGTAACAGTAATGGAAATGCCATTTGCTCGCGTTACGGGAATGAGTTCGCTCTCCGGATTGACAGCTACTTCAGCGCGGATGTTCGGATTGATACTTCCTACCTCTGAGATATCACGTGTTGCTCGCACAGCACCAATCTCAACCAAACCAATGTTAGTGTTTGCATCGATCATACCAGGGTAAATGTGTTTACCAGAGACATCAATTCTTTCAGTCCCTGGCGGCAAATCGATATCAATTCCAACAGCAACGATTTTTCCTTTGTCGAACAATATCGTGCCTCTCTCGATAACGGGTCCAGTCATCGGATGAATCATCGCTCCGAGAAGCGCAATAGGATGATCCTGTTTCTTTGCTGGTATCTCAGATGCAGGAAGTTGTGTTAAACTCCAGAGGAGAATGACACATAGGACGGTTGTTCTAATCATAATCGTTTTCATAATCAACGCTCCTCACTTTGAATTTCTTCATGACAGGAGTAACTAATCTTACCACTTGAAGTAGGTGGTGATTTTTTCTCCTCCGGTTTATCCTTCTTTGTGCTCAATACTTTTTGAATAAGCATTGCTCGCTCTTTGAGGATTTCTTCATTCATGTTCCGATCTTCTTCACGATCAAAATATTTCCTTCCATCAATCCAAGTTTGCTCGCAGATCGAATATGTAGAGAGCGGATGACCACTCCAAATAACAAAATCAGCATCTTTGCCAACCTCAAGTGAACCGACACGATGATCAATGCGAAGTTGCTTTGCAGGGTTTAGAGTTACAAACTTTAATGCCTCCTCTTCACCTACATCGCCATATTTGACCGCCTTGGCAGCTTCTGTATTCATGCGGCGAGCCATTTCATCACTATCGGAATTGAAGGAAACTACAACACCAGCATTGTGCGTCAATGCACCACAATATGGGATGGCATCATACACTTCAAACTTGTACGCCCACCAATCGCTGAACATCGAAGCACCTGCTCCATGCTTCGCAAGTTGATCGGCAACTTTGTAACCTTCGAGCACATGCTGGAACGTTCCGATTGTAAAACCAAAATCTTCCGCAACTCGCACAAGCATCAAGATTTCATCTTGACGGTAAGAATGTGAGTGAACGAGTCGTTTTCCGCGGAGGATTTCCAGAATTGTTTCTGCCTGTAGGTCCCTACGTGGAGGAATTTTGCGTTTGCCGCTTTTGTATTCTTTCCATGACCGTTCATAATCGAGAGCTGCGCGGAATTCATCGCGGATAATTTGCTCGACGCCCTCTCGTGTTTGAGGATATCGCGTTGTAAATCGCTCACCCCAGTTACTTTGTTTCACGTTTTCGCCGAGTGCAAATTTAATTCCCGGGATTGCACCCTCGAATTTCATTTCTTCAGGCAATGCACCCCATCGTAATTTGATCACTTGATTCTGACCACCGATCGGATTTGCTGAACCGTGCAACACATTTGCGGTAGTCAAACCACCGGCAAGCTCTCGGTAAATAGCAATATCATCAGGATCGACAACATCACCGACTCGAACTTCGGCAGTAATTGCTTGACCTGTTTCATTGAGACTTCCTGCTGCTGCTGAGTGTGAATGACAATCAATAAGTCCCGGTGTGACATGCTTGCCCTTGGCATCAATGATAATTGCATTTGACAGTGCTTGTAGATTTTTCCCAACTTTTAGAATCTTTCCTCTCTGAACAAGAAGATCGCCATTCTCAATGATTCCCTGAGAGCCACACGTCCAAATCGTCGCACCCTGAACAAGGATGTGTGCTGGTTGCTCTGGAAGTTTCACACGACCAAACTCGCCCGGTGGGAAAACTGGTCTAAAAGAAACTGCACTTGGTAATTTCGGTTTAGAAGTATCTGGCTCGGGTTTAAACGGTTCTTTCATCATTGCACTCCACCTGATGAATTTGCCATCAGGGAATTCACCTGTACCCAGAATTTTATCACCACTGGTAGTCCCTGTCATCCTTACAATACCTTTAAGCCCAATTGAATCTCCACCGAATGAAAACGACAACCGTCTCTCGGAAAATGATGAGGCAGTGAGTTTCGTTTCCTTTCCATTAGAAGTTACCGATCCTTGTAACGATTCAACTTCACCTTTAAGAGAAAGATTGAATGTATCGACCGGTGCGTTTTGTATAACCACAACCCAGGAGCCACGAGGATCGAATTCAGGTTTCGGGGCAATTTCATATCGCTTACCTTTTATCCACACTTCCCGAACTTTTGTTTTCTCTTTGAACAGTTCGCCATCTGTGATGATAAAATTCGCCAGCTTTCCAGACTCAAGTGTACCGAGAATTCTCTCAACACCAAAAAGTTTTGCCGGTGTTGTCGTTAACGCAGCAAGAGCGGCATCGGAGGATAGTCCTCGCTCTATTGCCTTACGGACATTCCCTATGAAATTCTTTGGGTCCTTCAGAGTTGCTGTAGTAAGCGAAAATGTAATTCCAGCTTCTTGGAGTCTCTTAGGATTTTCTGGTGCCTCATCCCAGTGTCGTAATTCCTGCAGAGTTACATTGAAGGCATCTTCGGGTGTTTGCACTGAAGGTACTTCCGGAAAATTTACTGGAAGAATGATGGACACACCGGTTTGTTTGACAGCATCAAGGCGATGATATTCATAGCCACTGCCACGTACAATAAGTTTAAGAGAAAGTTCGCGAGCAATCTTCTGAGCTCTGAATAAATCGATCTCGTCTGATGTTTCAAAAATAATAGGTTGCTCTCTGTTGATCACTTCCTTTAAAGCATCTATCTCAAGAACGAATTCTGGTTTAGGTTCAGTGGGATATTTGAGTGTAGCTTGCACTGCAGAACGATGCCACTGAGCATCAAGAAAAGTCTGTCGAATAAGTGCGATTGTTCCCATCAATGAATTGGGATATACGTCTCCTCGAGAAGGTTCAAATGCTACATGATGAGCTAGACGAGATTTGACCAAGAGCTCGCTTGGTGTTCCATCAGCGAGATTAATGAGCGCGCTCGTTCCTCGAAAGATTCCTTTTTGAGGTACAACCAGTGCAGTTGTAAAGCCCATACCTCGAAATTTCTCAGCAGCTTTCTCATCTGGGGAGAAAAGTTCATCAGCATTTTGCGATGAGAGAACATTCTCGTTCCAATGTCTCGGTCCTCGTGATTCCTCTTGTTTCGCTGGTGGTGTTTGAGATTCTTGACCGGAAGGTTGCTGAGGTTTTTTAGGAACACCAATATCCGAATAGCTGTCAATGAGTCCAGGGTACAACATCATTTCAGATAAATCCCAAACACGCGCATCAGCAGGAACTGACAGCTTCAAGCCAACATCATAGATAATTCCGTCACGGATAATCATTGTACCTTTATCGATTACTATTCCAGGAGCAACAACAATCTTTGCATTTGTAAATGCATGCATTGTGGGTGTGTTCTGTCGTATCCCTACAGCAGGTTTGATTTGTCCCTCGGTTCCATTTACAAGAATCAGAATTAGTAAAAGGAGTGATAGATAAGTTAACTGAGGTATAAGA
>JACQVI010000099.1 GCA_016209795.1 Ignavibacteriota bacterium
GCTTTATAGTATATTTGTTTCATTCTATGACTCTCTCTGAAAAACTGCTGCTTGCTTTTTCAGCACTCGTCATTCTCCTTCACGTCTGGGGTGCGCTTGAGCCATCCCATTACAACTGGGGAGTTCATTTTTTTGCGTTCTATGATTCTCCCGTTTCTATCGGTGCTCTCATTGTATCAGTAGCAGTCTTGATAACTCCAATTCGACGAACGCTTGTCAGGTCGACAGAAAGTTTCGTGCGTCGTTTTTCTAAGCTGCCCGCGATAGTGATTCTTCTCATTGGATTAGGAACGTTTATTTCCATCACACTCATGTTTCCATCACGAGGGTTGTTACTCGGAGATAGCAAGCTCATCTTACTGACATTGTCTGAAGTGCCGCAGAGCAGTGAGGCATCGTTACACTATCGCAATCAACCGTTAGTTGTTCCCGCCCTTCGCTCTATCCAAAATATCCTTGAAGGTGGAGGCAGTGTACAAGTGAGCGATGTGTATCGAGCATTTGATCTAATTGCTGCCGTTATATTTTTTATTGTGGTTGTTGTCTTTTCACGATCCTTGCCAACTTCACCGCTTGGAAAAGTCCTTGCTGGACTGTTTCTGTTAGTGGGCGGCGGGAGTCAATTCTTCTTCGGCTATATCGAGAACTACGCACTTCTCTATGTGTGCATCGCTGCCTACGTTGCCACCGCGTGGCTTGCCTTGCAAAAGAAAATCAATGTCGTTGTTCCTTTCATCTGCCTGGCGCTGAGTATAGGATTACATCTTGGTGCGTTGGTTTTTCTACCGAGCGCCATTGTTCTTTGTTATTTTGTCTGGCGTGAACATAAACGAATGGCGATGATCCTGCTGATCGGTATTGTTGGAGTCTTATTAGCCGTTTTCTTTGTCAGCGGCTACAACTTACAGCAATTTGCGACACGGATGATAGCTGCACTTCAGCATGATTTTCTTCCCATCTTCACAGCGCCGCCCGGCATTCCTTTTGCGATGTTTTCCTGGCTGCACCTTATCACCTGGGTGAACGCGAATCTTCTCATTGTGCCATTTGGCTTAGTGCCTTCAGTGCTCTTATTGATTGTACACCGAAGGGAGATTCAACTGAAGAACACGTTACTCCTGTTCCTTCTCTCGGCAGCGATATGTGGCGTCGTTTTCACGTTCATCATTAATCCTGCACTGGGAACGTTTCGGGATTGGGATTTACTTGCAAGCTTCTTCGTCCCATTGATGTTTCTTGCTCTGTACGTGTTTTATGTATTCTTGCAAGCTCCAGATCATAACACTGTTGTCTTTGCAATAGTCGTGATTTCTCTGTTGCACACTGCATCATGGATCGGTCTGAATGCAGATGAAGAGCGCCATCTTCAGCGCTCGGAAGTTGTCACCAATCCTCTGTTCCTTGGACACTTTGCGCAGATTCTGTATTACGATAGACTTGCCAATGTCTACTGGGAACGCAAAGATTATACGAAGGCGAAAATTTGGTATGAGCGATATGTTGCGCTTGACAGCTCGCATCCCCGGATCGTTGCGAATCTGTCCGATGTGTACAGGAAATTAGGAGACAGAGAAAATACCTTCCGAATGCTCAAACTCGCTGCGAAACTCGGCAGCAAAGACCCGGGGGTGTATACGAACCTTGGAGTTGAGTATTTCCTCCATGGCGATACCGCTGCAGCTATTGCGATGAACGAAAAATCTCTCTCATTATATCCTCATCAACCGCATGTTCATTCGAATCTTGGAATGTATCATGCGATGAAGAAGAATTTTCCACTGGCACTATTCCATTTCAGAACTGCGATTGAACAAGGAATGAATAATCCGCTTCATTACAAAAGCATTGGAGACGTTTATTTTCTCATGGGCGAGTACAAGCAGGCGTTGGACCATTACAAACGCTATCTTAAAGACAATCCGTCAGATGAACAAACACAGCTATTAGCTGCGCAGTTAAGCATGGAGCTTTCCCAGCAGAGATTGAAAAGGAAAGAACACACTTCCCAAAAAAGATCTCAATAATGAAAATAGAATCCCTCGCAACCTTTCAAAGGTTCGAAACCTTTGAAAGGTTCTCATGAACATAGAACTCTAACGTAAATTATGGATCGAACAACAATCGTCTTGCTCATTATCTCGTTTGTCATCATTCTTCTGCATGTCTGGGGTGCTCTCGAACCATCCCACTATAACTGGGGCGTACATTTTTTTGCTTTTTTTGAACCGTGGATTTCTCTACTCATCCTGATGGTCGTTGTGCTTCTTGCAATTCCAAAAATTCAATCACCGTTGCTAAAAGTTTTTGATCGGTTACTTCAGCTTGCCTCAAAACTGCCGACGCTACTCGTCTTCCTGATTCTTGGAGGGATCGTTATCGTCTCTGCGCTGCTCTTTCCGGCAAAACTTCATTTTTTAGGCGACGGTGCCGTGCTGCTCAGATCGGTCAACGAAAGAACCATCAGCGATGAAATTGCGTTCAGTTTCCGCAACCAGCCCCTCATGCAGTTAATCTATCTCTGGACATTAAATTTCTATCCGCCCGGTTCGACAGTCACCACGTACGATCTGTACCGTACAGTCGATGTGATTGCTGCGTTGCTCTTTCTGGTAGTGCTCTTTTGGCTCGTACGCATGCTGCAAGGACCTTTACTGGAACGAGTGCTCTTAGGTTGTTTTGTCTTTTTTGGAGCAGGCAGCCAGTTCTTCTTCGGCTATGTTGAAAATTATGTCTTCTTCTATGTTGCAATCGCTGCGTTCGTTATCACCGGTTGGCGTGCGTTTGAAAAAAGGATACATCTGATCATCCCGCTGCTTGTGTTCGTTCTCATGGCAGGATTCCACCTGGGCAGCTTGGTCTTCACACCTGCTCTTCTTTTTCTTCTTTTTCATCGATGGAAAAAGCACAAACTGCGAGCCGTGATTCTCTTAGCCTCCATCGCTGTCGCCGTATCGTTCTTGTTTTTTACGATGGGATTTAACGTCAAGAACTTTCTTGTGCACCTCACACAAGGCGGAGTCGATTTTCTCCAGCCGTTTAGTGGGAGAAGAGGTAATTTCCCCTACCCAATGTTTTCTCTGATCCATCTGGTAGACTGGCTCAATGCGAATATGCTGATTGTGCCGTTCGGGCTGATTCTCACCACCACGCTTCTGGTTGCTCACCGATCGACGATACCGTGGAAAAAACCGATACCGGTCTTTCTTCTTATCACGGCGGGGTGCGGTCTGTTCTTTACATGGATTGTGAATAACGCACCCGGGATGGCTCGCGATTGGGATCTGCTGGCAAGTTTTTTCGTGCCGTTACTGTTTGCCACTGTCTATCTCATGAGCCAACCGTTACCGTGGAAGCCGCGAGGATATGCACTGATCGTGATCGTTGCCGTTACGTTCTTTCATTGGGCGTCGTGGATCGGCGTGAATGCAAGCGCAGATCGACATCTTGCAAGAATGAAGCTGCTCAATAATCCAAAGCTCCTTTCACCTGTAGCACAGACAGCCTACGATGAAGCTCTGGCAAACTTTTACTTCAACCGTGCGAATTATGCTGAAGCACGGTATTATTATGAACATCTTGTTCAAATCGATGATAGGAATCCTCGCATTATTGGCAATCTTGCAGATACGTATAGAAAATTGGGAGAAAAGGAGAAGTACTTCAATACGCTTCAGCGTGCCGTGCAGATGAACACTCAAGACGCTGGTGTCTATTCCAATCTTGGAGTTGAGTATGCCTCACGTGGAGATACTTCGAATGCGATTCTATATAATGAAAAAGCCTTGCAGCTCAAGCCCAATCAGGAAAAAGCTCATGCCAACTTAGGCATTCTGTATGCAGCGAAAAAAGATTATCCACGTGCCGACCAGCATTTTAGAACCGCAGTCGAGCTTGGGATGAGGGAACCCGTCCTCTTCCGCTATGCGGCTGATGTGTGTCTTTTCCTTGAAGATTATACCAGAGCGCTGCAATATTATGACGCCTATCTCGAACGCATGCCTAACGATGAACGAGTGCGCAAGATTCGAGATAAGATTCGCGCGTCGCTGCCCAGGATCGGGAATCCATGATGCTCTCTTGACCTATGACACCGTTGATGCTTTTGCAAAGCTGATGCACCGTGTAATTTCACGCGTGTATTCGTGTTTCGGCATCTTCATCATCTGGCTTGTATCTCCCTCCTCCACAATCGTCCCATCATACAAGACTGCCACGTTATCGCACAGTGATGATACTGTTGTCATATCATGTGAGATATAAAGAATTGCCACACCGGTTTGTCGTTGAACGTTCTTGATCAACCGTATAATCTGAATCTGCGTGAGGCGATCAAGTGCAGACGTTGGCTCGTCCAAAATCAACAACTGGGGAGTCACGGAAAGTGCACGAGCTATGGCTACTCGCTGACGCTGTCCCCCACTAAGTTCTTGAGGATATCTGGCAAGGATATCATCTGATAGCTCAACCATCGAAAGAAGGTTTCGCATGGTCTCGTGAGAATCACGACCGTTTATACCCTCAAGAATGGATTGATGGATCGTAAGCTTCGGGTCAAGCGATGCAGTGTGATTTTGGAAGACAAGCTGGATCGCAGTCCCAAGAGCTTTCCTATTCTGTATGTCGGGAAATATATTCTTACCGCAGAAATCAATTCTTCCACCACTCGGAACACTCAAGCCAGAGATACATTTTCCGATTGTCGTTTTCCCACTGCCGCTCGAGCCTATGAGTCCCAGGGTCGACCCTTCCTCAATGGAAAAGCTGACATCCTTGAGGATATGTCTCCATCGCTTTTTCAATACCGATCTCTTTGTTACGCTAAAACTGAGATGATGTACTTTTAGGTTGGACATCGTATGTCGCTCTGATTATACATGAACTCAACTCTAAGCATGTTCGTTGTTTGAAGTTTTCTCCACTAACAGCTGTGAATATGGATGACGTGGTTGCTGAAAAAAACGATCTTTAGGAGCACATTCAACAATTCTTCCACCAGAGAGAATTGCTATTGTGTCGGCGAAGTGCTCTGCAATTCCAAGGTCGTGCGTTATCAACAGCATCCCCATGGTATATCGTTTGCAATAGCTTCGTAGGAGCGTGAGAATTTGGACGCTTTGCAGAGCATCAACCGAGCTTGTTGGCTCATCTGCGATAAGGAGTTTTGGCTTAGGCGCTATCGCCAATGCAATGTGAATTCTCTGTAACGTTCCTACACTGAGCTGGTGGGGATAGGCATTAATCGTACCCTCAAGATCATTAATGTCTAATTGATGCAACAACGTATGAAAAGATTCATGATCATTCGAATCGTCCATACCGTTACATTGCGTCGTGTGAAGGGCTAACTGGATTTGCCTCTTAATCTTCAATACTGGATTAAAGGCTAACGCTGGTTCCTGAAAAATATACCGGATGCTCTGTCGTCGTAAACTATTCAAGTCTTTTTCATCCAACGCTGCCAGATCAAGGTTTTCAAATTCGATCACCCCCACCCTTTCAATCGCCCAATGTGGGGGGAAAAGATTCGTTAAAGCTCTTGCCAACGTTGTTTTTCCGCTTCCACTTTCACCGATAATGGTGAAAATCTCACCGGGTTTAAGTGAAAATGAGATATCGTGAAGGAGTTCACAATACTCTCCATTTTGAGCAACTGAGACACCTAATTCTTTAACAGATAGCAACATACGGTAGCTTTCTTTCAATCTCATAGGGATGATTGTAACAATATGGCTTTAAAAATACAAGGATAATAAAGATTTTTGTGATGTGTGTAACGAAATATTACAATCTCCTTGATTATGCTGAAGTACCTGAATACATTGTCGGTGACTAATGGAACATGGACGTTTACAATCACAGTTGTTAGACAAACATAGAGGGTTTATAGTGTTATCGAATGCACGAATCTTGCTCGCTTTGACGTTTCTTTTGATTCTCCTGAGTGGTTGCACCCCAAAAAAGGGTCCTGATGGCTCAGATCTGAGAAAGTATGTTATCATCGCTGTCGAAGGGGATGTCGATAGCTTTAATCCCTTATTTGCCCAAGAAGTAACCGCAGGGGAGATTAACGACCTGTTTTTCCCAGGACTGATGGATGCGAGGTTCGATACGTCAAAGGGTGAATTGGCGTATTATCCTATGCTTGCTACATCGTGGGAATTCAACAATAACAACCGTGATATCGTATTTCACCTTCGCACTGATGCACAATGGGCAGATGGAAACCCCGTTACAGCTCGGGATGTCCAGCTCTCGTACGAGCTGTATGGCGATACTGCAGTGGCAAGTATTCGACAAAGCTCGGTGGAACGGCTACGAAAGAGAGAGGATGGAGACTTAGATGTTCATGGTGCTGTTGAAGCTTTCAATGATTCCACGGTGATATTCCATTTCGAGGATTCATATCCGGGTCAATTGTTCGATGTTGGATTACCTATCCTCCCAGTCCACATTTTTGAAAAACTGCAAAGAAGAGGGTTGCGTGAAGATCCGATTAACAGAAATCCCATGAGCTGTGGTTCATTCATCTTAAAATCTTGGAAACCGATGCAAGAGATTGTACTCGAATCAAATCAGCGGTCAAAGGTGCCGTATCCTGCAAAGCTTTCACAGTTGATCTTTCGTGTGATCCCTGATTACCGGTCAAGATTGGCACAATTACGATCCGGAGAAGTCGATATCGTTGAAGATATCAGATTAGAAGATGCCGTCGAACTCGAAACATCTTCTCCTCATATACAGCTTCACACATTAGGAGAACGTTTTTATGATGCGATCAATTGGAATAATATAGACCAAGAAAAGTATAGAACATCTGGCGGAAAGACCATTCGCCCGCATCCGTTGTTCGGTAGTTCAACAGTGCGTCGCGCATTAACTCTCGCCATCAATCGAAGAGAAATCGTACAATCATATCTCAAATCGTACGGCAGAGAAGCCATCGGTCCTATTTCACCGCTTTTTCGGTGGGCATACAATGACACCTTACAGCCTTTACCCTACGACCCGGTCTTAGCAAAGCATCTCCTTGCAGAAGAGGGATGGCGAGATAGCAATGGAGATGGAGTTCTCGATAAGAATGGGCGTAAGTTTGAATTTGCTCTGAAAATTACCGCTGGAAATCAACTCAGATCAACCATTGCATCGATTGTTCAACATCAATTGAGTGCATTAAAAATTTCAATGAAGATCGAGCAAGTAGAGCGGTCTGTTTTTTGGCCAGATTTGATGGAAAAGAAATACGATGCTTTTATTGCCGGCTTTTATGTCCCTCTCCAAATGCAACTCGACGAACTGTGGGGAAGCGATCTCAATCGGTCCCCATTCAATCTCGTTTCTTTCCGCAATAAACGTGTAGATGAGATTCTCAGAGGGGCAAAACGTGTAGCAAAAGAAACTGATCATGCCAGTGCATGGAAAGAATTTCAAGAAATATTATACAGAGAACAACCGTGTACATTCTTATACTGGATGAATAGTCTGGTAGGAATCAATAAACGCGTGCGTGGAACAACCATCGGGGTTCTTGGTCTAACACACCATGCCTGGGAATGGTATGTTGATGAGACTGATATCAAAGGAAAAAGGAAATAGGTTGGTTGTGTAAAACTCCATGTACCATGCCATGTCGCTCTATATTGTAAAACGGATTGTCATTGCAATCCCCGTCATAGTTGGAATAGTTACTCTTGTCTTCGTGTTATCTCGTGTAGCTCCTGGAGACCCGGTAACGCATTTGTATTCACCAACAATTTCCACAACGGCGGTAGAACAGTTACGGGAAGAATTTGGACTTGAGCGTCCTCTTCTTCAACAATTTATCGACTGGATCTCACATGTAGCACGTGGTGATTTCGGCATCTCTTATTCTCATCATAGACCTGTCCATGCAGTCATACTTGATGTTCTTCCCAACACGATACTCCTTGGCTTAGCGGCGATAGCGATTGAATTCGTTCTCGGCTGTCTCATTGGTGCCTGGGCAGCTCATCACCATAACTCTTTTATTGATAGAATGGTCTCTGGGGTAGGATTGGTCATGTATACCATGCCTACCTTCTGGGTGGGATTGTTGTTATTATATCTGCTCTCATACACCTTGGGTGCGTTCCCTTCATCGCAAATCCTCAGCATCCATGCAGAACATCTTTCATCGCTCGCTTATACAGTCGATCTGCTAAAACATCTTGCACTACCTGCATTGACCATTGCCATTCCCGGGAGTGCTGGAATAGCCCGATTTATGCGCTCAAGTCTGATTAACGTTGACAACGAAGATTATATTCTTGCAGCACGTAGTATGGGAATCAACCAGCGAACGATATCGCTTTTCTACAAGCTGCCTAATGCGCTTACACCGGTCATTACTATTCTGGGATTGGAACTTGGTACTCTCATGGCAGGCGCCCTTGTTACTGAGACAATCTTCGCATGGCCCGGTATGGGAAGACTGACAGTCATGGCAATTTTTTCACGAGACTATCCCCTAATTATGGGTTGTACAATTGTTGCGGGTACTGTGGTCATCCTTGGAAATTTGATTGCCGATATATTGTATGCAACGATAGATCCACGAGTGAGGCTTGTATGAAAAACAATCTCTCCGCTCGTAATATGTCTGTTTCGTTATTCCATCGTAGAAGCCCGGCAATCTTCTTTCTCGTTGTCTTTATTCTGCTTTCATGCTTACAATGGAAATTGATTATTGCCAGCATCGTCTCAGTTGTTCTCACACCTGCTGTTCTTCTTACAACAGCACACGACACCTCACGCTTTTTCAGAAGTGATCTCTGGGAATATTGGATTGCAGCAATCTGTTGGATCATCATAGCTGGTCTGTGTATTCATGGGGTGAAAAGTAGATTGTCGCATAGCACGAGATGTACAGCAAATTATTCGACTCAAACTGAAACAACTAAATCTCCATTACTCACACGTGTTAGTCTTTATACCCTTATTGTGTTTATCTGTGTTGCGTTGATGGCGCCCTTTGTAGCACCCTGCAATCCAACATCGCAGGGAGATTTGCTCACAACACGACTATTAAAGCCAATGGAAAGCGGAATCGCTATTAAAAAAACCATGACCTTTACGGATGATGAGCAATCGACACAAAGCCTGAACACAGTAGAAAACATCCTCTATAAGGCAAATGTTACGTTGGTAGATCGAGAAGAAAAATTTGCGCGACAGGAACATCTCGAAAAAACAGATGATCAAGCCGAGACCGTTCAGTACACGATATTTATCTTAGGAACTGATAACTTGGGCAGAGACGTACTCAGTCGAAGTATCTATGGAACACGAATTTCGTTGGGTATAGGACTTACCGCAGTGGTTTGTTCTGTCCTGCTAGGCTGTCTGATCGGATTTAGTGCCGGATTGCTCGGCAGCTTTTTCGACAAGCTCTTGATGAGATTCACTGATCTCTCTTTAGCTATCCCATCTTTGTTCCTGGTGATTACAATGGTGGCATTCTTTGGAAACTCAACGTTGCTCGTGATTGTCGCTCTCGCTGTGACGGGATGGATGAGCGTTGCAAGGCTCGTGCGAGCAGAAGTATTATCGTTGCGCGAACGAGAGTTTATCCTTGCAGCAACAATGCTTGGACAATCCCGTTGGAACATTGTTCTTCACCATATCGTACCAAATGTTTCACCCACCATTCTGACGGCATCGATTTTGCAACTCGGGAACGTTATCCTCGCAGAGGCAGCACTCAGCTTTTTAGGTCTTGGAGTCCAGCCTCCTACACCAAGCTGGGGAAACATGATCGGCGAATCTATGGCGTACATTGACTCAGCGTATTGGGTTGGTATTTTTCCCGGTCTTTTTCTTTCTCTGCTTGTGCTTTCGGTGAACATCCTTGCGGATTCTTTTCATCAAACGATAAACGTGCAGGCATGATGAATTACAGATACTCAATAGTGAAAAAAATTGGACAGGGTGGTTCTGGAGAAGTATTTCTCGTTCAGGATATGCTGCACGAAGAACGGGTCGCCATGAAAGTCTTTTTTTCTGCACGGGGTAAGACTGTCAACATTGATGAGATACGTAAGGAGTTTTATCTTTTAAAAAATCTTTCTCATCCTCATCTCATCCGTGTCTTTGACGTTGGAACGGTTGTACATTCGGAAGAGCAAGAACTGTTGGGACGGCATTTTTATACTATGGAATATCTTGAAGGCAAAGATTCGTTATCCTATTTTGCACAGCAACCGCTGAATCCACACAAGGTCGAACTCATGGAAATTGCCTTTATCCAATTGTTAAGTGTGCTGGCGTACATTCACCATGAGGGAATTATCCACTTCGACATCAAGCCCCAAAATCTGATTATCATCGAAGGAAAAGATAAGACTGATATCATTGTCAAACTCACTGATTTTGGATTTTGCACGACAACATTTGAAACCATTGACATTCCAGTACGAGGAACATTAGACTATACGGCACCCGAACTCTTAAAGGGATTTCCCATTGATCATCGCATTGATCTTTACTCTCTCGGTGCAACATTCTATCATCTTTGGACGAATCGCTGTCCGTTTGAAGCCTCAACCCCCCTTGATCTGATAAAGATTATTTTGACAGAAGAATCACCTTCATTGGATCATGATAAAACGGTGATGACAATTCTCCCAGATATCATAGAAAATCTCCTCCAAAAAGATCCAGATCGACGGTATCAGAATGCCCTTCAAGCAATGATCCAGTTTGCTACTCCAAAGTATGAAGATCTTGTGAAGAACTATCTCGGATACAGTCAAAAACCAAAATTTGTCGGAAGAGAAAAAGAAAAAGAACGTGTTGAAGATATCATTGAACAAGTCATCTGTGGAAATGGGAAACTGTCAGATAGCGAAAGCCGAAGGATCATCTCCGTAGTCGGTCCATTTGGAATAGGAAAATCTGAATTCATCAATCAGGTGGTAACCGATACCCACACAAAGGGGATTCTAACTATTGATTGTCGATTGTCGAACGGACAATCATCAGGCGAACAATTTGTTACAATGCTGCACAGATTATGTATTGAACTTCAATTACGTAATTATTCAGCTAGCGAATTTTTCAGCAAGAGAATCGTGTCGCTTTTAAAAAACAGAGGGGCAAAAGGTTCATTGGATACGTTCATTAATTGCAAAAACGATTGTGATCGTATCGCTGAAGCGATGGTCAAGATCTCAACCATGATCCCCTTTGTGCTCATTCTTGACAATCAGCCGGAGATAGACTTATGTGAATCTCGGATCCTGAATTCACTCACTAAGAACATCGATGAATCAAAAATCGTCATTATCACTGAGGAAAATGAGGATTCAGGTAAATTACTCTTTAATAGTCAAACAGAATTGCGATTGTCATTGCCCGAATTAACTTTCGAGGAAACAGCAACATTGGTGCATTCATCGCTTGATGGAGCTTTTGCTTCAAATGAAATCATTCAGAAGATGCACCGACTCTTTGGGGGTATTCCCTATCCTCTTGTGGAAGCTTTGCGATCAATACACAACGCATTCCCACTTGGGTTTTTGAGTGAGTCTACAACAGTAACAGGTTCAATGGAACACATCGAAGAGTTTCTCTCTGTCACCTTTGAAGATTTTTTTGCACGGTGGTATCGAAAAATGAATCGAGAAAAGCAGCTCCTGCTCGAACTCCTTTCCTGCTTTGATCGGCCACCAAGATCTGAATTGTTGAGAAAAATAGTGCCCTTTAAGACTCATCGCCTTGTTACCTATCTTGATTCTCTTGAAAGCGAAGGACTTGGACACTCGATCGATAATGGGAAACGTTATGAAGTACGACATGCAACGTTAAAAAAATACCTCTATAAACACATTGAAAAACCTCACGAACTCCACACCTTCATCGCTTCTATGCTGGATGATATTCCAGACGTACATGATTTAGCCGATCTTGAAGAAGCAGGGCGGCAATACTTCCTTGCAGGTAACGTGAACAAGGCGTCACAGTATTATGAAGCGGCAGGTGATCAAGCAGTTCAACTCCAACGATTTGACGATGCGGTGGTTCTTTATAAAAAAGCCATTAGCAACACAGCTTCCGTAGTTGCATCACAGAGAGAGATGAGCATAATGACAAAACTCGCAGATGCATATTTTGCTAACGGGACTTACCAGGAGAGCATTGAGCTTTACCAAGAAATTCTTTCGAACATGGAGAGTGATGATGTCAATCGTGTTGGAACGCTGACAAAACTTGGAAAGGCGTTTTCCCGCTTAGGTGACTATGCTGAAGCCCATAATTGTTTCAGGGAAAGTCTTGCATTAACAACTGACGACGGTGAACACTTTGAGATTCAACAAGAAATCATTGGTCTTATGATCGCAGAGGGCTACTTTGACGAAGCGATTACATTAAGCCAAAATCAGCGAGCCTATGCTGAGCAGCATTCTAATAAAGACCTCCTTGCCGCCGTCCAGACGAGCGTTGGAATTGCGGAGTTTTATCGAGGAAACTATCAAGCATCGTTGAAGTTGTTCACGTTTTCGTACGAAATTTACAAAGAACACAATAAACAAAAATCTGTAGATGCACTGATGAATATAGGTAACGTCTTAAGTGAACTAAAAGATCAGCGCAGCGCTCTCC
>JACQVI010000091.1 GCA_016209795.1 Ignavibacteriota bacterium
ACTTTAACCATGAAATGAAACTTGTCATAGCAAGCAAACCATTCAAAGTACAAAAAAATAGATGAAATTCAAAAGCTTTATCTAAGTCTAAGAGCGTCCGCAGTGGGTGCTCTTGAAATCCCATCCAAAAAATCCTATATTGCCAACTACAACGTACTGACAAGAGAAAGTGTATGCCCCGATTTATTCCATATCATGCCGTGTCGTTTTCATCTGAAGAACAGATCAAGCGCGCACGTGAGTTTTATGAACTCTTCAACCGCCGCCGTACGGTGAGAGATTATTCTTCACAGCCTGTCTCAGCGGAACTGCTCAAAACACTGATTCGCACAGCAGGGACAGCACCGTCGGGTGCAAACAAGCAGCCGTGGCGGTTTGTCGTTGTTACCGATCCAGCACTGAAGCATGAGATTCGAATCGCAGCGGAGAAAGAGGAACGAGAGAATTACGAACACCGCATGCCGCAAGAATGGTTAGATGATCTCGCTGCGCTCGGCACTGATTGGCATAAGGAGTTTCTTGAAATTGCTCCAGCTCTTATTGTTGTCTTCTCAATCGATTATGAGAAGGAAGGTGAAGTAACGCGAAAAAACTACTACGTCAAAGAATCAGTCGGTATAGCAGTAGGATTTTTGCTGCTAGCAATTCACAACGCAGGACTCGTTTCACTCACACATACACCAAGCCCGATGGGATTTCTTCAAAGAATTCTCAAACGACCTGTTAACGAAAAACCTTACTTACTGATTCCAATCGGGTATCCAGCAGAGAGAGTAATGGTGCCCGATATTCAAAGAAAACCGTTGGATCAAATATCAATATGGAAATAATGAAACGTAGCCGGATTTCTGATGTTGGATGTTCGATATTCGTTCAAGAACTCTTTGCTCTCTCAATCCGAAATCCGAAATCGCAAACCAAAAATCTAAAATGTCTTTGAAGCCCTGGAAGAAGCTCCGTCAACAATTTGAAATCAAAAATCCTTGGTGGACGTATAGGAAAGATGAAGTACTGCTGCCATCCGGGAAGCGAGGCGAATATCACTTTGTCCATGTCAAAGGATCAAGCATGGTGATCCCGGTGCTCGACGAGTGCAAGCTTATCCTTGTGAATCAATATCGTTATGTAGCTAATCGAGAAAGTTTGGAGTTTCCCTGTGGCAGCGTGAAGGAAGATTCGACTCACGATGAAACCGCCCGACTTGAACTTGCAGAAGAAACAGGTTTTGAGGCTGGGGAGTTGCAGTGCGTTGCTGAGTTTAATCCTTACAACGGTGTGACGGATGAACTCTGCAAAGTATATATTGCCCGTCATTTAAAAGCAGTATCAACCAAACCAGATGACACCGAAGAGTTCGTGCAAGTACAGCTCAGAGCTGAAGAATTTGACAAGAGGGTACAATCTGGTGAAATCTGGGATGGGATGACGCTGGCTGCGTGGGCGCTCGTCAGAACCCAGTTCGTTAAGTGACATGTTGATGATTATCAAAACACGGTCTGATTTACGATATGAGACGTGAGATATGCGTCTGAAGAATTATTCTCTTTTGCTATTTGCTCTAATCTCTCTGCTCAGTGCTCTTAGCTCCCCACTCTTGGCTCAGCGTGTTAAAGTTGGGGCTGAGATATTGTTAGAGAAACACCTCGATTTGCTGAAAGGAAAGCAAGTGGGCATTATCTGCAACCACACATCAATTCTCCCCAATGGAGTCCATCTCGTTGATACGCTTCTCAAGCGAGGAGTTGCCATCACAGCACTCTTCTCTCCTGAACATGGCATTCGTGGTGCAGTGGCTGCTGGTGAAACAGTAAACGATGTCATCGATCAGAAAACTGGCTTGCCAATTTTTTCACTATACGGAAAAACTCTGAAACCTGACATTGAGATGCTGCGCAACGTCAATGTGTTGGTGTTTGACCTTCAGGACGTAGGTGCTCGATTCTATACGTACGCGAGCACCATGGCATTTGCTATGGAAGCGGGTGCAGAGTTTGACAAGAAATTCATCGTGCTTGATCGTCCGAATCCTATCAATGGCAATGACATCGAAGGTCCGGTCTTGGATATGACGCTGACATCGTTTTTTGGAATATTTCCAATTCCAGTGCGACACGGCGTAACGTTGGGTGAGCTTGCAAAGATGATCGTCGGTGAAGGGTACATCAATCCATCCACCGTTGATCTCACGGTGATTCCAATGGAAGGATGGAAGCGTTCGATGTGGTACGATGAAACTGGATTACCTTGGGTTTCACCATCGCCGAATATGAAAACACTCGCAACGGCAACTGTCTATCCCGGAACGTGTCTCTTTGAGGCTACGAACATTTCTGAAGGCAGAGGAACTATCAAGCCCTTTGAGTATATCGGTGCACCGGGACTCAAGGCTGAACGCTTGGTATCGAAGCTGAAGAGCTACAATCTTCCAGGTGTACACTTTGAAGCTATTGAATTTACGCCAAAAACCGATTCGATAGCGGCACCGAATCCCAAATTGAAGAACAAACGTTGTAGCGGTGTGTACGTTAAGGTTACAGATCGAGGCAAGTTCAAGCCCGTGTTAACAGGCGTGATGATGTTTGCTGCGATTCGTGAACTCCACCCGCGTAAATTTCAACTTCATCAAGGACGCCTCGATCATCTGATTGGAGATACGATTGTCGGAGAAAAAATCCTCAAAGGCAAAGTTACGAAAGATGTTTTGAATATCTATCAGTCTCAGATTGAAGAGTACAAAAAAATCAGAGCGAAGTATCTTATGTATTGATATTTAGGGTTCATCACGATATATTGAATTCATTATGGTCTGCAGATTGTCTACCCGAGCCTATGTGAGGACATCATCAAACCACAATTGGTGGGGGAAACTTGCATTGGTTTTTATTATCTTGCCAACTGTCCTCCTTGCTGAGTCTGATGACTTTGACGAAGACTGGCGGTGGGTGCACTTCACAACTCGTTCAGGATTGCCGTCTGACCATGTTTACTCTCTTGTTGAAACAAAGAATGGTACAATTTGGATTGCAACGGCAGCAGGATTAGCGTGGTACGATGGCTACCAGTGGATTCCGAGCCAGACAATTGAATTGCCCCAAGGAGGTCCAATGTTCCTTTACACCTATGATAACGACAAGATACTCTTTTCGTATCGAAACAAAATCTACTTTGGGGATAGGAATGGTTTTCAATCACAGACATTTCCAGGTATCGTCAATGCGGTACCGTTCGCAGAAGAAACTTTTCTCATAATGTACAATGCCTCTCTCTACATCTTGAAAAAAGGGGAACTGATCCCATTCGAACCATCTAGCGAAGTGACACATGAGAATACATTCTCGCTCTGGAAAACCAGAGGAGGAAACATTTGGATCAGCGTCATCGGTGGATTGTACAGGTTGGACGACGACGATTGGAGATTGATGTTGCCCACTAGAAACGAACGATGCATTGTCTCAAGTCTGATCGAGGATGAGAAGGGCACAGGGTTAGTATACGTCTTTTACCCATTCGATAAAAGAGGTTTATGGGAGTGGTATGAGAATGGAAAGCCCACACTCAATGAGAATGAGACTGGCTATAACCTTAAGACCATGGAATATGGACCGAATGGAGATGTGTTGGCAGTCTATGTGTCTGGCGAGATCAGAATTCGACAGAACGGTACTTGGCATTCTTTGCCGACATTACAATCGAAGCTTCGTGACCTAGAATCTTTCCGCTTCCGACCAAACGGTGACCTCTGGGTTGGCACACAACACGGTCTCTATCTCTATCGTCAATCATCATCTCGATGGACTGTCATCAAACATGAGGCACCAGATAAACGCAACTGGATTCATGAAATTCTCCACACGAGTAACGGCGATCTCTGGCTTGCAACGGCGGATGGGATTGAGATGCAACGAGTTGACGGAAGCACTGAATACATTACACACGTTTTGAATCGACCGCTCTATACAATCACTGGTCTTGCTGAAGATCGTGAGGGAGACATCTGGGTTTCAAGCGGGTCAGCATTCGACGGTGCGTTTCGGTGGGACGGTTCAAGGTGGAAGTATTTCGAGATCATGAAGAACCCAGACGGTGTAAGGGTCCACAAAATACGAAAAGATCGACAAGGCAGACTCTGGTTTCTCGGTCTTTCAAAAGGATTTGGAACCGTACCTTTTCAGGAACCGGGCACTTTTGTCTTTGAGCATGGAAGATTCACACGCTGGGGAGTTGAGGAAGGACTGATTCATGGAAGAGTGTATTCATTCGCGCAAGAGAAAGATGGAGCGTTATGGTTTGGAACGTTTGGAGGGCTCAGTCGTTGGAACGATGGTAAATGGAGACACTGGACTCAATCCAATGGTTTACGATCAACCAAAATCTACACCATCGCAATCGATGATGCACAACGAATCTGGTTTGGACACTCAAACGATGCATCAGGCTTAGGAATGCTCGAAGGAGACTCTATCCAGTACTACACAAAAGCCGATGGACTCGTGAATGATAAAGTATGGGACTTGAATGTCGATTCTACTGGAGTGCTCTGGATTTCAACTGAGGGTGGTCTCTGCAGTTACAACAATGGCATCTGGTCTACATTCGATGAGAAGACTGGGCTAAACTACAACAGGCTCTGGCCCGTTCTTCCGATGAAGCATGAAGTGTATGTCGGAACTCTCGGGAGCGGTTTGGCAATACTGAATCGCGAGGAAAGCAAAGTTTTGAATCCAAGAATTGTTATGCGTGATCCTGTCACATCAGAGCGGGGAGTCATTCTTCGATGGGATGCCTTTACCTACTGGGCAGAATTAGAGCCACAAGACATTCTCACACGGTATCGCACCAGTAATGGTTTATGGTCAGCGTGGAGTACGGCTCGGGAAATTACGTATAGTGATCTCTCGCCGGGGGAATATACGTCCCAGGTCCAAGCGAAAGATCTCTTTGGAAATTTCAATCCTGTGGGAAAATTAATTTCCTTTTCGATAGCACCACCCCTTTTCCTGCAACCGATGGTTTTCATTCCGACGGCTCTCTTAACGCTCGGAGTGATAGTGCTTGGTGTCAGTCTCATCGTTCGTAAGAGGAAACATGACATAGCGCTTAAGAAGAGCGAGGCACGCTTCCGAGCAGTAGCTGAGATGACACTGTCGGCGATTTTCATCTATCAGGATTCAAAACTTCTATTCGTCAATCCCGGTGCAGAGCAGTTAACAGAATACTCGCAGGAGGAATTGCTGAAGATGAATCTTTGGGATATAGTTCATCCCGAGTATCGTGAATCGATTCGCGCGATGGATTTGAGACGGACAGGAGAGACGGCAGTTCCACACAGAGACGAATTTAAGATTATCACGAAGAAAGGTGATGAGCGTTGGGTCAATTTTAGCTGGGGGTGGATCAGATATCAGGATACACCAGCAACACTTGCCATCGCATTCGATATAACAGAGCGAAAGCTGGCGGAAGAGAAACTTCGGCTCTTAGCGTCGGAGTTGTCTTCGACAGAAGAGCGGGAACGCAGACGCCTGGCGACATATCTGCATGATACAATCGGTCAAGTATTGGCATTCTGTAAAATGAAGATTCGTCTTCTCCAACGAGTGGGATTAAACGATGATTTAGATACCCGACTGCAGGAAATCCGTGAGCTAATTGAACAATCCATTGCTGATACTAGGTCGCTAACCTATGAGCTGAGTCCACCGATACTCTATGAGCTTAGCTTTGATGCTGCGATGGAGTGGCTGACGAATCATATCTCTCAGAAACACCATCTTGCGATTGTGCTGGAGGATGACAAGGAGCCAAAATCACTTGACGATGAATTACGGGTCTTCCTCTTTCATGCTATACGTGAGCTATTGATTAATGTGGTAAAACATGCTGAAGCACGCAATGTGAAAGTCTGCATTGGGATGCAAGACAGCCGCATCAAAATTCAGATTGTTGACGATGGAATCGGCTTCGATACGAGTGTCATCGGTACTGCGATGAATGCATCCAGCGGCTTTGGATTGTTTAACATCCGTGAGCGATTAAAATATTTTGGTGGGACATTTGATATTCAATCGTCGGCTGGAAAAGGTACTCAGATTTGTCTGATTGCACCGATGAAGGGGAAATTACAGTAAAGAAACTATGTCAACGAAAATCATACTAGCCGACGACTACAAGATCGTCCGAGAGGGGCTTCGTAGCATCTTGGAAAACGAGCTTCGCATGCAAGTTATTGCACAAGCAGAGAATGGTCGAGCAACGGTGCAGTTTGCAAAAGAGCATGAACCGGATATTGTTATCATGGACATCAGTATGCCCGATTTGAACGGCATCGAGGCGACGAAGCAAATCTTGGCTGAAGTTCCGGGAACAAAAGTTATTGCGTTATCAATGCACTCAGATAAAAAGTATGTTTCAGAAATGCTCAGTGCTGGTGCGAAAGGATATTTATTGAAAGATTGTGCTGTCGATGAACTCGATCGTGCCATTAAGACAGTCTTAGCGAATAAAGTGTATGTGAGTCCAGATGTGGCTGGAACTGTGGTTCAGGATTATGTTCAGCATGTTGAACGAACAAAGTCCGTTGTTCCCTCCAAGCTTACGGCGAAAGAACGGGAAGTGCTTCAACTGATCGCTGAGGGTCACTCCACCAAAGAAATAGCATCTCGCCTCAACGTGAGCATCCAAACCATCGACACACATCGTCAACACATTATGGAGAAACTCGATCTCCACAGTGTTGCTGAGCTTACCAAATACGCAATTCGAGAAGGCTTAACCTCGCTGGAGTAGTTATTCACAGCAGATTAATGGATTAAGCAGATTATATTATTAAGTTCCCGTTTGGATTGCAGAGGAAGAAATCCCTTAATCTGCTTTATCTGCTGTGAATCTTCGTTTCATGTTTTTCCAAGTGCAAAATCATGGATTCCATGATTGCGCTGCCAGCCACCTCCGTTGTATATTGTATCAAGCTTTTGAATCAAATCTTTTCTTTTAAACTGAGTAAAACAGAGATTCCTAACGATGGAGAAAGAATTCACTACTCGACTCAATTTCCTTGGTCCCTTTGAACAGGTGGAGATTGAGATGGAGCTACCAGAGGATGCGCACGTCACCCTTCAGGTCTATGACGACACAGGTCGGGAGTTTGCTACCATCCTCCACAATAAGGCGTACAAAGCTGGCGTTCATCGCATTGAATTTGATTTGTCAGAGTATAATCCCGGGACGGCTGCACAATTTCATGGCAATCAGAGCGAAAGAAAATCCTCAGGTTTTTATTTTTATCGTTTGCAAGCTCAAGGACAATTGAAAAGTTATGTCGACACGAAGAGGTTGATGATCGATCATGAGAGTTTCTAACTGAATTGTATTTCAGGATGATATTCTAGAAAGGAACACTGTTATGAACATACCCAAGAAAGTTAATAGCTTAATCATTTTTGTAAGGGTTTTCAGTTTACTGCTTATCATTGCAGTAGCTGCGCATGGACAGAAAACGCCTTACCCAAGTACTCTGCATGTAGATTCACTCGGTTCGATCTGCGGAGTGAAGTTCAATGATATCAACGGAGATGGGTTGCCAGGCGCTGCTGAGCCTGGTTTGGCAGGATGGACAATCAACTATTTCATCCCCGGCATAGCAGGCGGAAGCGTCCTCACTGATTCACTCGGACATTATTGCATCGATAGTTTGTCACCGGGAACCTATACTGTATGTGAAAAACAGCAGTCAGGCTGGACGCCGACAACGCCTGTCTGTGACACCGTTACTGTCATCGCAGGACAAACGACAGAAGTACTTTTCGGCAATAAGGCTGATACGAGTGAATGCCCCAACAACCTTCTCGTCAATGGAAATTTTCTTACAGGATTGCCCCCATGGGGAACTGGCTATGGCAGCCCTTCCTACATCGCCGCCCCGGGTGCCGATGACTTTGGTTACGTCCAGTTGTACGGGAACCGAGACGAAGGCTCGGCGATCTATCAATCCGTGAACATTCAACAGGGGAAAGTGTATGAACTCCGCTTGAACGTGAGGCGGTCCAATTCTTCCGTCGTCGATTACGTGAAGCTGCGCGCGGTGGCTTTCAATGGGATACTTCCATCTACGGGAAACCATCCGTCTCCAAATTCCAACCTTGCTATCATGGATATCTCCGGAAAGATCACTGCGGCAGAATGGAAAGCCGATGGCGGCTGGTCGACATATGTCTTCCATCGATGGAAGGCACACAACAATTTCACGGGCATGGCAATCAATGTCGAAAACAACTTTCCCTTCCTCCCTCTTCAGTCAGTTGCCGATATTGATAACATTTGTTTGAGAGAAGTTGGTGATACGATCGATTGTTACCTTGTGGATTTGGATTCATTGGGCAATATTATTTATCCTGATTCGCTCGATCCAGACAATCCCCCCGTACTGGATACTGTCGATGTTTTCATGGGAAGTGTGAGTGATCTCTATGCACCGTGTGGTGCAAATGATGGTGTTGATACTTGGTATGACAACTGCCCTGACTCCTGCGCTTCGATTGGCGGTGAGCTGCCAGATAGTCTTTTGAATTGTTTGCACAATCCCGATTCATGCTTGCAGAGTACACTGAACCAACTTGGGATTACTGATTCGACGAGCCAAATCTTAGATAGTTTGCTTGCACTTGAAGATTCATTGCAAGGATATGCTGGAAATTTGCTTGATACTCTCTTCAGTCTCGGTGCAATTGATGCGCCATGCGATACGATTGTTCCAAAAGGACCGCCGCCTGACCCCATCAACAGCCCATTCGGTGGAAGGGACATTGTGTTCGTTCATGGTTTTCGGACCGAACCCATGGAAGATAGACTCTGTCAACCGCCATCGCATCCTTCGCATACTCGTTGGCCCACACACAGATCGCAGTTTTACAATGAGGGTGGCTACTGGAAAGATGGCGCCAATGAGTATTGGCGCGAGCACATCCAGAAGTACTTGGGACGTGATCCAGCGGGAACGACCCCATCGGGGTATGGTTACAAGAATCGCTTCATCGTTGTTGCTCACCCCGCAACACAGTCGGGTATCTTCGCTGTTCACGCCATCTTAGATCAGATCGCGAAGGCAATGCGTTATGGTCAGGGTGTCAAAAAGTGCGATCCGAACGAGCAACGGCCGGATAACACGTTCGGGCGTGACGGGTATGTGATTATTTCGCACTCGGCGGGATCGTTGTTCAGTAACGTTGCTCTGTCGTTCGCCGAACTCGTAAGAACAAACATGCTTTTGAACCTCATGATCGGTGACATTGGCTACATAGCCGAACGCTGCGATTTGCACATTGCCATCCAGGGTGCGTTCATGGGGAGTAATTATGCCACACTCGCCCTGTTAGTTGCCCCCGCCGCATCGAGTAGTCCGCTCCTTCAAATTGCAAATAACTTCCTCCCCTGGGGAACTTGTATTCCAACACCTCTTGATCTATGGCTCTACACTTCTCAGCTTCTCGATATGGCAATACCCCGATATATCTACGGGGGTGAGCTGTTCAAGAAATTAAAAGACAATATACAAAATAATGATCCCAATTATAACCAGAATCCATGGTACTGGGTTTTTAAAGCACTTGCCCAGATCAATCTCATCGAACGAACGCCAATGGATGTCATCACTGTTGCTGGTGGACATCCTTCCGAGTATGGCCTTTATGGTGGCGGTTCCAATCCTTTCTTTCATGTGGTTGCTAAAAATATTTTTCACCATGGATTCGATGACGGTGTGCTCTCGATTGACTGTCAATGCGGAAACACCGATCTGCGTGTGAGTTATCAAAATCGTTATCTGCCAAAACCGGGATTGCTGACAATAGCAGCTTGGGCGGCAGGAATTGCCGCTATTGCATCTGGAGGTTCACCGGATGTTCTCAAAGTCGCATCCATGATAAACGAACGCATCTATGACATGGGGATTCCACCACAAAGAGCGATTGGCTATTATCTCGATCAAAAACTCGATCTGTGGACATCCGATATCATGCGAAATATTGTTTGCAATACAATTCCCAGTGTGTGTCCATCCCAGGATCCCCTACAGCAATTAAGTAATCAATTGCCATCAAGTTGGGGGGCTTATATAGATGCTGTTAGATACCTTTTTGCATCCACTGGGTGTGTCCCATGGTTATCGCCAACAGGCATGGTGCAACCCGTTTTGGTATCCCGTCTCCCGGGCCAAGCGAGTTACGATGCGTTGAAGAGGATGGAAAACACCAACAATAACAAAAAGCATTACTCGTTCCTTCAGAGCGCTGCAGACCATTATGCAGGCTCTATTGATCTAATTAATAACAATGTCTTCCCAAATTATTACGAGTCGTATGGAAAGAAAAACTGGGAAGAAGTCCGCGTTGTCAACTCGAACGACGTCTACAACAAGGGTCTCGTCAGCACGCAGATGATATCGTTACAGGTGGAAGAAATCAAGGGAAAGAAAATCACCTTTACGATCAAGATCTTCGGCAAGCGATTCTCGAAGACGTTTTGGATCTGGAAACGAAAATATCATCGTCTTGAAGATACATCAACCAGTATAAACAAGACAGACAGAAATCAATTGTATTATGTGTACAAATACGTTCTCAGGTAAAAGACTATCTGGAATTCAGAAAGGGAAATATCATGAAAGCAAAAACAGTTAACGCCGGCAGTGGAATGAATAAAATAATCATGCTAAGGAACGTGCTGCTTTTTAGTATCAGTTTATTGTTCATATCTCAATGGTCGTTTGCGCAACCGGCTGAGACAGTGTTTAAACGTATACACTGCAGCGGCATGGTGGATAGTTTCACATGTCCAGCAGAGCCAGCAAGCCCTGATACAGCCATTATAGATTCCTTGACTTCACAATACAGTAACACTGAATGCTATGGCTTTCTCGACTTCGATGAAATTCCCAACCGGCCTGGATGCATTCATCTGCCGAATGCGTTCTTTGTGCACACGTTCAAGTTTACTGTGCCGGGCGGTGGTGTAACGTCAGCAACATTAAAATTTCGTGCGAGGGCTGCATCATCGGGACAAACCAGCAGCGATTTTATTGCCTTCTTCGAAGGCACATCGTTTCTCACTGGGTCTATGCTGAAGGATCTCCCCGGAGCTTCGGGAACATGGAACCATAATCAGGATGTGACGTTTATACTCAGTCTTGCTAATTTACCATCGAGCTTCTTCATGACGAATATCATCCCGTACTTGAACGATGGCGATTTAGACATCGTGATCGGCAATGAGACGGGTGTAGATTGGATGTGCTTATATTTTCCTGTCCGAATCATTGCAGCAGAGAGGTGGAACATGCTTTCCAACCCATTTCCATTCGCTAAGGCACGAACTGATTTGTTTCCGGACGCCATTAGTGAAGCATGGGGATATACTGCTGCAGGATATGTTCCAAGAGATTCTTTGAAGGGTGGTGAAGGTTATTGGTTAAAGTTTCAATCCGAAAAGAATATTGACATTGAAGGGGAAGAGTATGATTCATTGGTCATACCAGTGTATGAAGGGTGGAATTTGATTGGTTCTTTCCATCTTCCTGTCAGTGTTTCATCCATCGAATCCAATCCTGCAGGTCTGGTTACCTCGCAATTCTTTGGCTATCGAAATGGGTATTTTGTCGCCGATACTATTGAGTCTGGACGCGCATATTGGGTGAAAGTACGTGAGGATGGTGAGCTGATTCTTTCGGCGACAGCAGCGACACAACAGGTAAGCAAGATTCGCATTGTGCCGATTAATGAGTTGCCGCCAACGCCACCCGATGGGGCGCTCTCAAACCTCATCCCGACAAAGTCGGGACAAACCCCAAACCGGTACGCATTACATCAGGCATACCCCAATCCCTTCAACCCATCAACAGTGATCCAGTTCGACTTGCCTGAGCCAGCGGTCGTGACGTTGAAGGTGTACAACACGCTCGGGCAGGAAGTTGCAGTGCTGCTTGATCATGCCGAAATGGATGCTGCATTCCACCAAATCGCGTTTGATGCAAGTCTCTTAGGAAGTGGACTTTATGTATATCGATTGACGGCGGGAAAATTCACTGATGTGAAGAAAATCCTCCTCATCCGATAATCCTCCACTATTTAAGAGGAATGATAAAAGAATTTGCACTGCACCAGAACTATCCGAACCCCTTCAATCCTAGGACAGATATCAGATTACAGCTTGCGGATTACAGTCACGTAGTTCTTAAGGTTTTCAATATCTTAGGGCAAGAAATTGTAACATTGCTAAACGAGGTGAAAGAACCGGGCGAGTACACAGTTGAGTGGGATGCTTCTGAATTTTCGAGTGGCGTGTACTTCTATCGGATGCGAGCAGGGAACTTCACCGATGTAAAGAAGATGCTTCTCGCAAAATAACCAAAGCAAGCAATCGTCGTTTTTGCTTTTCAGCGGTTATCGTAGCCCAGCTTGCCTAAGTCGGAACCGATACGCTTGTACGCTTGACAGCAAGAGGGAATTGCCTACACTGCTTCGATTACAATCCAAGTTTATTTAACAGGTACTGCAATTTGCTACACCAACCAAGGTTGTAGCCATACCGTTCTGCAGTTCCTCGACCCCTGTGTTGGATGTAGAGTTCAACAGGAAAGTCGATTAACAGTAACTTTTGTTCTGTAGCAGCCCTCATATTCTCTAAACAAGGAGTTCCGTGTCGTTGAAATGGGGGAAGTGTAAGATAGAGTTCTCGGTTTATTAACATGAAGATTGGTCGGATATAGAGGATAGCTTCGTCACTTTTCGCTATATCGAAGCCGCGCTTATTCATATAAATACGTTTGCCAATCGCATACGCTTTGCGTTCATGCTGTATCAGGTTAAGCATCGATTCAAGATATCCGCCCTTGAGGATTTCACAATCGGAATCGATGAACAGAACGTAGGGTGATTGGAGATATCGAAGTGCCTGATCCATGGCTGGACCGTGATGAAGATTATGGCTATTAAGAATGACATCAGTACATGCAGGGGATTGTTGCCTGATCTCTTCCAACATCGATATACTTTCATCCTTTGATCCGTTGTCGATAAGCAGAAGCGGGAGAGTAGGATAGTGTGTGCGAAAGGAGATTACTGCCCGTCGCGTTAAATCCGGTGTTTGAAAATTAATAATAACTGCCGTTACAAGGGACTGAGAGGACATTCGTGTTTTTACACTTCACCTATAATAGTGCGACACAACGTTCGAAGAAATCCCCCGTAAGAATAATGCGCTATGCTGCGACGACCCTTTCTGACTTTTCAAGCAGTTCCTGTTCTACATGATCCACTGTTGCCTGTAAAGCATCAATGAATTTCTTGAAATCTTCTTTGTAGAGGAACAACTTATGCTTTTGATATTCTTCCTCACCAATGCGTCTGCTTTCGGTGATAATGACATAAAAATCTTTTGCTGATCGGGTAGCTTTCACGTCAAAGAAGTACGTGCGCTTTCCTGCCCTGACTCGCTTTGTGAACAGATTCTCTTTAGTGTTAACAACTTGGTCCATAAGTGTTACTCCCTCCTTAGCAAAACAACTTGTTAGTGAGTTATGATAACTGTGTTACAACAGATTATGTCATCACCCCGGTAAACTCATCACCTCCTTATTACAGCAACTTTTCCCGTTGCAACTTGATTTCCATTTTCTGAATACGCTACAATGAGATACACAGCCGTTGCCACAAACGACCCTTGTGTATCTCGTCCGTCCCAGAATCCTATTCTTCCTCCTGATGTGTGAATTTCACGAACAAGATTACCGTCAACGGTAAAAATCTTGAGCGTTGACCCTTGCATAAGCCCATCGACTGTAAGCTGAATTGGTGAAGGAAGATAATAAGGGTTAGGTGTGAATGCTAATTGCTCGAACGAGCGAACAGGTTCGGTTGCATCTGTCGTAAGACTTGAAAGACCTTTTTCAGTCCCGAAGTACACGATGCCTGAGCGCTCATCGATTGCTAATGAGGCAACATCATCGTCGAGGAGTTTGCCATTTGTATTCTCGACGGTATAGCGCTCGAGGATTGAAGTACCGTCAAATGATAAAACGAAGACACCTTGCTTGGTTGCAATCCATTTATTGTTAAGGGGATCAGCCACAATTGCCTGAATAACTTGATCTCGCAGCGGATGGTATGCAGCCATGGATATACGCGGGTTTGCAGGATTAAAGATAATAGTTATTCCTCTGTCAGAACCGATCCACAGGTCACCCTCTCGATCGACAGCAAGCGACCAGACTTGATTGCTGGTCAATCCTTCGTTAACGGTCAGCGCTCCCCATCCATTGATCGTGCCAGGAAGTGAAACGTTTTCATTAAAGTAATAGAGAGCACGTGCTTGTTCAGGCTCGAAGCGATTATAGTTTGCAAACCATTTTGTCCCGTTGTAATCAATGACGATGTCAGTAAAAACAGTAAGAGGATCTCGTATGTTCTGGAAAAAACGAACATTATAGCTAAGCGATGAATCGAGATGATAGAGCACAACAGCAATGCTATCAGGCGGTGTACGGTTAGTTATCCATGTAACACCATTTTGATCAACTGCAACGCCACCGACTACAACAAACGAGGTATCGTTTTGAACAGTGGGCAACAGTCCATTTGCTGCGTTAAAGACGTTGCGCAAACTACCTTGATCATCAAGTAACGCTACACCATTACCCCAGTTGCTGACCCATTTAGCATTGTCTTTGCCGATGCTGACCTTATAGTAATTATTGTTCCCCAATCTGGGATCCTGTGCGATTGTATATGACTTCCACATTGTTCCGTCGAAACTCATAAAGCCGTCTCCATTGCCTGAGCCAGTTCCTGACCAAACAACTCCTTGTTCATCCACTGTGATGCCAACAAATTTATTTGATGGTGGACCAGGGGGAACGGCGGAAACCCATGAGCCACTCTTGGAAAGGAAAAGAGCATCTTTCTCAGAACCCAGGATTGTATCTGTGAGGATCGTTGTGAGGTTTGAGGTAAAGCCAGTTGCAATGAGGGCGAGAGGATTGTTACCACCATACGCCCAAATTTCCGCCTGTGTAATGAAATAGAGAACTGGGCAATCAAAACAGAACTGAGGATTTGGAATCGCATCAACAGTATTCAATCCCGATGTTCCAGTGATAGTAGTCCAGAGGGAATCATTGTATACTGCCAGACCTTGAGATGTTGCAGCATAAAGTGTATCGAAAGCTTTGACGAGAGCACTAATATTGTCCGACGGCAGTCCATTGGAAACTTTATAGACCTGCCACGACTCAGGCACAGAAGGATTTGAATTAGAAAGAGGGGTCGTTGCAATTCCTTGTCGAGTTCCAACCCACACCTTTGCATTGAAAAGCTGGACAGAAGTTATATTGCCAGCGATTTGATTCGGCTGAGTACCAAACCTTGTATAGGTATCACCAAACTCCAGACGAGAAGTTGAAAATATGCTCAGACCAATATCAGAAAGAACAAACAGCGTATCACCATGAATCTGCAAACCATTTATCCGTTTTTGGGGATTAGGTTTGAGAAAGATATCGGTGATATACAGCCAGTCGTTTAGGGCAGGACGAAAACGATGGAGAAATCCATTTGAAGCACCGATCCAAAGTGTTCCTTGTCCATCGGATGTTATTGCAGTCAGGTCAATTGTTCTCAGACCATCTGAAGTCGTATACTCAGCGAATGAGCCATCGGACATTCGATATGAAAACAAACCACCGTTTGTAACAGCCCAGAGTATGTCACCGACGACAGTAAGATCTCGTATCTCACGCTTCGCAGTGTAGGTTTTCCACTCTCCAACATTAGCTGAAGCGATTATTGTGCTAACAGAGAATAGCATTAGGAACAATCGCACCTTAGTCAAACTCCACCTCACGCTCTCAACCAACAGAATTATTTTTTCTTGCTGGAAATCTTCTTTCTCAAATCAGCCAACTCAATAGCGGATAATGCGGCATCCCAGCCTTTGTTGCCATTTTTTGAACCGGCGCGCTCAACGGCTTGTTCAAAGGTATTTGTCGTTAAAACGCCGAAGGCAATTGGGGTATCAGTCTCCTCTGCAAGTCGCGTTAGCCCTGTTGTCACTGCACTTGCGATATATTCGAAGTGAGGTGTTTCACCACGAATAATACAGCCGAGACAAATCACAGCGTCATACTTCTTCGTAAGGACAAGCTGGCGCGCAACTTGTGGTATTTCGAAAGCACCAGGACAATAGATGACCTCGATAGCTTTCTCTTCAGCCCCATGCCGCCGCAAACAATCCAGTGCGCCCTCAAGGAGACGCCTTGTAATGAACTCGTTGAAGCGACTTACAACTATAACAAACGAATATGGAGCTGCATTCAGATTACCTTCAATGATAGTTGCCATTGATGGATTCTTGCCGTTATGAATTAAGGTCATTCACCAGTTAGTTGGCTATTAACCGTCGGCGTATTGTTTCGACCGCCGAGACTGAAATGCCAAACTGGCCCAACACCCCTTCATCATTTTTCAACCCTCCATGAAAATCTGATCCACCACTTTCAAGCAAACTGTATTCATTAACAATCCCACGGTAGTAGCGAATGAGATCTGGTGAATGGCTTGGATGGACGACTTCGATACCATCGAGACCTGCTTTAATGATCTGAAAGAGCATCTTCTCACTCACCAAGCGTCCTGGATGAGCGAGAAACGAAAGCCCACCAGATCCAGTAATCAATTGGAGAGTTTCTTCAACTGAAAAAGCCATTTTCCTTTCATACGCAGGACGTCCATCACCAATGTACTTATTGAATGCATCGTAGTACGATTCCGCATGACCTTCATTTACTAATGCTGTTGCTATGTGGGGTCTCCCGATGGAATTACCTTTTGACGTGGCAAACACCGATTCCAGTTTCAACGGGATGTTTATCTGGTTCAATTTATCAACGATGCGTTCAGCGCGCTGTATTCTCTCCTTACGAAATACATCAAGCGCACTTAACAGGGATTGGCTGCGGTAGTCTATGAAATATCCAAGGATGTGAACTTCTTCACCATCGAAACTCGCACTGAGCTCGACACCCGGGACAACCTCGACGTTAAGTTTCTTTCCAGTATCGTCCGCTTCATCAAGACCACTGACGCTATCATGATCAGTGATGCTGATAGTCTCGAGTCCAACACTCTTGGCTTTCGTAATCAGCTCGTACGGTGACAGTGCACCATCTGAGTATATCGTATGTGTGTGTAGATCTGCTTTGGCGTCCATGGACCCTCCCGGGTCGTGCATGGGAGTTACTTGTGACTATAGCTACAGTGATTATTACAGATAAAGTCCCTTGAATTTCTCGTAATCATTAATGATGAGCTTGTTTCCTTGGAGGTCAAGATGACCTTTTTTGATAAACATATGAATCACGCGCGAAATTGTTTCGCGAGAAGTTCCAGCCATATTTGCAAGGTCTTGCTGCAGCGGAAGCTCATCGATCTCAACTCTTCCTTTACGGATTGTGCCGATATCATCGGCTAATTGAAGAACAACATTTGCTACTCGCCCCGCGGCATCTTTGAGCGAGAGACTCTTGATTTGTGAATCTGCTTTCCTGAGTCTCATGGTAAGTTCTTTCAGCAAAGCTATTGCTACTGAAGGAACGTCCTCCATCAATGTAAGAAAATCCCGTCGATGAATCATGAACAACTCTGTTTTTGTTATGGCAACGACGCTTGCTGAACGTGCAAGTCCATCAAGAATAGACATCTCACCAAAAAAATCATTCTCGCTGAGGATTGAAAGAATTACTTCCCGACCATCATCGTCCGTCCGAACAATTTTGACTTTCCCCGACAGGATAACAAACAGTGCTGCCCCACTCTCCTCTTCCAGAAGGATGATGCTGCCTTTTTTGTATTTCTTCCGTACACCAACACGAACAATTTTTGCTAATTGCTCTACATCAATATCGCTGAAGATGGGAACATTCCTGATAAATTCCATAGCTTCATTGAGATCGGGTGGCAGTGATGGCTGGGCAACGCTGGGCAAGTTCATAACGTTATCCGTTTAGATATGATTGTATCGAACACCAGTGTTCTGCATTGTCATAATTGGACGTAATATAGTGTTGATGTTACTGAAAGTCAAGTTTTTTATCGTTTTTTGCACACAATTAGCGGGAAAGAAGCAAATACGTCAGCAGGAGGAAGCTTAATTCAGTAGCGGCTAAGGAAATTCCCGAGATTCTATCATACTCTCTGACCTTTTGAAGGTGGTGTTGATCGCCGAATGTGCGGTAGTCATTGTAGTATTTATCAGCCTTGATTTTGAAATACGCGGCAGTGGCACCTGCCAATACTGTTGTTCCCGTGGTGATAAAGAGAGGCAGATTATTATTGGATGTTTTTGCCGAGAGATATGGAGATGTGGACAATAGTGGACCGCCATGGAGGGATGTAAGCGGAACATGAATTTGATTCATCGCAGGAGTTATTTGGAGCAGTTCTTCTCGAAACCCATCTTTTGTAACCCTCAAGGTGTCTGCCATTGATGTGAGTGGTAAACGTAATGGTGTTTGTCCAATGACAGAATCTTCAACGAATACGGTTGCACCATACGGTTCGGAACTTATGTGGTAAACGTTTGGAAATGTTACGCGATGATGAAGATGTTGTGAGAAGTACAGAGTTAGTGTTTCCACGATCGCTGAGTGGAGCCAGCTTCGACCATCAGGATGGAGGAATCGGAACACATGCACGCCTGATTCGAGTTGTACAGTATCCAATGGAGTGAAACCCAGAAGTACTGAGTCAGCATAAACCTGTGTACCAACAATATTTGACTGCACAGTAAGTGTTGCCTTCGAGGTAGCAGTATTCTGTGTTGTATCATTTGCATTGTTGACGTGCAAACTGCCATACACGACGATGTATGACACGAAGCAAAGAAATGTTAGTATAATGCACCGTCTTTTGATCATTCAGATTCTACATTCTTGAAAGCAATCACAGAACGATCTTCAACGAACACGATGAGACGTTGTTTCGAAATAATTGGCATGGTTTTGATGCGGCCCTTTGCCTGATATTGCCAGAGCAGATCACCTGTCTCACTATGGAGTGCATAAAGATTTTTATCAAGAGATCCAACATAAACAATATCACCAGAGATTAATGGTGGTGCATTAATAACACTCTTCGTGCTGAATTTCCAAATCACGTTTCCTGTTTCTAAACTTATACAATAAAATGTTTGTGCTGATGTGCCGATGTAAACGTGTTTTTCATTGATGGCGGGTGAAGCATAGATCTTGGCGCCAAGAGCTTGCTTCCACACAAGATTTCCGTTGTCAACGTCAAAGGCATAAAGAATCTCATCGAGAGACCCAACCACAACTTTTCTTGCACGTATAGAAGGCGATGAGACAATACTACCACCAGTTTTTGCACTCCACCGGAATGTCCCATCATTACCATCAACAGCGTACAAATGTCCGTCATCGCAACCGAAAAGTATAATGTTTCCATCACTGGATGGCGATGAGCGAATGATCGTTGGCCTTTGCTGAACAGGAATTTTGTATGTCCATATCGTCTCTCCAGTATGCTTATTCACACAGATAAGCTTACCTTGCAGTGTTGTCACATAGAGGCGATCTCCAATCATGAGCGGAGAACTTTCAACGTTTCCAACGACAGCGCGCCACACGACCCTACCTGTTAACAGATTGTATCCAACCAGGTTTTCTTTTTCATTTGTGAGAGCGACAAACAAAGTGTTGTTCTCAATAATTGGTGTACCAACAATCGATGAACCAAAGTCATGCACACCGATTTTTTTGCCTGTGCTGATCTCTATAGCGTGAACTTCACCCTGAAGATTACCAACGAAGAGATATCCATCAGAGGCTGCGCCAGAGTACGGGCTGAATCCAGCAGAGGCATCATACTCCCAAACTTTCACGAATGGCGGTTTCAGAGTCTCATACGAATGATTCGTCCGACCTATTGAACCACCATACATGATCCAATCTGTTGGACTTGCCCTAACGGCTTGCTGCATGCGAAGGTAACTACATCCCTGCAACCCAACAACACACAACGAAAGAAAGAGTAACACACAATGTCGCATGACTTAAAAATCCCATCCAAAGAAAAATTGATGGAACAAACCTTGCTGAAACCTTGAGAAGTTATTTTCAATACGCTTTCCTAAATCGTAGCGTAGGACCAACACCCCGGCGAGGTTAAGTCTTACTCCACCGCCCACGCTGCCTAGAGTTTCTCGGTACGTGTTGTCCCATGCACTGCCAGCATCGAAGAACAACGCACCTCGAATACCGACTAACGTCAGTCCTCCAAACGGAAACCTAATGGCAAGCTGGTCGAGGAATGGGAAGCGAAGTTCGTGACTTGTGAGCCAGAGTTTCTTTCCCCTGATCGACCAGAGTGGGTAGCCACGCAAATCCCAGCTTCCACCCATGAAAAAACGCCTCGCTTCATTGCCTTCATTGTAAAACAACCATGCTCTCAAGGCATACGCCGAACGTTTCGCAATGCGGAAGTAATGGCGGTAATCAAGAATGATTGAATAATAGTTGGCATTCGAATACTGGATATCCGTCGTGTACGCTAACGTGAGATTAAATCTATGTCCATCGAGTGGTCCGCTTGGTCCCCAGAGCGAGTTATCATGAACGAAGAAGATTGCATTCGAGAGGAAAAGTGCTCGTCGTGAACGATCGAAGGTTGGTGACGCGAAGCTCAATACCTTATCATCGGAAACGCTCTTCTCCGATTTGCTCAAGCTTGTTAAGATGGCAATTCTTCTGAACTTGGAAATCGGATAGCTGAGCGTGAAATAGGTACCGAAGACTTGCTCGAAGAAAAACTCGTCGGGATCAGTAAGATCGTAGCGTCTCCCGCTGAAGCGATAAATCCCGTAAGCATAGTTCGCACGTTTCTCCAGGGAGATACGAGAAATTGCAATATTGAAACTTGAGAGTAACTCGTCGGAGCTTTGAGCAGTATTGTACACGAGAAAGTTATATTGCTCATTCCCTAACAGGTCACTCAGTGCGAGGAATGCTCCACCGGTTGTTCCGAACACGGGATCGGTTGTAATCTGACTTTGTGCGATGTCAAGGCTATACTCACCCTTGTAGCGCCTCGACTGTACTTCCGATTCTCCGGCAACGGAGTGTGGCAACCATTGTTTTTCTGTTACAATGAAATTCAATTGACGTACGACTGTCGATGAATCATACGCTCGATACGCGTTGTTCTGTGAGCGGATTTGAAAGCTGAAGTTTTCAAAAGCAACAAATACCAAATCACTATCTGCCCACGCTGGATCGAATGCAGCGGTTGTGAACTGGGTAATCTTTCGCATTTCGGATGCGGTTCCAGTGAGAGAATCGAATTGCATCATCCAGACATTCCTTGAGCCTCCGATATCCGCTGTGAAGATCAGGGCATCTCCATCAGGTGACCAGCGCGGAGTGTAGTAGTTCTCGTTTCCGTAGGTGAGGTATCGGATGTCGTGCGTTGTTAAATCATAGAGGAACAGATTGTATTTTCCATGTTCACCGAATGGCGTACGATCGGAGCTGAATACGATGGTGTTGCCATTTGGTGACCATGATGGGTCACGCTCGTCGTAAACATCGTTCGTCAAGCGTGTCAATGATTCTTTCTCCATATCCCAGATGTACAGATCGTTGCTGCCTGATTTATCAACGGATGTAAAGGCAATCTGTTTTCCGTCTGGTGACCATGTTGGCGAGCCAAGGACAACAAGGTCTTTGAAATGAAACGTTGTGATAATCTTTTCGTTCATCACATCATAGAGATGTAACGCATCGTTCTCACCGCTTTTGGTCACAAAAGCGAGCCCGCCGTTGATTGAAATTGCGAGATTACTTTGGAAAAGGTGAAATGCTTCAAACTCATCCGTCTTCTCTCCTTCAATGACCACCGAAGGTTTTGCGTTAGAGCTATCTAATTGTGTACGAAAGATACTGGTATAACCCGTGTGGTTGCCAATGAAATAGATTTCTTTTTTGTCTCCATGTTTGAAGTACACGGGTTTGGAGTTGAATCCTTCCATAACAATCTCCTCAGACACTGCACTTGGCTGATCGGATGCTGCAAGGAGTGGGTAATATTTTTTCTTCATGGCGTAGGTCCATTCCTTATCGAACTCAGCATAATTCTTTCCAAGAGATTGCTTGAAAACTTCTTCGAACGAGCTGGACTTCCAGAAGTTTTCCATCAGAAGAAGAATCTTTTCATCACCATAGTACTCGGCAATGTATTGGAGAATATTTTGTCCCTCTTTATACATCAAGTATGTTCCAAAAATTCGATCTATATTTGTCAATGGAACAAGATAATTGCTGACAACCGCATCGCGCATGACCATCTCAGCTTGAATATCCCAATCAGTTGACCAGTACTCTGCCAGTCCTTCCACAAACCACAGCGGCGGAAGTCGGTCTGCCGTCATCCGGTGATCAACGAGAACCCGATTGATCTTGCTGTGCATAAAGACGTGCACAAGCTCGTGACGGATAACGTGACGGAAATCCCACATCGATCCGTTGTACGGAATAACAACTCGACCTTTGAGAAACTCAAAGAATCCACCAACACCCTCTGGGATGAAACCAGGTGTTACATTGGTTTGCTGGAAATGCAGATGCGAGCTGTAAAAGATCAGTGGAATCCGATTGAGAACGTTGTGATTAAACTTTTGCTCGAGCACACGGTAACTTTCTTCGGCATAGAAAGCCCCGCGCTCGGCTAAGTCTTTCATCTCGGGATAGTAATAGATATCGAAGTGCTCGGTCTTCAGGACGTGCCACTCGAAGTCCGTGTACTGGACTTTATTCCGCCCGAAGTAGAAAAATTGGGCAGAGGCGGAGGTCAGGAAGAGGAACAAGAGACAACAATATAAAGCGGCTTTTCTGTGCATGGGCTCAGTATAATCAACATGCGTTTCAAAGCTTAGGTTTCGAACAGTTCTGCGGTCGTATCAACAAGTAGTTCTGCTTTTGTTTTGCCGAACTCCTTAGGATTGTAGACCTTACCATCTTTAAAAGTATCTTCATTGAATTCTGACACAAACCATAACCAAATTTCTTTGCCTTCACTATCTGGTACTTTCATTGGTCTTAAGAAAGCGCCAGTTGTGTGAATGATTGGATCGGAATCAAATAATAATTTTTCCATAGAAGTGTCTTTCCATTAATTTTTCATTTGAACCTTGAGAAATATTCATCTACTTCATCTCTCAGTGCTATCCCAACTCGTTCAAAACAATCTAAGAGTTCTTGATACGCACCTTCGCCACCGAGAAAGTCCCAAAACTCTTCAGCAACTTTCAATTCATGCTCAAGGTCAAGCATGCCTTTAAGTGTCCAACGTTCATAAGGTTCAGGTTCATAAGGATTGTATGGAATCGCTAATATCGTATTAACCCTACCTTCAGAATTGGTCCTCAACCAAATGGCAGCCCATTCAAGAAGCGTACGTTTGAAGTATTTAAAATCTCCCGTGTTGGGTTTCACTGTCTTGAGATCGAACAGAAATACCTCGCCTTCTTCTGACTCGACATATACATCCACTTTTGCGCTCTTCAGCTTGTTCATTTTTCCAGTTTGACATACACGACGAATCAACTCAATTTCCTTATCCTTATTCACATCATGTCCAATCGTAAGTTTGTTCATAATGCCTTGAATTACCTTCTGAGCCTCTTCGCTTATAGTATCCCCGAGTGTGTACTGTGCTTCCACCTTCCTGAATTTACTTTTAGCCAGAGATACTGCAACTGGCTCATAGATAGAAGTTCCAAAAGTGGTATTTAGAGATTGAATGAAAGAGTATAGAGCCATCCGATCTTTTCCTAATAGGCGGAAATGGAATGGCATTTCTGTTGTTTCTGGTCTATAAGTTGCGAACTTGTTTCTCAAACTAGTTTTAATTACCTCAATAATATGTAACTTTTGATCATTCAGCAATGCTACCGTTTAACCCCTTTCATATGAAAAATACTTTCCGAATAAGCCCCCTTATCTTTCTCTGTTCTATTCAATACGGGGCGTTTAAATTGTTGCACTATGCATAATCCTGCTTTCTCCGCGATCAAAGGATAAAGATTGTGTTTGTCATTTGCAACAAGAAGTATATCAAAGTCGTCGATCATAAACCTTTTACAATTATCCAATACAGCAACAATTCCTTCGACGTATGAACCCTTTGCCTCCTTGCCGCCTCCTTTGTACAAAGGTCCAATCTCCATTTCGTCGTTTCTCTTGAAACCGAAAAGGTCGTAAGCGTAAGCATGTTGCTCGTGATAATCAATTAATCCAACGTACGGAGGACTCGAAAATATTCCCCTGATTTTTCTCTCTTTGACAAGTTTAGCTAAGTTTGAATGATGTTTTTGTAGCGTATGAACTATATCAATCGTTCTGGAATCTCCTGTCAAGCAATACTGAAACGTATTTGTCTTGAGCTTTTCGAACTTAGCAAGTCTACTAATAGTATCCTTACTGTATCTTTCCCACCAGCTTAGAATCGAAAACAACGGTTTGCAGATTTTGCCGTGTTTGCTACAATAATAGGTTGTCGCTACTGGATCAATCAACGTTGCAAGGTCAGCATGGGTTGTCGCTCGACATGAACGAATCGTTCTGCTGAAAATTATGGTTACAGCTTTCTTGGTTGTAACGTTCTTGATGCTTTTTACAAGCTGAAAGACAAACTCAATTTCCTTTCTTACATGGTGCAGGTACCACTTGTCAAGGAATCGATCCGCATGCATTTGATTTAGTTCGATATTATATTTTTTCACCAATTCCTGATATTTAGGCAAAAACTCTTGTTCCTTCTTGCTACCATATGCTTCTTCATCAAGCTCATTCAATCTCACTCTGCGTTTATACTCTGGCGAAGGGAAATATTCGTCGTTGTACTTTTTCAATTCTTCAAGTAGCTCATTTTCAAACTTAACGGTATCTGAATCGGAAATGAACTTTTTAAGCTCTGTCGTGATGTGATTGATTTCTTTGTGTAAATCGACAAAATCATATTTACCAACTTTAACATTACTGATCAGAGCATTAAAAGCCGAAATGTCAATTCCCACGGCATGCATTCCAAGTTCGTTTGCTTGGACTAATGCTGTCCCGCTTCCACAAAATGGATCAAGCACAATGTCACCCGACTTAAAGTAAACTTTCTGCTTAAATTCATCGGTGTGTCCATCTAAAAAATACTCTACCAATTGCGGAATGAATTTCCCCTTATAGGGATGGAGCCGATGAACATGCTTTGTCGTATCCGCTTCTTTTAGATAATCAAAGGAAAGTCTCCAATCAATATCATCGCCAAGTTGTTTTTTCCATTTAATCTCTCGCTTACCATAAAAAGAGTTGTAATATTTTATCAACTCTTTTTTTAATCCT
>JACQVI010000092.1 GCA_016209795.1 Ignavibacteriota bacterium
CTTTTTTGTTTTGCATTTTCCTGAGCAAATTATTGCCAAGTTCGTTAAGAAATCATAAAAGTTAGAGCAACTAAGTTTCTTGCATCCCATCTAAAAATCTTGTATTTTCATTTCAGTGATGGAACTTCAACCAAGGATACAACAAGCGCAACCCGTTTCAAAAGATAATAGGGTAGTTCAGCGATCCCCCGCTGAGCACTACTGGCAGTATTGTGCCAACTGTGGGACTAAACTTGAGAGCATTAAGTGTAAGCTTGTTTGCCTGCGTTGTGGGTTTTACCATTCTTGCAGCGAACCATAATCAGTACAACCATTGAAGGAAGGTTATGAATAAAAAGCTAAAACTCGTTATGAAAAAGCATCAAAAAAAAATCAAACGGATGAAAGCAAAGCGCAAAGCGATGCGGGAAGCAGCGCAGCAACAGCCTGCGTGATGTTTCGCAGGGTATTCCGCTGAAGCAGGATGCCCTTTTTTGTTGTTTTCGACTCATACCATGATGATTACCCGTGTTTCAACATATACATTTGGCAATGTACGTTACGATCTCTTCGAGCGCACGCATGTCATAGGAATCCTTAATGTTACGCCGGATTCCTTTTCGGATGGGGGACAATATTACGGCACAGAGCAAGCCTTCAAGCGTGGGCTTGACATGGTGGAAGGAGGTGCGGATTTTATCGATGTCGGCGGCGAATCGACACGACCGGGCTCTGAGCCAGTGCCGCTTGATGAGGAACTCAGAAGAGTCTTGCCAGTCATCGAGCGCTTAGCAAAGTCGACGGATGTTCCAATTTCAATCGATACCTACAAATCAGCAGTTGCAGAGCGTGCACTTGACGCAGGTGCAACAATCGTCAATGATATATCTGGCTTTCACTTTGATTCTCAGATACCAGACGTTGTTGCAAATCATCATGGGAGTGTCATCCTGATGCACATCAAAGGAACGCCGAAAACGATGCAGGATCACCCTCACTATGATGACGTTATCGAAGAAGTTTGTTCGTACCTTCGAGAAGGTATTCAGTTGGCTGAAAGTAAAGGAATCGAGCAGATTTTTGTCGATCCGGGGATTGGGTTTGGAAAGACACTTGAACATAATTTGGAGATTATTCGCAAGCTCCGTGAATTGGAGCGCTTTGGATACCCGATAATCATCGGTCCATCACGGAAATCGTTCATCGGGAAAATCTTAGACTTGCCCGTTGATCAACGGCTTGAAGGTACTACCGCTGCCGTTGCTGTCTCGATTATGAATGGAGCAAACGTGATTCGTGTCCACGATGTAAAAGAACTGAAACGAGTTGCAAAGGTTGTAGATGCTATTGTACATTCGTGAGTGGTTAGTTATTCAATAGTTAATTTGTTAATTGGTTAAATGGTTAATTTGACTTATGGAACTTTTTAAGATCGGTTTTCTTTCTGTCTCGTTAATCGATATCATCGACATCGCCTTAGTTTCGTTCATTTTCTACAAGCTATACATGGTGATGCGTGGGACTGTGGCAGCACAGATTTTTGTTGGTCTCGTGCTGATTCTCTTGTTTTCTTTCGTCGCTCAGGCAATCAATTTGAAAGCGATGAACTCGATACTCAGAACACTGACAGACATTTGGGTGATCGCCTTCATTGTCTTGTTTCAACCCGAGCTGCGCCGTCTGCTTGTTCTTGTTGGTAGGAATAGAGTCGTCCGATTGTTCCTACGGCTTGATGTCGACGAATCCATTGAAGAAATTGCCAACGCAGCATCCGAGCTTACACGAAAGCATCATGGGATGCTCGTCGTCATCGTCCGCGCAACAGGATTGAAAACGTTCGCTGAAACCGGTGTTCAGCTTCAGGCTCGCATCAGCAAACCGCTGCTTGTGTCAATTTTTAATCCACGATCGCCTTTGCATGACGGCGCTGTGATTGTGCGTGATCGAGTTATCGAGGCTGCAAGGGTAACGCTCCCGCTTTCTGCAACATCAACGTTTGGCGATGATGTGTTAGGAATGCGTCATCGTGCAGCGTTAGGGATTTCGGAGCAGGCGGATGTCATTGTTGTGGTTGTCTCTCAGGAGAGTGGGAAGATTTCTATTGCAGATAATGGCATCTTACTTCGAAGCCTTACAACCCATGAATTGCGACGAGAACTGCACACCCGACTATCAGCTCCACCCGAGCGATCATTCAAATCCATCTGGAAAGCCCTAAAAGCAGGTGGTTAGTCGATTCAAAAAAATACAAGTACCAAGGGAATCATTGCAACGAAAGTCTCTGCGTCGTTTCGATGTTGAGCGAAACGAGATGATAGAATTGTTGAGTCATCGTGGTATCCGTGATGAACGAGTGTTGAGAGCAATGAGTGTCGTTGATCGACACCTGTTTGTGCAAGAACCCTTTATAAATCGTGCCTACGAGGATTCTGCACTTCCTATTGGACACTCGCAGACTATCTCACAACCTTACACCGTTGCGTATATGACTGAATGCCTTGAAATGAAGGAAGGAGACAAAGTTCTCGAAGTTGGTACTGGCTCAGGGTACCAGGCTGTTATTCTCGCTGAAATGGGTGCACGGTTGTTTACGATTGAACGGCACATGGGTCTCCTCACGCAAGCTCGAAAGATATTCGATAAGCTTGGATATCAGATTGTTTCCAAGTGCGGTGATGGAACGATTGGGTGGAAGGAATTTGCTCCATTTGACCGCATCCTTGTTACTGCAGGCGCACCGGAAATTCCCCAGCCACTGCTTGACCAACTTAACAGCGGCGGGATTCTTGTCATCCCTATTGGTGATCTGGATGTTCAAAATCTTCATGTCATCAAACGAGTGAACGACCACTTTGAAAAGCGAGAAACGTTCGGGTTTAAGTTCGTCCCGCTTATCGGTAGGAAAGGATGGAGGTGAGTATGTGGTTTGGGGTTCGTGGTTACAGGTTCGGGATGTAAGAAAGAATTTTTTCGTAATTCTTTGGGTTGTGAACTCAAACCTCAAACCTCAAACCTCGAACCTCCCCAGACGCGTACTTGTTCTTGTCGGTCCCACTGCTTCAGGGAAAACGCCTGTTTCACTTTTCATCGCATCACAATTGAATGCCGAAATTATTTCTGCAGATTCTCGACAAATGTACAAGTACATGGATATTGGTACGGCGAAACCATCGCCAGAAGAGCGTGAACAGGTGAAACATTATTTTGTAGATGAATTACTGCCAGATCAAGCTTTCAACGCTGGGGAATTTGGGTGGAAAGGACGCGAAATCATCGAAGACATCTTTTGTAGGAAGAAGACCCCTTTAGTCGTTGGAGGCTCGGGGTTATACGTACAGAGTCTCATTGATGGATTCTTTGAAGGTCCCCCAGCCGATCAAGAACTTCGAAAGCAATTATATGATCGTTTGAAAACAGACGGTTCAGAAAAACTGTTAGCAGAACTGATAGCAGTTGATCCAGCATCAGCTTCACGGATGCTGCCAAGTAATAGGAGAAGAATAATCCGAGCGTTAGAAGTCTATAAACTCACAGGCGTGCCGATCTCTGAGCTTAAAAAAAATAGAACCGAAATCAAATTTCAGTCTGCTTTTGTTGGTCTGCAATGGGAACGTCAACAGCTCTATCGACGGATTAATGAGCGGGTTGATCGTATGATTGAGCAAGGACTTGTTGAAGAAGTGAAAACTCTCCGAGACCTTGGCTATACATTCGACTGCAACGCACTTCAAACAACGGGATATAAAGAAGTGTTTGAGTATCTGGAAGGAAAGTTAACTTACGAACAGATGATTGGACTCATTAAAAGGAACACGCGAAGGTACGCTAAGCGTCAACTTACATGGTTCCGACAGAACAAACGCATCCGTTGGTTTGAGGTGCACAGCGAAGATGACTTTCCTCGCGTCGCCTCGATGATTTGCAACCACTTTATCTCATCCTGAAGATTGTTCGGTGCATGATATCTGGATTTACGTCGTAACGTTTCTCGCTTCGCTTCTTACTCTGGTGACAGGATTTGGTTTAGGAACGATTCTTACTCCAATCTTCACATTGGTTTACGAGGTAAAGTTTGCAATCCTCCTTGTTGCCATCATTCATTTTCTGAATAACTTGCTCAAAATTGCTCTCTTTCGTAAGAGCGTTGATTTTACTATCGTTAAACGCTTTGGTCTCATAAGCATTGTTGGTGCGGTGGTTGGTGCCTTTCTTCAGGTGTATCTGTACTCCGGTGTCTTGAAGATAATCCTTGGTGTTGTGTTGATTGCTTTAGGCATCTCTGAGTATGCACCAAAGAGTATGAATATTCGGTTCCCACAAAAAGTCGATTATGCAGGTGGATTTCTCTCGGGATTACTCGGAGGGCTTGTAGGGAATCAAGGTGCAATTCGTTCTGCGTATCTGCTGAACTATCAGATTTCAAAAGAGACGTTCATTGCCACAGCAACAGTCATTGCTCTGACGATTGATGTAACGAGGATCCCTGTGTACATTGTCTCAGATCAAGACTATCTCTCCAGAGTCCAATTTGATATCCTTATCGTCATCGCCATAGCGTTTTTGGGAACGATTGTTGGGAAGCGAGTCGTCACGTTTCTTTCAACAATCGTCTTCAAAAAAATTGTCGCAGGGTTTGTGCTCATGATCGGTGTATTGTTTGTCTTGGGGATCGTGTAGTCGATTTCAGCTTTTGATATTCGTAGTGATTTTGTTATCTTACAAAAGTATGACGGGGCGTGGCGCCTCCGGTCGATGACTCGACTCGTTGAGCGCCAAGGTCGCCGGTTCAGTCAAAAGTTTTGTATCGGGGTGTGGCGCAGCCCGGTAGCGCGCTTGGTTCGGGACCAAGAGGTCGCTGGTTCAAATCCAGTCGCCCCGACAAATGTTTTACGGGTATATTCTTCGCAGCAAAAAAACTCGACGGTTTTACGCTGGACACACAGAAGATCCACCAAACCGACTTTTAGAGCACAACACAGGACAAGCACGTTCTACACGTCATGGAATTCCTTGGAAACTTGTCCATGTAGAGGAATTTGCAACGCGTGCTGAGGCGATGCATTGGGAACGGACGGTGAAGGCTCGAGGAATGGAACGCTATTTACAAGATAATGGTTGGCAAGATGCTGGTTAGAGCGTGGCGCCTTCGGCGCCAAGGTCGTCCCGCTCAAAGCGGGATCGCCCCGACAAAAATGATTGTAGATTTTCGATTGCGGATTTTAGATTGAAAATTTAGACGTGAAATTTGCTTCTTCAGACGAAGGTCTTATTTCTCTAAGTTCTGTTGGCTGTAATTCAAAATCTAAAATCTGCTCATGACTATCCTACTCGTTGAAGACAATCTCGCACATCAGAAGATTACCGAGTATGTCCTCAAACGCAATAATGTGAAAGCAAACATCTTTGTTGTCCGTGATGGGCAGGAGGCACTTGATTATCTTTATCACAAAAATTCCTACACCGACATTCTATCTTTTCCTCTCCCCGACTTGATCCTTCTCGACTTGAATCTTCCAAAACGTGATGGAAGAGAGGTACTTAAAGTGATCAAGGACGATCCAATATTAAAAGACATTCCCATCGTTATCGTGAGTACTTCAGATCGGGAGGAGGATGTCAACTATGCATTTGAGCATGGTGTCGTTGCGTATATCAGCAAATCAAAAGGATTCGATAAGTACACCGTTGAACTTGCTGATGTCGCGAAATACGCCCGAGTCTCTTAGCACCTTACTTCAATCAGGTGACAGGCAAAGTTTTTTGAAACTCAGGGAGGAAATTCGTATTATAGGGCGGAAAATTTTGAAGCCGTATGCCTCATATTCTTGCCATAGTTGGACGACCCAACGTCGGAAAATCAACACTGTTCAATCGGATTATCGGTGCAAAGAAAGCCATCGTGCATGATGATCCTGGTGTCACTCGGGATCGTCATTACGCTACAACCGAGTGGGCTGGTAGGCAGTTTACTGTCATTGATACGGGCGGCTATGTGCCGAATTCACGAGAAGTCTTTGAATCAGCGATTCGTGAACAAGCAGAGATTGCAATCAATGAGGCACACGCGGTTGTCTTCATGGTTGATTCGACAACTGGCATCACCCCGCTTGATGAAGAAATCGCAGACATCCTAAGAAAATCAAAGAAGAAAATTCATCTGGTGGTTAATAAGGTCGATAGCTTTAAGCGGGAATTTGATACCGCACAATTTTATGAGTTAGGACTTGGTGAGCCAATTTCGATCTCTGCGCTTGCCGGTCGAAAGATTGGCGATTTTCTCGACGAGGTAACCAAGAGCTTTTCGAGAAATGGGACAAAAGAAAGCAAAGATGATCGTCTGAAACTTGCTGTTGTTGGAAAACAGAATGTCGGGAAATCGTTGTTTGTCAATTCGTTACTTAGCAAACCTCGAAGTATTGTCACTCCTCTTCCCGGGACGACCCGTGACTCAATTGATTCCATCTTTCGGTATCAGGGAGAAGAAATTATCCTGATCGATACGGCAGGTTTGCGTCGTCGAAGTCGGATTAAGGAAAGCGTTGAGTTCTATAGCACAC
>JACQVI010000094.1 GCA_016209795.1 Ignavibacteriota bacterium
CGTTAGTGCTGTATACAGGAATTCGGGGGACATTTACGTTTGAGCGGTTACCATCACTTGGCGCAGACCCGCTGCTCTACATTATCATTGTGTTTGTGATTGTTTCAATTGTTGTGTTGGTGCTGAACAAAGTGCGTGACCGAAAACTTATCATTGACAAAGATCAAATCATCTTTCACAATAAATTTCATGAGCGATCGATCTCTGTTTCAACTATTGACTGGATTCACATAGGTCGTGAACGGACTGTGCGTACAGCAGGTAAATCGCAGATTGTCATTTTTAAGATCAAGGATCGTCGAAGATGGTTTCGCATTCGAGTTGGTCGCTATGAACGAGAAAAAGAACTCATTGCAGACATGCATCGTATCGCTGCAAATGTGCCTCGAGCCAGACGACCAATGTTTGGATTTCGCTCCCAGTTTGCATGAGGAAAGTTTGAAAGGGATATCATGATTGAAATTATTCAATTTGTGGCATTAGGTCTGGTTGTAGGTGTTATGAGCGGTATTCTCGGGGTGGGTGGTGCAATATTTCTCATCCCTGCCCTTATTTATTTGCTTGGCTGGGATCAACATCTTGCACAAGGGACTTCACTTGCGACGCTTGTGCCGCCGATTGGCATACTCGCTGCATGGCAATACTACCAGGCAGGGCATGTCAATATTAAGGTTGCAGCATTGTTGTGTCTTGGTTTCTTTGTTGGCGGTTATTTCGGCGGCCTGTTTGCAAATCAGCTTCCCGCTGAAGCGCTGCGAAAAATTTTTGGTGTTGCCCTGTTGTTCATTGCGATCCACATGATAGTAGGAAAATAGACAGATGTTTAGCTCAATCAAGAAAATACATTTCGTCGGTATCGGCGGCATTGGGATGAGTGGCATCGCTGAGATTCTACTTGATCAGGGATTTAAGGTTAGCGGGTCTGATAAGTCATTGAGTGAAATAACAGATAGGCTTCAAAAGCTCGGGGCGGAGATTTATGAAGGGCATCAAGCACAAAACGTGGGACCGGAAGTGGACGCCCTCGTTTATTCCTCTGCAGTCTCATTGGATAATCCAGAATTGCTCGAAGCTCAGCAAAGGAAAATTCCCATTATTCGTCGTGCCGAAATGCTCGCTGAGGTCATGCGCCTGAAGTATGGTATCGGCATCGCTGGTACGCATGGCAAAACGACCACAACTTCCATGATCAGCTTGGTTTTGATGGAAGGTGGACTCGATCCAACAGTCATCGTAGGCGGAAAACTCAGTGGGCTTGGTGGAACAAATGCACGGCTTGGGCATGGTGAGTTTATCGTCGTTGAAGCTGATGAATTTGATCGATCCTTTCTTTCAATTACACCTACAATTGCAGTGCTGACGACGCTCGAGACAGACCATCTTGATTGCTATCGCGACCTTGAGGATATTAAAAATGCCTTTGTCCAGTTTGCAGGCAAGGTGCCGTTTTATGGATTTATCGTTCTCTGTCTCGATGAGCCCGCATTACAGGATATTATCCCACAGCTCAATAAGAAAAAAATCATCACGTATGGATTAAACCCGCAAGCTGACATACAAGGTGTTGAGATTCACCAGAAGGATAATACGACGACTTTTACACTCATAAAACACAATCAAGAACTTGGCAACATCACCCTTCAGATTCCTGGTAAGCACAATGTTCAAAATGCTCTTGCTGCAATTACTGTGGGTTTGGAACTGGGTGTTCCATTTACAAAAGTGAAACAAGGGATCGAGAAATTCACTGGCGTGTATCGTCGGTGGGAGAAAAAAGGTGAGGTGAATGGGGTTACTCTGTATGATGATTACGCCCATCATCCAACGGAGTGTAAGGCAACGCTCTCTGGAGCCAAAAATGGTTGGCGTCGGCGCGTAGTGTGTGTGTTTCAGCCTCACCTCTATTCTCGGACGAGAGATTTCTATGAGGAGTTCGGAAAAGCATTTCTCCTATCGGATGTGTTGGTAGTTACGGACGTGTACCCTGCTCGCGAGGATCCAATTCAAGGTGTTACGGGGGAGTTGATTGCAAATGCTGCCAAGCAGTACGGGCATAAAGAGGTTCATTATGTTTCGGATAAAAAAGCAATTCCCGAGTACCTTATAAAACTTATAAGGAAAAGTGATATCGTTATCACAATGGGTGCCGGAGATATTTGGAAGTATGGTGAGGAGTTCCTGAAACAATTAAAAATGAAAAATTAA
>JACQVI010000095.1 GCA_016209795.1 Ignavibacteriota bacterium
AAAATCTAAAATCTAAAATAGGAAATCATTATGTATCCACTGAAAAAAGGTAAATACGCCAAACAAGCTCACGTCGGACTTCCACAAGGAACATACGAGGAAGAACACGGACGCAAGGGATTCTATGGTAGATCAGCACATCTGTATCATGCACATCCGCCGACAGATTGGATTCGCATCGAAGGTGCGGTGCGGCCACATGCAATCGACTGCAACAAACTCCAGCCAGCCGACCAAAAGAATCCAAACGGCTCGCCTGTTGCATTCTTGCGTAACAATGAAATCACGATGTTTGTCTCTCGCCGCACCGAGCCGATGCCCTTTTACTATCGCAACGCTGATGGAGATGAACTGTACTTTGTGCATCGTGGAAAAGGCGTTATCGAAACAGATTGGGGTCCATTGAATTTCGAAGAAGGCGATTACATTTCCATTCCACGTGCGAGCACGTATCGGATTATTCCCGAGACAAAAGACAATTTCTTTTTGCTCATCCAATCTTCAGGAGAATTCGATCCACCGGATAAAGGCTTGTTAGGTCAACATGCTCTGTATGATCCCGCAGTCCTAGTGACACCGGAGCCTTCCCCAAAGCTCGATGACAACAAGGAATGGGAAATTCGCATCAAGTTCCGTGATCAGTTTTCATCCATATGGTATCCATTCAACCCGATGGACGTGGTCGGATGGAAGGGTGATTTGACTGTGTGGAAACTCAACATCAGGGAGGTTCGTCCGATTGTGAGTCCACGTGCACATATCGCACCAAGTGCACATACGTCATTTGTAACACCGGGCGCAACGATTTGCAGCTTTGTTCCTCGCCCAGTGGAAGAAGAGCCAGATGCTTTGAAGGTTCCATTCTTCCATCGCAACACGGATTCAGATGAATTCATTTTTTATCATGCAGGAGATTTCATTAGCCGTCAGGACATTAAGCCCGGCATGGTGACGCTGCATCCACGAGGTATACACCATGGTCCTCATCCAAAAGCGTTAGCAGCACAAGGGAAAAAGAAGTATACCGACGAATATGCCGTTATGGTGGACACCGTAAATCCAATTTCCGTTACTCCCGAGGGTGAAGCGGCAGAATGGAAAGAGTATTGGAAGAGTTGGATGGAGAAGTAGATCAAGGTGATACGTGATAGGTGGTAGGTGATAGGGTGAAGAAAAAAATTCAGAGTTTTGAGGATTTGGAAGTTTATCAGAAACTCACTCGACTTCATCTGGAAGTGCATGAAGTGACTTTGTCATTTCCAAAGTTCGAAATGTATGAGCTTGGTTCTCAATTGCGGAGATCATCAAACTCGATTCCAGCAAATCTTGCAGAAGGACGGAATAACAATCATATCAATCTTTATTTGGAGGGAATCAACAGAGCCTTAGAAGAACTTCAGGAAACTAGACACCATCTTTACGTTGCTTTTCAAAAAGGCTATCTCGATCAATTAAAATATGAAGATGTGGTAGCTCGTTATGCAGAATCGGCAAAAATGTTGTTCGGTTTACAACACTCTTTGCAAAAATTCAAACCCTAACACCTATCACCCATGACCTATCACCTTACTGAGTTTTCCCGTGATCATCACCCCCTCTGAACACGACTACACCAACATCTACAAACTGATGATCGGCTGCATTGTGCCGAGACCGATTGCATTCGTGTCGACCATCAGCCCTGATGGCATACGGAATCTCGCGCCGTTTAGCTTTTTCAACGGCGTGTGTTCAAATCCACCAATTGTTTTGTTCTCGACTGTCATCCGGAAAGATGGCAAGCACAAAGATACGCTGAACAACGTCGAAGCGACAAAGGAGTTTGTCGTGAATATCGTCTCGGAAGATTTTGCCGATCAGATGAACATTACCTCGGCAGAATACCCTCCCAACATCGATGAGTTCATAGAATCCGGCCTTACGCCAATCCCAAGCGATCTTGTCAAACCTCCCCGCGTGAAGGAATCGCACATTAACATGGAGTGCAAGCTCGTACAAATTATTCACTTTGGAACAGGACCGGGAGGTGGCAGCACCGTCTTCGGTGAAGTGCTTCGGTTCCATATCAGCGACGAATTGTTTGACAACTTCAAGATTGATCCTGATAAACTTCATCCCATTGGTCGCATGGGTGGACCCACCTATACTCGTACAACAGATAGGTTTGACTTGATAAGACCGAAGGCGGGGGAGATAAAAAATAATTGATGTAATATCCAGTACAACAATGGTTGATCTTCCATCGACGGTTGAGTTCAACATCCTCCGCGCCCGCACTGTCTGCGGCATCCCACCAACACAGTACCAAGTGTCGCACAGAAACATCGGTGAGTTACTGAGGAAGCAGGCTGAGACGTACAGAGATAAGGCTTGGCTTATTTTTTACTCGGACACTACTGGACGGCATGAATACTCATATCAGCAGTTCTATCAACTTGTGTGTAAAACAGCGAACTTCCTCCTGAGCCAGGGGATTGGTCGGGGTGATCGAGTTGCAACGGCCGCCTACAATCATGTCGATACAGTTGTTCAGTACTTTGCAGCATGGCTGATCGGTGCAGTCGTTGTGCCGATTAACGTCGGTGAAGATAATAAACGGATTGGCTACATTCTGCAGAACTCACAGTCAAAGCTAGCGTTTGTACGAGAGGAGTTCATTGAGAGAGTTGAAAAGATTTTAACCGAGACACCGAGTGTGGAGATGATTGTGCAAGTCAGAAACCCTCACCCCTCTTCTCTCCTCTCCCAATTTGGGAGAGGGGATGGGGGTGAGGGTAAACTGGATTTTCATACACAAATCTCAAAACACCAACCCTTCGACTTCGCTCAGGGCAAGTCTGAAATCCAACTCAGTTACGAACCAAGTCTCGAAGACGAAGCCCTTATCGTCTACACTTCCGGTACAACAGGATTGCCAAAGGGTGTCGTCCTCACCCAGTACAATCTGCTCATCGATGCAAAAGCCATCGCCGAATGGCACCAGATAACGCTCGATCAACGAATGATGTGCGTCCTCCCTATTCATCACGTGAACGGAACAATCGTCACGTTGATGACTCCGTTGTACTACGGCGGGAGTGTTGTCTTAAACCAAAAATTTCACTCCGACAAATTTTTCCAGCGTGTTGCGAATGAAAAAGTCCATGTCGTCAGTGTCGTGCCAACATTGCTGCAATTTCTCTTGCATGAAAATCCAGATTTGTCGAGATATGATCTCACACATTTCCAACACATTATCTGCGGTGCAGGACCTCTGACCGTGGAACTTGCTCTGAAATTTGAAGATCACTTCAAGATACCGATAATCCATGGTTATGGGCTTTCCGAGACAACGTGTTACTCTTGCTTCCTTCCGCTCGATCTCTCATCAGAGGAACACCGACATTGGCTGAAAGACTTCGGTTTTCCCTCGATCGGTGTTCCAATTCCGCCAAATGAAATGGCAATCCATGACGATAAAGGCATCGAGCTACAGGAAGGTGTGAAGGGTGAGATTGTTATCCGTGGCCACAACGTGATGAAAGAGTACTTCGCCAATCCCGAAGCGAATGAGAAAACATTTGCTTACGGCTGGTTCCGAAGTGGCGATGAGGGCTTTTACAGGACTGATCCCAAGGGAAGAAAATTCTTCTTCATTACCGGTCGGATCAAGGAACTCATTATTCGTGGTGGCGCTAACATCTCGCCATTCGAGATTGATGAAGTGCTGATGAATATGCAGGGAGTAAAAGCGGGACTTGCTGTTGGCTTTGAGAATGATTGGTATGGAGAAGAAGTTGGCGCATACGTTCAACCGAAAGAAGGCGTTACTCTTACACAGCAGGACGTCATAAATTACTGCAGGAAGTATTTTTCATTTCAGAAATGTCCAAAGGTTGTGCTGTTCGGAAATGATATTCCTTTGACCTCGACGGGAAAATATCAACGTAACAAACTCAAACCGTTATTTGAAAAATGGAAAAGGACGCAGTTCACGGAGAGCAAGAAGGCTCACTGAAGTTCAAAATCAAAAGATAAACGTGCCAATAAAAATTCCTCCATTGAGCATAAAGCCTTTTCCGTTGATCTCGTCTGGAACACCAAGCAATTCATATTTTTCATCAAGTTCCCAATCGCCCCCAGCCATTCCTACATAGCTGACGCCTGCACGAAAGCCAAGCCAGCGCAGTAAAGCAAATTCGAGATTCACTGAAGGCTGGTAGATAAAAAATGATCCTGATAGCTTACGGGAGTACTCCTGTACAGGCATTTGACTTCCGTAGTCAGTCCAAAGGTTGTTCCATACTTTGGGTCTGCCGTCATCTCGCGTCATCTTGATGTCAAGTCCACCTCCACCTAACAATCCACCGATTGCCACGTCGAGACGAGGTACGATTGGAATAACATAATCGATGGTAACGCCGCCGAAGCCGACCTTGAGTTCAACATCGCGCCGTGTAAAGCCTGTGAGAGATCTTGACTTTGACGTTCCGCTTACACCCATGCCACCTATGCGAAGATTCTGAACGAACAAGATGTAGCCGTAGCCCTGCCCGCCAAGCAAGAGCATTCCTCTATCATCCAGCTCTTTTGCACCACTATTTCTCAACACTTTGTTGAGTGGGTCAACATCAAGGAATAGCCAATGTTGAGTGAAGCCTAATGCGCCTCCAAGCTTTGCTTGCGAAGATCGCTTCGGAGGTACAGGTTCATACTCTTGTTCCTGTGCGAACATTTGAGACATCAAAAGAAAAAAAGGACAGACCAGCGTAATGAAAAAACGAGTCATTCTGCAATCTCCTGAATGAAAACTATGATTAAAAGAAAAGCTCGATGAATGTAGGAAAATTATGGGAGAGATACAAGCGGATTTTTGATTTGCGATTTCAGATCTGGGATTTGGGACCAAGTGAGGATAAAGAAGCTCTACGTCTTCTCATTCGCTATCCCCAATCACCAATCTCAAATTCAAAATCCTTAATAGCGAGGAATCGTTTTATCGATGCGCTGCGCCCATGCGTCAATACCGCCAACCAAGTTCTTTACTTTTCTGAAGCCAGCTTGTTTCAAAAAATCCACTGCCTTCTTACTCCTTCCACCAAGCTTGCAGTGGACAACCATTTCGCGTGAGGAATCTAATTCATTAACACGCTTTGGAAGATCGTTCACGGGGATGAGATAGCCGCCCATATTACAAATCTGGTATTCATGAGGCTCACGAACGTCAAGGATAAAAATATCTTCTCCATGATCGAGACGAGCTTTCAGTTCTTCAGGAGTTATTTGATATTGTCTTTCATCCACGAGGTTTGTTTGCTGAGGTTCAACGCCACAGAATTGCTCATAATCTATTAGCTCATGCATTGTCGGATGATCACTGCAGATCGGGCATTCAGCATTTTTCCTTAACTTCAATTCACGGAACTTCAGCTTCAACGCATCGAACAACACAAGTCGGCCAACAAGAGGATCACCTTGACCGATGATAAGCTTAATCGTCTCCAGCGCTTGCAATGAACCGATGATTCCTGGCAGAACACCAAGGACTCCTCCTTCGGCACAGCTTGGAACAAGACCCGGTGGTGGCGGCGTGGGGTATAAGCAGCGATAGCATGGACCCCTCTGTGCATCAAATACACTTACCTGCCCTTCAAATCGGAATATACTGCCATAGACATTTGGCTTTCTAAGTAAAACACACGCATCATTGACCAAGTACCGAGTCGGAAAATTATCCGTACCATCTACGATGACATCATAGTATCGCATTATATCTAATGCATTTTGAGAAGTCAACCGTGTCTCATACGTTTCGACATCAACATGTGGGTTGATATCGATAATCGTTTCTTTTGCAGATTCAAGCTTCGATCTTCCAATATCTTTCGTTGAATGCAAAAGCTGACGCTGCAAGTTTGTTAGCTCAATAGTGTCGAAATCCACAATGCCCAATCTTCCAATCCCTGCTGCCGCCAGGTACATTCCAAGAGGCGAGCCAAGTCCACCCGCACCAATCATCAACACACTCGCTGCTTTTAACTTCTTCTGTCCGTCAATGCCTACTTCTGGCATGATGAGATGACGACTGTAGCGGAGAACCTCCTCATTGGAAAGCTGTGCTTCCTCGACAACAGCGCGAGCATCGACTTCAACCCCTCCAGCAATAGACGGGATGATGCTGATGATGTCAGTATCCTTCACAGGTGTATTTCCTTTTTGCAGATAACGAATATCGTCGTCATTGACATAGACATTGACATAGCTCCGCAGTTTACCATCTTCGGCATATAAATGTCGATGCAGTTGGGAATACTTTAACGTCAAATTTTTTAATACCTGCTCAACAGTTCCACCCGGAACTTCAAGCGCATCCTGTTTATCGGTGTACTGTCGAAGCGGTGTAGGAATCATTACTTTTACTGCCATAGAATCTCCATAAATGATGAATGATCTATCTTATGATTCAATCTCAATAGTTTGTTGATCAAAGCGCATGCGACTGTCACTGAGCTGCCACGCCGCAAGGGCATCAGCCTTTCCTCCTATCACGGAAACGATAAGATAAATAAACCAGGGTATTGCCTGTTCCTGATCAAACTGAGATGGCATAGATGGATGATCAGGGTGCGAGTGATAAAACCCCAAAAGCTTAACGTTTTTTTCTTTCGCAGCCTTCTCGGCGTCAAGATATTGCTTAGCAGTGACAAAATATCGACGGTCACGATTCTCACCTTGTGCATTAACCAGTTCAATCGCATCCCTGACGTTTCGAATTCCATCCGCCTCAACACCCAGGAGTGCGCCCACACACTCTTCAGGATATATCTTTTCTCCATGATAATAAATTTTCTTCACCACATGCTGAGGGATTTTAATCAAGGCTCTGTTTCCTTTTTAGTCTTCAAGCAAAAAATGTTCACTTAAGTATTTTTCTCCACCGTCTGGAAAAATCGTGACAAAGATACCAGATTGCAGTCCTTCCACAACCTTCAAACATACAGACATCGCAGCACCACTTGAAATTCCTACAAACAAGCCTTCTTCTCGAGCCAGCCGTCTCACCATCTCGTATGACTCTTCTGTTGAGATAAAGAGATTCCCGTCTGCTAACGTATGATCATAGATTCCAGGGATCATCGCACTTGGGAGATGCTTAAGACCTTCGATTCCGTGCAGCGGTGAATCTGGCTGAAAAGAGATGCATCGAATTGACGGATTAAGTTCTTTCAATCGTCTTGATACTCCTACAAACGTTCCCGTTGTTCCAAGCCCAGCTACGAAGTGTGTTATTCTTCCCTCCGTCTGTTCCCAAATCTCTTTTGCTGTGGATCTATAATGCACTTGCCAGTTCGCTGGATTATTGTACTGATTAGCATAATAATACTTTTCAGGATTTGTCGCAACTATCTCCCTGACTCGTTTCTGTGCACCATCCGTTCCTTCAAGAGGATCAGTAAAAATCAAATCGACGCCGTATGCCTGAAGAATGCGTTTCCGCTCCTCACTGACATTTGATGGAAGAGCTAAAGTTACCCGATACCCTAACGCCTTCCCTATCATCGCATAGGCGATACCGGTATTGCCACTTGTTGCGTCGATGATCATTTTATCTCTTGTTAACTCACCACTACGTTCAGCTTCCAGCAGGATATTCAAAGCGGTACGATCTTTCACTGATCCGCCGGGATTGAGCCATTCAGCCTTTGCATAGATTTCGGCATTAGTGAATTCTGAGCTAATATTCCGAATGCGAACGAGTGGAGTGTTACCGATCTTTGCTATAATCGAATGTTCGTCATTGATATAAGGCTCGATTGTATGTTCAACAAGTGTTTCCATAACTACAATAAAAAAGCCCTTCATCTCTATTCTGGTGAAGGGCTTTAAAAAGTGAAAATCAAATTGAGTCTAGCGGCGCTGCAAGGTCCTCACCAGAATAGGGTAATCAACACATATCCTACAACAGCAGCATGCATATACTGCTCGGTTAATCATGACCTTGTCTTGTAAGAATAAATGATTCATATGTTTAGAATAAATCCCTATATCAAATATACGCAACTTGTATCTTCATTGTCAAATTTTCTTAATCGCCTGCTAATGCTTTAATGATAGCTTTGCAAAAGTCGGGCAAGTCTTCTGGCGTGCGCGAAGATATCAAATTCCCATCGACGACAACTGACTTATCTTCCCAGAGTGCTCCAGCATTTTCCATGTCATCTTTGATCGCCCGAACGCTTGTTGCCTTCTTTCCTTTGAGAATCCTGGCAGAAATCGGCACCCACCCTGCATGACAGATAAAAGCAACAACTTTATGTTCGTCAAACATCTGCCGAGTAATTTCCAACGTTTTTGTATACCGCCTGAGCTTATCAGGCGCATAACCCCCGGGAATGATTAATGCATCATACTCATTCACTCGAACATCATTGAGTGAGATATCAGCTTTAACAGGATAGCCATTCTTCCCTCGATAGACTCTCGCTTCAGGCGCCGCAACGACAGTTCTTGCACCTTCCTCTGTTAAGCGAATTTTGGGATACCACAGTTCAAGATCCTCATACATTTCTTCTGCGAAAAATACAATCGATTTGCCGTCAAGTAAACCCATATCACTCTCCTTTTGTCGGTACCGATCCCTTCGGGAAAAGTGGAAAATCTTTCTTTAATTCTTTGTACCATTTCCGTTCAATCGACCAGTGCCGATCGCTTGACTGAACCACCTGTGCACCACGGATTCCCGATTCAAGCAGCATACCCTCAACTTCCTCAATGGTAAACGCCGCCATCAGCGAATCCTGAAACAACTTGCGCTGGCGATGAGTACAATCTGCTGCATATTTCTTGACCAGCATGTCAACCGCTTTCTGATGTTCAGGTCGGATCAAATCACGAATCAAGATCGCTGCGTTTGCTTTGACAACACGATTGATTTCTCTCAGAAACGGCATTGGATCAGGCACGTGATGAATCAAGCTATTTGAGATAACCATATCAAAGTGGTTGTCCGGATATGGCAGATCTTTTGCATCGACAAGGTGAAGACTGATGCTGCCAGCCAACCCCACATCATTGATATTTGTCTCGCCGACTTTCAACATATTGTTTGAGAGATCAATGCCAATGATTTGCAGATTTGGATTTTCTTGTACCATCAGAATTGGGATGCGGGCTGTTCCAGTGCCTCCATCCAGCACCAAGCCTGATGGTGGACCAAGTTCTAAAGCTCGCCGTGCAAACGCAGTATTCACCTCTTCATGATCCATCGCATCATACTCAACTGCATCTTCCCACGTATCCATAACCTCAGGTTCAAGGATGCGTTTTAGCATAGCAGAATCTTACAGTCCAAGATCATGTTTGATTGACTTCATTGCATCAATCACAAACTGGATATGCTCATCGAGAGGAATGCCGAACTCAGCCGTTCCATCGATGATATCATCACGGTTAACATTACGAGCAAACCCTTTGTCTTTTAATTTCTTCTTAACCGAAGATACTTCGAGATCGGCGATCTTGTTGGGACGCACAAGAGAACATGCAACAATAAACCCGCACAGCTCATCACACGCATAGAGAGCTTTTGACATAAGTGTCTCGCGGGGAACACCTGTGTAGGTGGCATGACCCAAGATCGCCTGTCGTATGTCCTCAGGATATCCACGTTCCCTCAATATTTGTGAGCCTTTTAGAGGATGGTCAGGCGCGCTGGGATATTTCTCATAATCGAAGTCGTGCAACAATCCGACGGTGCCCCACTTTTCTTCATCTTCACCAAATTTTCGAGCATACGCCCGCATTGCCGCTTCGACGGCGTACATGTGCTTAAGAAGTGCATCGTTTTTTGTGTATTCTTTCAATAAATTGAGAGCATCTGTACGATTCATAGGTTTGTGGTTAGTTGCTAGTAGTTGATGGTTAGTAACTAAAGAGAAAGATTAGAAATATTTTTGAAAGATGCAATCAATTTAGTTAATGGTTATTGGTTATTAGTTATTTGAAATGAGTTTGCATAGGGTGTATCTCATTTCGGTACAATCCTCCAGTATCCCACCTCTCACATTTGATTTTCCTCTGATTCTTTCTATATTTGCTTAGATTATGGACATCGTCAATTCATATATCGTTGAATACCTCTTGAATGTTACTCCAGAACGCGATGAAATCTTGGAGGACATGGAGCAATATGCGCTCGCTCGAAACTTTCCAGTCATCGGTCCACTTGTCGGTCGATTGCTGTATGCGCTCGCGAAAGCAACACAGGCAGAGCGTATCCTTGAGCTTGGCTCTGGATTTGGTTATTCTGCCTACTGGTTTGCGAAAGCCTTGGGCAAAAACGGCGAGGTGATTTGTACAGAAGGCAATCCTGACAACGCTGAGCATGCACAAGTCTATTTCCATCGTGGAAAGATTGCCAATAAAGTCAAATTCCTCGTTGGCGACGCACTCAAACTCATCGATGAAGTCGATGGACAGTTCGATATCATCTTCAACGATATCGATAAGCATCAATATCCGAAAGCTTTCCGCAAAGCCGTGCCTCGCTTGCGCAAAGGTGGATTGCTGATCAGCGATAACGTTTTATGGAGCGGACGAATTTTAGACAGGCGACCGGATGCCGATACTGCAGGTATCCTCACCTACAACCGATTGATCTATTCTTCAAAGGAGTTGTTTACCACGATCATCCCTTTGAGAGACGGTGTTTCCATCAGCATCAAGCTGTAGGATATGATCGTTACAATTCTTGCCATCGTTTTTCTTTTATTGATTGTTGTGGCTGCCTTCGTAGGATATAAGACGGTCATGCAGCGAGGCACTTCCCCCGAGGAAATGAACTTGGAAAAATGCTCAATCTGCAGAGAGAAATTCGAGAAGAGTCAGCTTATTCTCCGCCAGATTGGTGATTACAAACTGCTATACTTCTGTAGAAAATGTGTACTGAGTTTGTATGGAGATCTTGGTATCAAGAATTGAGAGTGCAAACTCCAAAACCCAATCTAAAATCGCAAATCGAAAATCGAAAATCCATTCTTACCACTCTTCTTTTTCAAACTTTATGTTGTTAGCATCGGCAATATACTTGATATCTTCCATGACGCTAGGATTGCCACAGGTGAGAATGACCGTCCTGGCTGGATCCAATCGTTCCAACAGTAGTTTCTGAGCTACGTGTTGAGGCAAAACCGGTCTTGTAACCTTTTCTAATGCCTTCTTTGCTTCCGAGCTATCTTGACCCGATTCGATAACCCTTTGCAGGTCCTCCTCTTCCTTTAGAGGCATTCCGAACACTGAACGAAGAATATTGTTGGCTCTGCCTCGACCTATTGTTGTATCCTTGTGATCTCTCGGAGTAGGGCGACTCACAGATGCTACATACGTGAAGTCGAACTTCTGTGCCGCTTCTATAGATTGTAACTCCTGATGGTATGCTAATTCTTCATAGGTCCTGTTTGCATGGAACAGTGTGTAACGAGCAGAAGGTTTGTTACCTTGCATTGCTTCGTAATGGAGTTGTTTAATCATCGAAGCGAATGGAGCCAGACCGGTGCCAGTTCCAACCAACACAACATTTTCAAACCCTGCAGCACGCTTGTCCAGAGTAAAATCTCCAGCAATCTTGTTCACATACGTAATTTTACAATCGCTATCCGGATCGATTCGAAACAGTGATTCAGAAAGTCGTCCGGGGATGCCAGTCTCAAGCATCTCGAGAACAACATAAAATTCTAAGTAACCATGTTGCGCGGTTTCGATGGGAGCCGAAGAAATCGAGTACGAGTGTGTTACAGAGCCTCTTCTCGGATTACCGAACTCATCAAGCTCGTAGAGATATTGAACTTCACTAGTCGCTGTAACGACTTTCCTGGTAAGCTTACAATTTTCTCGCGACAGTGCGATGTACTGTCCCGGTTTATAACCCGGAAATGAGCTTCCATCTTGTGGAATAAGACGAAATAATTCTAACAGGGAAGATAATTGCTTACGATAGATTACCGTCCCGACTTTCCTTTCAGCCATTTTCTTTTTTGCCTAAAATGATAGTGAAATTACACTATTCTTAGGAAAGGTGCAACTTTCGACTCCATATTACATCGAGTCCATATTGTAGCTACCCATCCTTGACAAATTAAAAGATTTTTCTTATAATCAATACAACTTTCCCAAAGGTGAAACTTGCATGATGTGAACGCACATGCTGAGTTCTCTCAGCTAACCAAGAGTAATCATACTCCAGGAGGGAAACGTACGTTCCACGGAAGTGAGTCGCACATGTTTCTCGATGATACACACCGGATTGCAATCACCTTCTCCTACAACGAGCGCTCTATCGGTGAGATTAAAAAGATACCGGGTCATCGCTGGCATCCTGAGGAAAAGCGTTGGAGTGTTCCGTTGACTAATGAAAATGTAGAGCTGCTTCTTAAGCTCTTTGAAAACGACAATGTGCAGATTGCCCCTGAGGTACGGGTAAAGCTTCACACGCTGAATGAGAGTGTCGAGGGAGATTTAAAAGAGCTTCGGCGATTGATGCGGCTGCAGAACTACAGCAATAAGACTATAAAAGCATACTTAAGCTACATCAGAACATTTGCAAAATCATTTCATCCTCGAAATCCAAGACAACTGAGTGAAGGGGATATCCGTGAATATCTCATTCAGTTGAGTGAAAGCGGCAACTATGCAGCAAGTACCATTAATCAAATCTTTAATGCGTTACGATTTCTGTATGTTGATTTTTATAACATGTCTTATGCGATAGGGAGTATTCCCCGCCCAAGAAGGGAACGAAAACTCCCGGACATTTTAAACGAAGATGAATTGGATAAACTCTTCTCGGCCATAAAAAACCCGAAACACAGGCTGCTCATTCGTTTGATTTATTCTGGTGGCTTCCGTGTCAGTGAAGCCGTTCGATTGCGGTTAGAAGATGTTGACAAAGAACGAGGATTGATACATATTCGAGGGGGAAGGGGAAGAAAGATCGAACAACGGTACTCTCGGAGATCATCGCTGAGGAGTTACGAGAGTATGTAAAAATATACAAACCCAGTGGGTTTATATTTGAAGGACAGAAATACAATCGAGCGTTAAGCGTCCGCAGTGCTGAGAAGATATTTGAGCAAGCTGTGAAAAGAACGGGCATTATGAAAAGAGTTACGTTACATAGTTTACGGCATACCTTTGCAACCGATCTTGTGGATGACAATGTCGAATTACGGACGATACAGGAGATATTAGGCCACGCAAGTTCTAAGACAACCGAACGCTATACACAAGTTAGTAAAAAGCGCATAGGGCAAGTGCGCAGCCCCCTGGATAGATTGTCTAAAAAGAACGATAAAGAGAATGAAGAAAGTTAAACCATTAAGAAATAACAACGAACTTTACTTCGTTGTTACAGTAGTTATGTGCAATTGTTTTGTGCCAAAACCAGAAAGAGAACAATGAAGACCCTCTCAGTTATCGTCGGAATGGTTGGCATCATTCTCCTGATTCAGTCATGCAAAGATGATCCTACGAGTCCACCTGTTCAATCAAGTCCATCTTTCTCTGTGAACGTTTCGGTGGTTGATACGAATAGCAATCCCGTTCCACGTCTGCGGATAAGTTGTTGGAACAAGTTGTCGCTCATTTCCGGTTCGCTGCCGTCAGCAAGCGATACACTGCCGGTTACTCTGGCCTCGTCGAGGATCAGATTGAACATGCCTGCGAAGGCCAAAGTGTGGATGGCTCTCTACGATATGGACAATCGCATTGTACTCGCTCTATACAGCGACAATACATTGTGGGGGCCTGGCTTCCTCGATGCCCACTACGTCACCGGTGACTACCGGCCACCGTGGATTTTGAAGTGTCGTTGTATCGTGCAAGACAGTTTGTCCAATATTCTCTACCGAGATTCTGTCTACACACTATGCTGGCAACCATTCCCAGAGCGAAGTATTTTGGGTTATACATCCGCTGCGGGCACATTTTACACGAAAGATTCATTGCGCTTTCCACATGTCTTGTCGGTGCCTCCACTGGTGCATACCGGTAGTTCCGGATCAGATACGCTTGGTCTGTTCTCATTGAGCGATACACTCGTTTTCGTGCTCACGGATACTGCAACCCATCGGCAACAATTCTTTGAACGAGTCGTGCGCAAGCAACAGCACGATAGCCTGAATTTCGTTTGGCATCCGACATCAATTTCGAGGTCAAGCCCCGCTTCCAAACAACAAGCGTTGCGACTATACAAGACAAGGTTCGTGAAATCCACTGCTGCAGGATCGGCTTGGAAGTTGAATCAAAACTATCCGAACCCGTATTACCGATGAGCACAAAACAACTGCACATAACAGCACAAACCACGACACTCGCTCATTTGACAAGGCTATGTTGAATCTTGGTTTCAAAATCAATTGTGCTCGTTCCATGCCGCACTCATTTGATAGAAAATCGTGGAGTGCGGCACGGCGTGGTTTGTGCACACGTTATACAAAATTGCCACACTTACTAGGTAGGACTCAAATGCGATATTACCTCGCAATGATCTTCTTGATTGGATTGATGGCTTGTCAGCAAAAGCAGGACATTGCCACAGATCAAAAAGCTGTCGAGAACACACTTCAGAAGTTCTTCGAAGGCATTACTAACTATGACTATGAGTTGTTGCGTTTTCAATGCACCGCTCATTTCGTGCTCATAGAACACGGTTTGTGGTGGAACATGGATAGCCTTATCAATGTCATGAAACCTTTTGAAGGCAAAGAAAAGACCACATATACTTTCGAAGACATGAAAACAACCATTGAAGGTAATACTGCCTGGGTAACTTACAAGAATCACGGCATGAGTGTCATGGGCGAGCAAGAGACAAAATATGATTGGTCTGAAAGTGCTTTCTTCAGGAAACAGAATGGAGTGTGGAAAATGACCCTTTTGCATTCAACACAAACAGGGTCGCGGTAAGTGTGGCAACTTCGTATAACACGTAAAACAACGACGCTGGAATATGACTTGGCAGATAAATCCTCGCTCAATACTTTTACTCACTATGAATGAGAATTATATGTTCGCAAAAGTATTGCGTTGTTTTACGACACGTTATGTGCAATTGCCCTCTCAACAATCAAGAAAGGAGCAATGATATGATGAAATCACTGATTTTCTTGATCGCTGTCCTGATTCTACTCACGGCAACCGACTCAGTTCTGTTTGCTCAAGTGGATACTGCCTGGTTCAGAAGATACAATGGACCAGGGAATAGTGGAGACGTAGCTCGTGCTTTGGCAGTGGATGGAAGTGGAAATGTGTATGTGACTGGCACTAGTAACAGTGGAACTTCTTTTGACTATGCCACTATCAAGTACGCTCCCAATGGAGACACCTTGTGGGTCAGACGCTACGATGGACCCGGGGGTGGTAACGAAGACGCTGGTGCTTTGGCAGTGGATGGATGTGGAAGTGTGTATGTGACTGGTTCTAGTTACAGTGGAACTTTTTCTGACTATGCCACCATCAAGTATGCTCCTAATGGAGACACCCTGTGGGTCAGACGCTACAATGGCCCGTGGAATGATTACGACTTTGCTTCTGCTCTGGCAGTGGATGGTAGTGGAAATGTGTATGTGACTGGTCAGAGTTATGGCAGTGGAACATATATCGATTACGCCACGATCAAGTATGCGCCTAACGGAGACACCTTATGGGTCAGACGATACAATATACCCGGGAATAGTTGGGATTATGCTTCTGCTTTGGCAGTGGATGGAAGCGGGAATGTGTACGTGACTGGTTCTAGTGGAATATACCCTAATCTTGATTATGCGACCATCAAGTATGCCGCTAATGGAGATACCTTATGGGTCAGAACATACGATGGACCTGGGAACGCTCAGGATAGAGCTAATGCCTTGGCAGTAGATGCCAGTGGAAATGTGCATGTGACTGGTTCTAGTAGAGCGGACAGTTTCACTGTTCTTCAAGATTATGACTATGCCACCATCAAGTACGCTCCTAACGGAGACACCTTATGGGTCAGGCGTTACGGACCGGCCGATGAGAGTGTGGCTATTGCTTTAGCAGTGGATAATAGCGGAAACGCGTATGTGACTGGTTCAAGTGGGGGCAGTGCAACGGGTGTCGATTACGCCACGATCAAGTATGCGCCTAACGGAGACACCTTATGGGTCAGAAGATACAATAGGGATCATTTCGACCAAGCATCTGCTCTGGCGCTGGATGATAGTGGGAATGTGTATGTGACTGGTTCTAGTAGTTTCGGTTGTACTCGTGATTGTGATTATGTTTATGCCACGATTAAGTATTCTCCTAATGGAGATAGCTTATGGGTCACAAGCTACGATGAACCAGGCAATGATTTTGCTTATGCTCTGGCAGTGGATGGAAGTGGAAATGTGTATGTGACAGGTGTTAGTGGGGTTTTCGGGCCGTTTGCTACTTCTGGTGATTATGCCACCTTTAAGTATGTTCAGATTCCGGTGTCCGTGGTCAAGACAAACGATTATCTACCTGAGCGTTTTTGTCTGGAACAGAATCACCCCAATCCGTTTAATCCGTCAACAGTTATCAGTTTTCAGTTGCCAGTTTCCAGTTTTGCAACGTTGAAGGTATACAATGTGCTTGGGCAAGAAGTTGCAACCCTTGTGAATGCGGAGATGAAGCCGGGAAGTCATGAGGTTACGTGGGATGCAACAGGGTTGCCAAGCGGCGTGTACTTCTATCGGTTACAAGCTGGCTCATTTGCTGAAACCAGGAAACTTGTTTTGCTTAGATAGACGGGCAACTGCAACTAACAACGGTAACAAAGTCGCTCACACATTTGAAAAGGCTTGAGGAAGCTCTTATGATTGCACGAATAAAAGTGTTCGCTACATGCCGCCTCATTCCGTCACACTCCATTCGGCGGCACGTCTTTGTTACCGTAGACGTTAGCTGCCAGTACGCACACAGGGGTGAAGATGATAGATCGAATTAAGTGTAGTCTTGTTTCAGCAACTTTCATGGTTCTGTTCGTATTCGGTTGCAAGGACAATGTCATTGTCGATGGTGGTCCTCACTCTGGAACATGGCACCAAGTTGCATCAATGAATGTGGCCCGACGAGAGCATTCTGCGGTGCAGTTGCAAGACGGAAGAGTTCTGATATCCGGCGGCAATGCTTTTGACGGTCGAGTCGGCGCTGGTATCCGTAGCTGTGAGATCTATAACCCCACTGCGAACTCATGGGTTATGACAGATTCGTTGCCATTTGAAATGTGGAGACATAAATCAGTGCTGCTTAACAATGGAAAGGTACTTGTTACTGGCGGCTCTGATGGGAAATCTACCGGCCTGTACGATCCGACCTCCGGCAACTGGTCGCCTTCCGCAGCTTTCCTCACAACAAGAATTGGCCACACGGTCACACTGCTAAACTCTGGCAAAGTCCTTGTTGTCGGTGGTATCGACTCAGCAGGAAATCTGTTGCGGGAATGTGAACTCTTTGATCCGTTGACTGAGACATGGACAAGGACAGACTCAACTGTGATTCCTCGTGGGCGTCACACCGCCACCTTGCTTGGTAGTGGTAAAGTGCTTGTCACAGGAGGATTCGATCCCGGACTCAACTCTTGCGAAGTGTTTAATCCGGATTCAGCTCGGTGGAAACTTGTGGCGCCAATGTTTACCCCAAAGGACTTCCATACTGCAGTACCCCTCCGCAGTGGAGAGGTCTTCATCCTTCCTGAGTACGATTGGTCTGGCGAAATCTACAGTGAGCAGTCGAACACTTGGAGACAGAGTCAACCCATGACACAACAGCGAGGATGGATTGCTGCCACACCTCTTTCGAGTGGACAGGTACTTGCTACTGGAGGTCTATACTATAGTTTAGCTGATAGCCATTATGTTACTATTTCCAATGCCGATATTTACATCCCATGATTTTGCTCGGCTTGTGTGCGTACCGGCAGCTAACAAGCGGCAACACGACGCTGGAAAAAGCGAGGTTTGTAAAAGCCTCGCTCAACACTTTTGCTTCACAATGAATTTGTCTATTTGTAGTTCGCAAAAGTGCTGCGTTGTTTGCCGAAACGTTAGGCGTCATGCACGGCGGCCTGAACAAAACAATGTTGGTGCTCGAATCGGAATAAACAAACCAATTGTACGGAGATCGAAATGAAAGCTAAAGGAACCTACACAGTGAAAAAGTGGGAAGAGTCAACTTATCAACAAATGACTCCCGAAAAGAAAATGACAAAGGCCTCTGTCGAATACGATTTCAGTGGAGAAATCGAAGGCAAGGGCTTAGTCGAATATCTGATGTTCTACGCTCATTTTGACCCGAAGGATCAACATAAATCCTCCGCTTCTTACGTAGGACTCATATATTTTGATGGAACATTATTAGGAAAGTCGGGAAGCTTTGTGCTCAAGGACAATGGCATGTTCGAAAGTGGAGCCGCAAAATCGACATTGCGAATTGCCAAAGGCTCAGGCACCGGTCAACTCGATGGTATTTATGGAAATGGAGTATATCTGGCCAATCGAGAAGGTTATCATATTGAGTTGGAATACAATTTCAAATAACGGCTTCTGATTCAGAAGTGAATCGAGGAGGACACTACACGATGCCGCCGTGCAC
>JACQVI010000096.1 GCA_016209795.1 Ignavibacteriota bacterium
CAGACAGGTATGCCTACAAGGCTCGGTTATACCTTGTTTGGAATGGTGATACGAAGAGGGCACGATCAGTGCTCCAGCAAGCTTTAAATATTACTGGCGCTGAAGATGAACAATTTATTTTCCTGATCCGAGTGTTGGCTGAGATGTTCGACGGGAACTATCAAGAAGCATTGAGCGTGATCTCGGCAGGACCAACGAAACCCTTCGATGACCAGTATCAATTCATTCCGAAGGCTCAGCTCTTTGCCGAGGTTTATGGGTTGATGAAGCAACGAGAGCTCGAACGCGCTTATTATGACTCCGCCCGCGTTCTCCTTGAAAGAAAAATTACTGAACAGCCGGATGATGCACGGTTTCATAGTGCGCTCGGCATTGCATACGCTGGCCTTGGCAGAAAAGAAGAGGCGATCCGTGAGGGGAAGAGTGGAGTCGAGCTGTTACCTATTTCTAAAGAAGCCTGGCGAGGGACGTATCGGGTTCGAGACCTTGCGAGGATTTACGTTATGGTCGGGGAATACTCGGCAGCGTTAGATCAATTAGACATTCTCCTCTCGAGGCCGTCCGACATTTCTGCCTCTTGGCTTCGCATTGACCCGACCTGGATTACACTGCGCAGCAATCCCCGATTCCAAAAACTTGCGGAAGAGAAAAGGTAGATTTCTATGATTGGACAAACAATATCACACAACCCTCACCCTCATTCCCTCTCCCAAATTGGGAGAGGGATGTCACGCAGTGACAGGGTGAGGGTCAACGACAGAGGCAACAGCAAATGATCAGCCAAACAATCTCACATTATCCCGCTTTACGGGATCCCGCAAGGCGGGACAAGATTCTTGAAAAATTAGGCGAAGCCCGCCTACGTTCTTCGAACTTCCACCTACGTCCTTTGGACTTCGGCGGACAGATCGGCGGGCAGGGCGGACCTGTCCTCCGACTCGTCCGCCGTAGCGCCAGCGTAGGTGGAAGCCCAATTTCTAAATCGCAGGTGAACGAATGATTGGCTCGACTATTTCTCACTACAAAATCCTCGAGAAATTGGGTGAAGGAGGGATGGGTGTCGTCTACAAAGCTCAAGACACTGAACTTGATCGTACAGTTGCACTAAAATTCCTTCCACACTATTTAACATCCGATGTAACTGAGAAGGAGCGTTTTTATCATGAAGCCCGCGCTGCATCAGCGCTGAATCATCCTAACATTACGACGATTCACGAGATCAAGGAACACCAGAACCAGCTATTCCTTGTGATGGAGTTCGTTGAAGGCAAAACGCTCAAGAAGCTCATCGAACAAGAACCGCCTTCCATCAAAAAGGTTTTGGATATTGCAATTCAAGTGTGTGATGGGCTGGCTACGGCTCATGAAAAAGGGATCATCCATCGTGACATCAAGTCCGATAATATCATGCTGACGCCCAAGGGGCAGGTGAAGATCATGGACTTCGGTTTGGCGAAGGTGAAAGGAGCTACCAAGTTGACGAAGGCTGGCTCAACGCTGGGGACTGCAGCATACATGTCGCCAGAACAAGCGCAGGGAGAAGAGGTCGATCATCGGTCAGACATTTTCTCGTTCGGAGTTGTTCTCTACGAACTGCTCACGACCAAGCTTCCGTTCAGAGGTGAGCATCAAGCGGCACTGATGTATTCGCTGATCAATGAAGAGCCACACCCAATTGCACGTTTCAATGAGAAAATAACAACTGAGCTTGAACGGTTCGTATCTAAGGCGCTAGCAAAGGATAGGGATGATCGTTATCAACACGTCGACGACTTGTTAGCTGATCTCCGTCGTGAACGGAAGAATCTTGAATATGCGAAGACAGCACACATTTCGACAGTGCAAGCTCCCCTTGCAATCCCGAAAAAGACTGGAAAGAAATTTCTCAAGTATGGCATTCCAGCCACAGTGGCAGTACTTGGGTTGTTGCTTTATGTTATCCTGAACCCGTTCAAAGTAGAGGTCAGTACAGAGAAAACTGTAGCAGCACAGAAGAACTCCTTAGCAGTTATGTACTTTGAGAACATTCCTGACCCTGACGACAAAGAACACACGGGCGAAATGTTGACCAATCTTCTCATTACGGCACTTTCTCAAGCGAGAGATCTTGAGGTCATTAGTCGTGAGCGATTGCATGATATTCAACAAGAGTTAGGATTGGCAGATGCGAAGCGAATCTCATCCGACCGTGCCACTGAGGTGGCGAAAAAAGCCGGTGTCGAGATGATGCTGATGGGAAGTATACTCCAAACGCAGCCCAAGCTTGCGGTGACGACTCGTCTCATCGATGTAAATTCCGGAAGAATTCTTCAATCACAACGACTGACAGGTTTTGGTCAGGATCAAATCTTTGCTATGGTTGATAGCCTTGCACTTCTTGTCAGATCGACATTGAACATTCCTACAGCTACAGCGGCAGAGACAAGATCAGTGGCAGAAGTAACTACCAAATCTCCCGAAGCGTATCGGTCGTATGTCCAAGGGATCGATCTCCTCAGCAAGATGCTCTCTGCAGATGCGAAGAGTCCGCTGGAACGGGCGATAGAGCTTGACCCAGATTTTGCTATGGCACATTTTGCGTTAGCACGGGTCGCTGAGCGTGTCAACGACAATGAGACGGCGCGGAAGGAAATCGAGCTGGCAGAGCGGCTGAGTGCAAGGGTCACGGAGAGAGAACAACTGCAAATCCTTGCCTTCAAGTACCGACTTGAGAGCAATCCGAGGAAATCGGCAGAAACGCTCGAGAAGCTTGTCGACCACTACCCCCACGAGCAGCAGGCATATGTCGATCTTTCCATCTCCTATAGCATGTTGGGAGAGGATGAGAAAGCGGTCCAAACGTGTCGGAGAGGGTTACAGCGCGATCCCACAATGAAGCTGCTCTGGAACATGTTAGCGTATAGGTCTGCGGGTCTTAACCGCAGACAGGAAGCGCTACAGGCAATTGACGAATACCTGAAGCTCGCGCCCGGTGAGCCGAATCCGTACGATACCAAAGGAGATGTGTACTACGCGTTTAGGGAGCTTGACTCTGCACGCTACTGGTATCAGCGGGCGGTCGCGTTCCGAGCTAATTTCGGATCTGCTCAAAAGCTCTGTTACGATGCCCTCCTTCGTGGAGATTACGCCGCAGCAGAAAAGTACCGCCAGGAGTTTGGGGCAACAGCAGATCCCGTGCAGAAAGCTTTTGCCGAAATGGATGCTGCAGCTTCTATGCTCGTCTTCCGTGGACAGCTCCCAAGGGCGTATCAACAGCTACGAAGCCTTCTTATCTCTCATGAAGCACAGAATCTCCAATTCAACGCCTTCGGTGATCTTGTCATGCTGACGGTGCTTGCCTATGAATTGCATGACTATCCCGCCATGCTCGACCATGCGAATGCAGCATCCCGGATCGCTCATAACGATCCCGATGATCCGATCTATGCGAGGGATCTCGTCGCGTGGGCGCTGGCGAAGAATGGGAATGTACGATCTGCTCATCAACTGCTTGATGAGATGCGGCGGGAAATTACCGAAGAATTTCCTGGCTTGAAGAGTCCTGTATACTACGCAGCCGGTCTGGTTGCGTTTGAAGAAGGGAAGTACGATGAGGCAGCGCGGTCATTCAAGAACGTGCGGCAGCTTGTCTGGCCGATGAGCGATCCTGACCTCCATACCGCCGTCAGTTTTCTCAAGATTGGTGATCGTGACCAGGCAGTGGAGCAGTTGCGCAGGTTGACGACAACCTATTTCATTGGTAATGTCCCGCTTAGTCTGTTGTTCCTCCCGGTTCCCGCCTACTGGCCCATCTCGACGATCAAAGCACACTACTGGCTCGGCGTCGCATACGAGGAGCAAGGCAAGAAGGACGAGGCGATCAAGGAATATGAGAAGTTTTTGGAAATATGGAGGGATGCTGATTTTGAATCTGCTGAGCTTATTGACGCTAAGACACGTCTCAAGAAGTTAAAGGGTCTTGCACTGCAATGAAACCACTTTTCACAGGGGATCGTCTGCGTCATAATATTCTCTTTGAAAATATTACTGACGATGAATTCGAGATTCTGATGCCGAAGTTGCAAAAGAAGAGATGCTCTGTCGGTGACATCATCGTCGAAGATGAAAGCGAAGGCGAGGAACTGTATCTCGTTGCGGAAGGTCGCGTCAAGATTGTTAAGATTACCAAATCTGGTGAAGAAAAATTACTTGCGCTGTTGCATGCGGGGGATTTCTTCGGTGAACTTGAACTTGTTGACTGCAGACCTCGATCTGCTCGCGTTGTCGCGGTGGATGAATGTACTTTATATGTGCTTCGGAAAGACGACTTCGACCGCCTGCTGCAAGAAAGCCAGCCGTTCGCCATTCGTTTGATGCAGGTATTGAGCATCCGGCTCCGTGCAAGTAATAACCACTTTATCAGCGAACTTGAGCGGAGCACTCAACGCTCGCTGAGCGAGGTCAAGAAGTTAGAGCGATTAATCGAAGCTGCTAAAATTGTCAATTCCACGCTTGATCTCGATAGGCTGCTGAAGATCATCCTTGATACGGCACTCAAAATTGTCGATGGTGATCGCGGGACAGTGTATGTTGTTGATGAGCAAAAGCAAGAGCTGTGGTCAAAGGTCCTGGAAGGGTCGCAGCGCGTGAAAATCCGTCTTCCGATAGGCAAAGGCATTGCAGGCTACGTTGCTGCAACCGGTGATACGTTGAATATCCCCGATGCATACCTTGATCCACGGTTTAATCCTGATGTCGATAAGAAGACAGGGTATCGCACGAAGACGATCTTGTGCATGCCGATGCGAACAAAAGAGGGGAGAATCATTGGCGTTCTGCAGCTTCTTAATAAACAAAAAGGAATATTCACGCAGGATGACGAAAGCTTCATTGCTGCACTATCGGTTCATGCTGCCATTGCTATCGAGAATGCACGATTGTATGAGGAAGAGAAAACACTCCACCGTATGCGCGAGGAAGTACGTCTGGCTGCTGAAATTCAGCTCAACTTGTTGCCCAAAACAGTTCCTACACTCACGGGTTATGATCTTGCAGGAACATCCATTCCTGCACAGATAGTTGGTGGTGATTACTTTGATTTCATTCCGATTAACAGTCAGCAATGGGCTATTTGTATAGGAGATGTTTCAGGAAAAGGACTTCCTGCATCACTATTAATGGCGAATCTCCAGGCTACGCTTAGGGGGCAAACATTACTCAGCTCATCTCCAAAGGATTGTATTCTCAGATCAAATAAGCTTCTGTACCACAGTACCAGGGATGATAAGTTTGTCACGTTGTTTTATGGAATCTTAGATATTCAAAACCATCAATTCCGCTTTTGCAATGCAGGACACGATAATCCATTTTTCTTTCCGCTTCAGGGGAACGTTTCCCGACTGAGAACTGGGGGCATTGTTCTTGGCATCTTAGAGCATTTTCCGTTTGAGGAATCAATGATTACATTCCAACCTGGTGATCTGCTTGTGATGTATTCGGATGGGATTTCCGAAGCTATGAATGATAAGCAGGAACTGTTTAGTGAAGAAAGCCTTGCCGAAGTTGCAAGCCATTGCCACCATAGCACTGCCGCAGAAATAATCGACGCGGTGATAGCAAGGGCAAAAAAGCATATGGGTCGAGCACCTCAAGCCGATGATATGACACTAATGGTTGTTAAGAGAAATCCATCATGATTGGCGAGACCATATTGCAATATGAGATTTTGGAAAATGGGTATAAGTGAGTCCTTCTGATAACTTGACACTACTATGAATATTTCCTATCTTTCAATGTATCCGTAACCAATTTGCGGATGGATTAAAATCGGGGGCAAACACTTCAAGCAACATTAGTGTAATGCTATTATATGATAGTAGAGCAAACCATATCGCATTATAAGATAGTGGGGAAATTGGGTGAAGGGGGGATGGGTGTTGTCTATAAGGCTGAAGATACAAATCTTCACCGACTCGTAGCATTGAAATTTCTTCCCGAAAAAATACTTGCCGATGAAGAACAAAAAACTCGTTTTGCCCGCGAAGCCCAAATTGCTGCTACGCTTAACCATCCTAATATTGCAACTATTTATGAATATGATAACGTCGTTGATCCTGCAACGAGCAAGGAGCGGGTGCTCATTGCAATGGAATATGTAGAAGGAGAAACTCTTAAGGAGAGAATCTCGCGGGGACCACTCTCAGTTTCTAAAACTGTTAGTATTATTGTTCAAATTGCTCATGGGTTGCAGGCTGCTCATAATCATGGTGTTACTCATCGAGACATTAAACCTGCCAATATTATCATTACCAACGATGGGACTGCAAAAATCTTGGACTTTGGTATTGCAAAGCCAACTGGTGCATCAGATATTACGAAAGCAGGTAATATTGTTGGAAGTGTTGCTTACATGTCGCCCGAGCAAATAGCTGGTGAAACAGTTGATGAGCGGAGTGATATCTGGTCTCTTGGTGTTCTCATGTTCGAAATGCTGACTCAGCATCATCCTTTTCGTGGAGAACACCCAACTGCACTCGTGTACTCGATTACCAATGAAGAACCACTTGAACTATCACAGTTCCAGAGTGGCATTCCGAAAGCCATACAGGTTTTATGCAGACGCTGCCTCGAAAAGGATAAAAACAGGCGACCACAATCGATGATGGAGATACTCGAACTTTTAGGTGAAACACCTTGGTTTGTATTCCCGATCCCAGAAATTTTGAATATAAGCAAGCGAAAAAGACGTATACTTGGAGCAGCGAGCGGTATTGTTCTTGTATCAGTATTAGTTTGGTGGTTTTTTATAAAGCCTCAACCGCCGCCTGAGCCAAAGATATGGAAGATTGGTATTTTACCATTTCAGAATCTTACAGATCAAAAAAATATCTCCGACTGGCCCAAGACAGTGCAATCACGCTTCGGAAGTGAACTTTCAAGTTTCGAAGACTTCAGAGTGTATGACCCTTCTAGTCTCAATAGCTTTATTGAGAGCTCTTTAAATACTCCAGAACCTCAGCGTAGTAATAAATGGTATGAGTTCATCCTAAGTGGAGGGATCAGATTAATTGTTGATGGAAATATTATCAAGTCTCGGGATGGATATGGTATCCAGTTACAGTTAATAGATCCAAAAAGCAGAGAGATTATCCACACTAGCAGCGCTACAGCTAAGGGAGAAGAAGATCTTCCGCGTGCGATTCAGACACTCTCTCAGGCAATCCTCGATTATATTTATGTGAAGATTCTTCATCAGGAAAGAGTCCTTGAGCCATGGCTCCAACACCGAAGACCAAACTGGGGCGCACAGAAAGCGTTCCAACAAGCGTACGAACGGGTATACAGTGGATCTGGGTTTGCAAAATATTGCCGCATAGCTATAGAACTTGACTCGACGTTCGTTTCTCCTCGAATCTGGCTCATTTCAAATCTTGTGCAAAAAGGGAACATCCAGGAAGCAAATGAACACTATCTATATCTTCAAAAAATTGAGGATACAAATCCTTTTGAGGCTGCAATGATTAATTGGGCTGGTGCTTTTATTCAGAAGGATATTCCTTCCCAGGCACGCTATCTTGAAATGGCCTTAGAGCACTCTCCTGGGAACAATATCTTGCTGTACAACCTCGCCCTTGACCATTTTATCATGCAAGATTATCATGCGGCTATTAAAGTCATTATGCCTGCTATCGAAATGAAATGGAAATTCTCTTGGGCACACTATCTCCTTGGGGCATCTTACAACCAACTGAAGAAATACAATCAAGCTCGAGAAGTGTTGGAACAAGCTCTTTCAATCAAACCGGTGGATCGTGACATCTACGGACTGCTTTCCTTACTATCATACCGAGATCATGATATAACGAAAGCCCAGCGTTATGAGCATCTCTTCGCACAAAGGTCAAAGGAAATGGGTGATTCATTATGGAGTGCCTATGCAGCACTCGCCGAGCTTAATCTTGAGGAAGAATTATATGGTAATGCAGTCAGGTTATACAGAGCAGCTATATCATTGAAACCAGCATCCGCAGAGTATCATAGTAAGTTGGCGGAGATCCTGTACAAGGCTGGAGATCTTGATGTTGCCAAGACTGAATGTTTAGAGGCGCTACGACTTGACTCAATGTGGATTAATGCGTATTTTACGCTCGCGCAAATCTTTGAGCAAACGGGGGATACGGTACAGGCTCTTTCACATTATCATGCGTATCTAAGGAAGGATTCAAGCAATTCAACAGCGGAAAGTATTAAACAACGCTTATCAATTTTAAGCCGTTAAACTATCAACCAACATTTCTCAGAAAGGATTGCGACATGCCCAAATCAATGCAAGACATAACAGCGTTTTATTTAGATTGGGATGAAACCCAGCTTCCGCACAGAAATACGAGGTGTTGACTCAGCTCGAACAGCTGATCAAAGCCATAGATGCTGCTATAGATGATCCAGGGGCGGTTACAGCTGTGTTCCAAACGATAAGAGTGCATATGGGAGACGATCCTGATGTCCCTGCGAAAGGTACTTTGAAGAAGATCATCCATAAGCATTCAGGACACAAGGACACAAAAGTTGATACCATCGAGATTCTTAAGCACATCTGCATGGTAGAGGGTGGCGATGAGGGAATGCACACTAGTGTTAAACCACCCACTCCGTGGCAGTGATGCTGGCATAGGAGTTCTTTAGGCGTTGCTGCTTCCTCATCACCTTCACCTGCACGAAAAACTGTACGCAGTCTCGTTGAGGACGTCCACGTTAACCACAAACCGTACACGTCAACCTATCCAATGGACATCTGCTGAATGTCATAGTGAATCAGCGGATATCCTAAACAAGGTTGGGGATGTTGATGCTGCCAAGACTGAATGTTTAGAGGCGCTCCGACTTGCCTCAATGTGGATTAATACGTATTATACGCCCGCACAAATCTGTGAACAAACGGGGGATACAGTACAGGCTCTTTCACATTATCATGCGTACTTAAAAAGAATTCAACCAATTCAAAAGCTGAAATCGTTAAACAACACATTTTACAATTAAACCACTAACGTTACTCACTGTTTTAGAAAGGAAAACTTTATGCCAGAATCAAACGATCCCTTTTTGTCCTATGACAAAATAATGGAATTGCTTTTCGATGACAAAAAGGAGCCTGACCCAAACTTTAACAGGCTAGAAAATTTGTTGAATTCAAATACCCGAGAGAAACAGATCGAAGATCTTGAGATGCGTGGGGGAAAGAAACTGAAAGAAAAGGATAAACACCATCTGAGAAGCTTGTTGAATCCTGAAGAAGGTCACGATTCAACGGATCCCGAAAAATATCACAGGAACGCAATTGTACATAGTGGTCAAACCCTTCAGTTTATCTTAAAGATCAAACGTGGAGGGACACCACCGCCTCCGCCATGGGTCTGCTAAGCTAAAATCTACTTTGTGATCGGCTGAGAACTACTGTATATTTTTTCTCATTTCCAGAATTGTAAATCTACCACTGAGGTTAACAGGGTCGGTAGGGTGGCTTTTTCTCCTCATGGTGAAACTGTGGGCTTTTCTTTCTGATGATATCGATAGAGAGCAGTCTCAAAAGATTTGTAAGTACTTTGCCAAAACCTATGGCAAAGGACTTTTGGCTCTACCGGAAATCTCTTTTAAAAAAGCGAGTAAGCCCCAAGAGTAAGAAATCACTTGCCAGCCAGCCGTATTGGATTCTTCTACCGATCTGGGTGAGGGAATCTTATTCCAAATCCAAGAAAGAGCTTAAGAAAAATAGGCAGTTTCTTACCGACGTGCTATGGGGACAGTACTGTCTTTTTCTCTTCATCCGCATGCAGGATGATGTTCTTGATGGTCACGTTAAGTCTTCTTCTATCCTTTTCGTTGCTGATCAATTTCTCTTCGAAGCACAAAGAATATTCTCAAATTACTTCAACTATTCTTCGCGCTTTTGGCAATTCTATCAACAGTCTCTCCAAGGAACGACGCGGGCAATTTTCCATGTTAATAGATTAGAGCAATCGCCAAAGTCCAATCCTGAGGATTTGTTGAAAGCGTATGCAAATGTTAATGCTGTCTTTTATATCGGATCGGTTGCTGCTTGCATCTATTTTGGCAAGGTGAGACATTTTTCGTACATTAAAAAGTTCTGTGACGAAATTGCCATAGCCAGTCAGATCCTCGATGATTTTCAAGATATCGAACAAGATATGAAACGCAAGCGTTTCAATTATGTAGCAAATGTCCTGTTACGAGCGAAAGTCAAGAAAAAAATAAATTACGCCGAAGCATTAAAGCTCATCTCAAGAAACCTTTTGTATACTCCTCTAGGTTCCGAGCTCTTTGCTGATGTCCGGCGTCGATTTCGCCGCGCTGGTACTATTCTTTCTACACTTGGCATCAAGGAGGTGGAAAAAGTATTTAAACACTACGACAAAGTGCTGGAACAAATGGAGATTTCATTTCATCGTAGGAGAGTACGAAGCCTTTTTGGTAAGATTTAATATATAAAGATATACCCGATCGATGGTGTTGGATATACATTGTTAATCCTCTATCGAAGCTACCTAAAATATGAGTTATGAAACAATCATCAGAATACCTCCTCGGCGTTAGCAAGACGGAATTAGAAAGACTTCGTTTTCAGCATAGCGTCTGGAAAAGTGTTACAGATCGATTTTTTGATCGCCTGAATATCCAAAGAGGCTGGAAGTGTCTCGATGTTGGTTCAGGTCCGGGCTTCGTCTCCTTTGATTTGCGTGAACGTGTCGGAGATGAGGGTGAAATTACTGGATTAGAACCATCTGAGTTTTACCTCGAGCGGTTCAAAGAACAATGCGTAAAGAAAGGATGGACCAATGTTAAGTTTATTCATGGGACAGCTGAAACGGCACAACTCCCTGAGCGATACTACGATCTTATTTTTGCACGATGGGTTATCAGTTTTGTTCCTGATCCAGAGAGATTCTTGGAGAGACTATGTTCTGCTCTGCGGGCAGGGGGCGTGATTGCTCTGCAGGATTATATTTATGATGGATTGAACTTTTTTCCGCGCGGCGGAGCGTTTGATGGAATGTTGGATGCTGTCCGTGCGTATTGGTACTCTGGTGGCGGCGACCCTGATGTAGCAGCACGTATTCCCTCGCTATTCAAGAAATACGATGTTCGCTTAATTGATTATACTCCGAATTGCCTCGCGGGTGATGGGAGTAGTCCGATTGCCGAATGGGCTCATCGGTTCTTCACAACTCATATTCATAGTATGGTTGAGAAAGGAATCATCACGAAAGATCAAGGGGATGCAATGTGGGAAGATTGGCTCGCACATCGCAAGAATCCCCAGGCAATATTTTTCTCCCCTATTGTTGTTGATATGGCAGGGATACTTCTTTGAGAGATTTTGTTCTATTACATGAATGAACGAAGAATGACGTTATGAAATATTCAATGAAATCTTTGGTCGCGCTCATCGTCTTATCGATTATCTTTACCACATTGATCTATGGTCAGCATGTGTTTATTGTCGTCATTGACGGTGTTAGATATTCTGAAACCTTCGGTAGCGAGGGGCAGTACATTCCCTACATGTGGAATACGCTAAGACCTCAAGGTTCAATATACACGAGTTTTAGAAATGATGGATATACGGCTACAATTTCCGGACATACTGCAATCATGACTGGAACTTGGGAGAAATTAATCAATGATGGATCTGAACGCCCTGCTTCTCCAACGCTCTTTGAATACCTTCGGAAGCAAAAAGCCCTTCCTGAAGCGTCTTGCTTCCTTGTATCTAGAAAATCAAAACTAGATGCCCTTACGCATAGTACTCACCGTGAATATGGCTCGACATACAAAGCGTCATTTACGTATGGCAGGCATAGCGATCTTCAAACCTGGAAGAAGTTGGTAGAGGCTATGAATGAACATCATCCAAGACTTGTGATGGTAACGTTTGCGGAGACCGATCTCAATGGACATGCTGGTCAATGGAAGGACTATCTCAGTGCGCTTCGCCAAGCAGACAGTTTGGTAAATCTACTCTGGGAAAAAATTCAAACGGATAGTGTTTATAAGAATTCTACCACTATGTTTGTTACCACCGATCATGGAAGACACGATGATGAACATGGTGGTTTTCAAAACCATGGGGACTCTTGCGAAGGATGTCGCCATATTTGGCTGCTTGCAATAGGTCCTGATATAAAACCTAATACACGAGTTTCAAAAACCACCTATCAGGTTGACCTCACTCCCACCATTGGACAAATTCTCGGGTTAAAACTTCCTACACTACTTGGAAGAAGTCTTATCTATGTGAAAAAATGAAATCCATCTATTCTTGAGTCCCCACCCTACCTATTTTCTTTAATTTACGTGTAAACGTAATCTTCTTTGGTAATTTTCTTTAACTGCTTCTGATGAAAGTCACAACGTATTGTTAAAAAAATTCCTTAATTTAAACACGTTTACAGCTTCTTAGCCTGATCTCTCC
>JACQVI010000007.1 GCA_016209795.1 Ignavibacteriota bacterium
CCTTAATAGCCCTGATAAAGACTTAGCAAATATGTGTAATTCATATAAAGCATTTATACTCGTTTTCAACCTTATCTTTTTGTTTTTTTATACTTCATTTGCTCAACCCTCCCCCTCCCTCCTCGACCCCAAACTCTGCGATCTCTTCCACGAAGCGTTAAGCGGCGAGTTAGCCAAAGAGCACGTCATCCAGATTACTCGTCATCACCGCATACAAGGCTCACGGGGCTATCGCAACGCGGCAAATTACGTATTGGGCAAACTGCAGGAATACGGCTTCTCAGAGAAGGACGCGTACATCGAGTCGTTCAAGTCGGATGGGAAAGTGCAGTACCAAACGTGGCAGTCGCCATCGGGCTGGGATATTTCATCGGCAGAGCTGAGAATGGTCGAGCCGTACGAAGAGCGGATTGTCGGCTATCCGGAAATTGCAATGAGTGTGATGACATACTCCAATCGTGGTGATGTGACCGCCGAGCTTGTCTGGGTCGGCGCAGGAACAAGCGACGATGATTACAAAGACAAAAATGTCAAAGGAAAATTTGTCCTTGCAACCGGTTACGGCGGAGAAGTACATCGAAAGGCAGTCCTCAAATACGGCGCTCTGGCAGTCGTATGTTATCTCGATGATGACCGTGCAAAAGAATATCCCGACATGCTGCAGTACACCGGCATGTGGCCCCGCACGGAAGAGCTTGATCGGGTAACGTTTGGCTTCAACCTCACAAACCGTCAGGGCGAAAAACTGAAGAACATGCTACTCGAAGGGAAGAAAGTTGTCCTTCACGGCTGGGTAAAAGGCATCGGTCTTGAGCCGTACTGGATGGATGTCGTGGTGGCTCACATCCGTGGCTCAGAAAAACCTGATGAAGAGCTTGTCTTCAGCGCCCATTTAGATCATCCAAAAGAATCCGCCAATGACAACGCCAGCGGATCGGCTGCAATCCTCGATATTGCACGGGCATCGAAAGAACTCATCGATGGCGGTCGACTCCCAAAACCCAAACGCTCCTTCCGCTTCCTCTGGGTTCCCGAGTGGTACGGAACGATGGCGTACATCGACAAGCATCCTGAATTCGCTGGACCAGAATTGGGAGGTAAGTGGCTCGCAAACATGAATATGGACATGGTGGGAGAACATCCTGAACTGCTTCATTCAAAACTGATTCTCACAAGAACACCGGCATCGCTTCCTTCCTGCGTCAACGATGTTGTTGAGAACATGGCTGAGATGGTTGATAAGATGGACATCAGAACACCGAGAGGGAGTTTATCATCATTCAACTATCGTGTCACACCCTACAGCGGCGGCAGCGATCACATGATGTTCATCGACAGAAAAATTCCCGGCATCATGTTCTCTCACGACCCTGACTACACACACCACACCTCCGAGGATACCCCCGACAAAGTTGATCCAGTGGAATTGGAGAGATGTGAGATTATTTCTGCTGGCACGATGTGGTATCTGGCAAACTTGGACCAGAAGCAAGCTGTGGATTTAGTGCACCTTGTTGGAGCAAATGCTTTTCAGCGATTTGGTGAAGTATCAAGAAAAGCCAAAGTAAATCTTTTGTTTGCAAGTGAAAAAGAAGTTGACATGGTTTGGCAGGAAGAATTCAACAATCTCGAGCAATCATTCCATCAACAGAAGATCGCCGTTTCTTCCGTTGTCAATTTCGCTCGTGAAGAAAATGTTTCGGCTGTTGTTGAACGAATACTCCTCCAATTGACTTCTCTCCATGAATCCTTGAAAGGGGAGTTTCTATCCAATGGTCGGGCTCGCGGCATTACATACAGCCATCCTCCCTTATCGGCAAACAAACCTGACATTCGCATTCCCGTTCGCCTCACCCGTGGTCCTCTCGACTTCCGCCTTCCTGAAAGTAAACTCGACTCAGCGAGTGCTTCATGGTATCGCTCCAAAGAGTTTACACTAAACGGCGATATGCGTTTCGAGCTGGTGAATTTCATCGATGGCAAGCGAACCGTGTCTGATATTCTAAATGCACTTAGTGCTGAGTTTGAGCCAATCGATTTTAAAGTCATTGAACGATATATCGAGGATTTGGTGAAAGCCGGAGTGGTGAAGTGGAAACCCTAAATGACCTTTTTCTACGAATTCGTTGAGAACACACGGATGAAACAACCTGGCTATTTGAGAGCATCAATGCTGGAAATCTTTTGGGATAATATCTTGTTAGTAAATGGTAGACAAAACTCGTTGACCGCAACTCCCCACGGCAACAGGTACTAGACTATAGAGGGGAAGAGAATCACATCAGAACGAAAGGAGTTTTTATGAGAAACAATCGCACGATATTTGCGTTCTTAGCTATGCTGCTCGTTGGAGCGATATTCATTCTTCCTGCGAGATCACAGGCGCAAGAGCATCCCGAGCATCCAAAAGAGAAAAAAGTTGAACGTACAGCCGCCATCACGACAGAATCGTTAGCGGAAGCTATCGCAGGCTATATCAACAAGGATGCTAGTCTCAAAGGCGGATATTTTATCTTCTATGATCAAAAGACTAATAAGCCTCTGCTTCTTACCCTTGAGAAAGTCCACAAAGATAAATTATCGAGAGTCAGTGAAGACATGTATTTCGCTTGCACTGACTTGAAAGAGAAGGGCGGAAAAACCTATGACTTTGATTTTTTCATGAAGTCAACCGATTCAGGACTTCAGGTCAGCGAAATAATGCTGCATAAGGAGAATGGAAAGCCTCGCTATAGTTGGGCGGAAGAAAACGGCATCTGGATGAGAAAATAGTGTCTTCTGTGCAGGATTGACTTCCACACCAGATCCTTACAGGCACCAAACGAAATCGAAGTAGCTTGAAAAGAAAACGTCGGCGAACTGTTATCACAGTTAGCGCGGTGAGTGTTCTGCTCACGTGCATCGGAGTTTATCTTTTCTCCACAAGATCATCAGCGCGAGCACATCACTCCGTAAGAACACTCTCCTTCTCGTATGCTTTTACCGTAAAAAATATTCCTCCACGTTCCCAACGCGTTACCATCTGGGCTCCAATACCACAATCTGATTCATATCAGAACGTTTCAAACTTTGAAGTGCATTCTAAGTACCCGCACTCAATCTATACCGAGCCGGAATACGGTAACTCGATCCTAAGGATAGAGGGGGCCGATGAGATTCCAATGAACCTCCCTGTCTCAATCAATTTTCAGGTGACGCGAACAGGGCATCGGATATTGGATGGAGATCACAAACGACCTACAACCATTTCTCCGGTGTCACTCAAACGTCTTCTCTCCGCCGACCGCCTTGTCCCGATCGATGGGAAAATATCCTCAGAAGCAAAGAGGGTCGTGCAATTCCCGTTACCAGTTTTACAAAAAGCTCGGGTCTTGTATGATCATGTTGTCAGAACAATGCATTATGATAAAACAGGCGTCGGCTGGGGAAGAGGAGATGCTGTCTATGCTTGTGACACACGGCGCGGTAATTGCACCGATTTTCATTCGTTGTTTATTGGTCTTGCTCGCGCAAGCGGAATACCGTCACGGTTTGTCATCGGGTTTCCTATTCCAGAACGTATCACACAGGGAGATATCGCCGGTTATCACTGCTGGGCTGAATTCTACGACGATACCTTAGGATGGATACCTGTGGATGCCTCGGAGGCAAACAAACATCTGCAGAAAAAGGAGTTTTATTTCGGAGGAGTGGATGCAAATCGAGTTCAGTTTTCAGTGGGGAGAGACATACGGCTTAGCGCCTCTGAGAATGTTGAGCCACAAAATTACTTCATTTATCCTTACATCCTTGTCGATGGTAAGCCTTTTGACAACGTTGAATTCCGGATTCGATTTTCAGATCTTACGGAGTGACCAAAAGCCGCAGTTTAATGCGAGACACGAGGTGCCATCAGAATGTAGTTTATGCCCGATGATCTCAATGTGTTGACGAGGTGAATTGAAAACTCTATCAAGATTAGTCTTGCACAGCGGAAATAACCATGCGATATGATTCGCAATCATCTCCTCATCGGCTGTTTGTTCTTTATCATCCCAAAGTTTTGGTATGTCCTTGAAAACAGAGATCGAGCACTAAGCCTCTCCTCTACTCGTCCTGTCGTCAACATCATCGCACATCGTGGCGCTTCTGCGCACGCGCCGGAGAACACGCTTGCATCCTTCAAGAAAGCCGTTGAACTTGGTGCTGATATTCTCGAACTTGATGTTCACCAAACACGAGACTCACAGCTTGTCGTCATCCATGACAATGATGTTGACCGAACTACGAATGGTAACGGTAAAATCAAAGACCTAACGTATGCCCAACTTCAGCAACTCGATGCTGGATCGTGGTTCTCAAGCCAATTTAAAGGAGAGAAAATTCCTCTCTTAAAGGAAGTCATTGAACTGTCTCCTGATTCTCTTACTCTTCTGGTTGAGCTTAAAGAAGGTTCTGGTTATTATCCGAATATTGAGGAGCGTCTTGTCAATCTACTCCGTCAACAGAACGTAACACATCGCGTCATTCTCAAATCGTTCGAGGACGCCATCCTCAATCGCTTTCGAGAATTAGCACCAGAGATTCCACGGCTGAAAATCGTCGTTGCAGAGCTTTCGTTTTTCAATCTTGTCATCGAGCGCGGCATTCAGTCTGGCACCATCCTTGACGACAGTGTTCACTACCTTCAAGTGCACTGGCTTGGGGCAACGAAACACTTCATTGACAAAGCTCATCGACTTGGCTATAAGGTTTTTGCTTGGGATGTTAACGATGCAGATCGAATGAAAGAACTCATCAACAAAGGGATTGATGGTATTGAGACTGATTATCCTGATGTCCTAAAGACTGTTCTCCTAGAATATAAATAAGTTCATCATGGAGAAGGAGTGAGCGTGGTGGGCGACAAGCATCTGTTGAACAAGAACTGTATTTTGAATACATTATCTATTGCAGATATAGAAAATTTTTGTGTTTACTGAAAGGTGTATTTATGAAGAAGTTTTGTATGTCGCTCTTATTGTTCATTCTCATGACGATAAACGCCTTGGCAGGGGAAGAGCAGAAGCAAAAAGACGGGAACTCTAACCTTCAGCAATATATCAGTGGAAAATTTGGCTTCTACCAAGCCAGCGATGGATTGAACAATGGACTGCTTTTTGGCATCGATGGCATTACAGAGTTTACACATCACAATTTTTTTCTGAGCGGAGCTATTGATGCTTACTATAAGCAAACCTTCGATTTCTTCAAAGATCCAAAACTGGATATCTCCAAGCAAGCTATCATCCTGCTTCCCTTGCATGCAAATTTCGGCTACGAGCTTGTTGAAGCACCCACGGCTGACACCAGAGTCTATGCTGGCATTGGTGGCGGATATTATTTCTACTTCTACAGCATTGACTATCGCAAAAGTTCGGGCGGGTTATTAGGATCACTAACAACAGAAAGTGAATCGAAAAACGGTGGCAGTGTATTCGCAACTATGTTTGTAAGAACTCTCATTGGTAAAATTTTTATTGAGCCACGCATATATCTTGCAAGCAAGGATGAACGTTCGATTGGTGGCTCAACGTACGTAGTAAATCCTTCGGGCTTTGCCATTACGTTGGGTTTCCAGTATCATTAATAACATATCCTGCTCCATCAGGGGAGGTATTTCTTCAATTGTTATTCTTATCGTCAAGGAAATATCCTTTGCCATTTCCTGCAGCTTTTGATATATTGTAGGAAGTACGTGAGTAAAGGGTAGTTGAGTAGAGTAGATCACTCAACTACTCAACGACTCATCTACTCATATACTCGATGAAAAAATACACCATCAAAAAACCTGCTGGCGAGTTGCATCTCGTTCATCCACAGCGATTTCAGATTGATTACAAGAACGAGCTAAATCCTGCACAGTATGATGCTGTAACCTCATTGAACGGTCCACATCTTGTGATCGCAGGAGCTGGTACAGGAAAGACGAGAACTATTGTGTACCGTGTCGCCTACCTTGTTGAGTTAGGTGTCAAACCTGAGCACATTCTCTTACTAACCTTCACACGCAAAGCAGCACAAGAGATGTTGCGCCGAGCTGCTATCTTGCTCGATTACCGATGCGAAAAAGTTTCTGGCGGGACATTTCATTCGTTCGCAAACAACATTCTCCGAAAGCATGCACTGCTGATCGGTTATGATCGCAGTTACACAATTCTTGATCAGGGAGATGCCGAAGATGTTATTAACCTTATCCGCACTCGGATGAAACTTGATACAAAAGAACGGCGATTTCCGAAAAAGGAAACGCTGTACGATCTCTACAGCCGTTCCGTTAATACGTTGACTTCAGTAGAAAAACTCCTCAACACAGATTATCCACACTACGTGGAGCTTGAGGAAGACATTGGCAAAGTTCATTCGACGTACACTCAGTACAAGAAAGAGCATAACTTGATGGACTATGATGATCTCCTGCTCAACATGGTGAAGCTCCTCAGTGAACATCAGCCCGTGCGTACGGAATTATCAGAGCGCTACAAGTACATCATGGTTGATGAATATCAAGATACTAACAAGTTACAAGCAGAGATCGTAAGACTGCTTGCGTTCAAACATCAGAACATCATGGTGGTGGGCGATGACTCACAATCAATCTATTCGTTTAGAGGTGCAACGATACGGAATATTTTGGAGTTTCCGGAAGAATTTCCAGATTGTACGATTATCAAACTTCAGGAAAACTACCGCAGCACGCAAGCAATCTTGAATGTGGCAAATGAAATCCTAAAGCGAGCATTGTATTGAACCATGCGCCACAAGTACGATAAAGTTCTGTTTACACACAAAGCAGAAGGATCACTTCCGCAATTGATCATTGCGGAGAACGAGAACCTGCAATCAAAGTTCATCGTGCAGAAAGTCCTTGAGCTACGTGAGCAGGGGCTTCCGCTCGATGATATCGTCGTCTTGTTTCGCTCTTCATTCTTGTCATTCGATCTCGAAATCGAGCTGATGAAGTCGAACATACCATTTGTCAAGTATGGTGGATTCAAGTTCATTGAGACTGCTCATGTGAAGGATATGATCGCCTATTTACGAGTGCTTGAAAACCCACGCGATGCTGTCGCATGGAACCGTATTCTGCTGCTGCTTGAGGGCGTCGGTCCTCGGACCGCTGAAAAAGTTATCGATGACATTCTTCAACATCGAGCTCCCTTACCTTCTGAGCCTTCGGCTCATACCTTCTGGCACGAGTATCACTCATACCCGGATCGTGTGAAAGAACTCTTTGAGGTACTGAAACCGCTTGTGTATGATCGATATCCACCAGGTGAAAAAGTTGCACGACTTATTACGTATTACCATCCAATGTTTAAGGATAAGTACGATGATTATCCGAAGCGCAAGAAAGACCTCGAGATGTTCGAGCAAATTTCAGCTCGGTATAAAGATATCAGCACATTCCTTGCCGATATCACACTTGAGCCGCCCAATGAAAGCATTGTCGATATCACCTCGCCCGGTTCAGAGAATGAGCATCTGGTACTTTCAACAATCCACAGTGCCAAAGGATTGGAGTGGCACAGCGTGTTTGTTATCTATGCACTCGATGGTCGATTCCCAAGCTTTCACGCCGTGGGAAACGTCGATGAGATGGAGGAAGAACGACGCCTCATGTATGTTGCGTGCACACGGGCGAAGGAGAATTTGTTCATCACGTATCCGATCAACATTTATGATAGAGAAACGGGGATGGTGTTATCGAAACCATCGAGATTTTTAGAAGGGTTGGATGAAAAGCTGTTGGAGCCATGGGTGATTGATGAAGAATGATTACTGATTTTAGATTTTGGATTGGAGATTGCAAATTGTCAATTCATTGCATAACTTGAGACGTGAAACTTGAAACTGTCTATGTTATCTTGATCGTTACTTTAGCAAGTTAGGTAAAACTTAGAGGCTTAGGTGTAAGTTTGTAGAAATGAGGGGTAATAAGCGAAAAATACAGTATCCTGTGTCTCTTGTCCTGCTGGTGCTATTCTTTAGTTCCTGCCAAGAAGATGATTTTGGGCCGACATCAGCACTACAGGTAGATCATAGACTTATTCGTGCTTGGATGAAAATTCCAAGTGAATTTGAAATTACACATCCCCCATATGCAATTGAGGGCATAGAGATCACACCGTCAGGAGTTGTACTCCGCTTAGCGGTAGAAACGGCAACGGGAAAATTCGTTGAGGATGATGACCAATACTCTGATACACTCAGGGCACAGAATAATCTTTTCATCCGTAAGCGATTTTGTCCCCCATCTATATGCATCGATAGTGGAACCTATCACTTACAAAACGATACACTCCAGTTCATCTACTCAGATGGGTATGAAGAAAAATATAAACGCACACGAAAAAACATAGTAGTCACTCCACCGATCCAGTCTGAGCTTTCGGCAACAATTAATACAAGCCATGTAACAAACGATAAGATCCATTCATTACCCTCCGCCTATGTGATTTCTTTTGGATCAGGCAAAGATACTTCAAGGTTACAACTCCACGCTTTGTTGGATAACAATTATCTTATAGACATAGAAATTCCACAATTCCATGGAACACAATCGTATCCACTCGGTGGTAGTTCTCAGAATAGCGGTGCGCTCATATATATTGGAGATGATTACCTTATTTCATACGAGACTGATTCACTTCACATTGGAACGGCTTCGATCAGTACGTTTGATCTTTCTACCATGATGTGTTCGGGTACTTTCGAGTTTGATGCTGCACGACCAGATATTCCACCCAAGATATTTGTCAAATCGATAAGAAACGGAGAGTTTAACGTTCCCATACGGTTCCCCATTCGTGCGAAGACACAGTGAAAATCAACCCGAGTTTTGTTCGGGATTACAACTCCTTCACAACATTAGGCTCTTTGATCTGTGATTGAATAAAAAAACGATTTTGTACTATTGATTTCATAGGAAAGGAGAAAGCATGGAAATCCAGGAAAAGAAATTAAAGCGGTTGCTCAAATCTGCAATGAGAGAAGCAATTCATGAGGAGAGGACATTGTTTTATGATCTGATCTCAGAAATTATCGAAGACATTGGACTCGCCAAAGCAATTGACGAAGGAAAAAAGACGAAGAAAGTTCCTAAAGAGGAAATCTATAAAATCCTCAGGGCTCGATGAGGTTAGAGTTCCGAGAAAGCTTCCGAAAAGATTTGCTGAGGATTAAAGAGAAGCATCTCCGTTCCAGAATTGAAAGTATCCTTCGGGAAATCGAAGCAGCAAAGAGTGTGGAGGATATCAGCAACCTAAGGAAACTTAAGGGATACAAGG
>JACQVI010000108.1 GCA_016209795.1 Ignavibacteriota bacterium
CACCAGAAGCCTTGAAAATCGTCCTCGATGCTGTTCGTCCGCTGGGAACGATTACAATTTTTCTGCAACATGCCCTTGGATTAGTTCTTGTAGAAGAGATTATCTCAACAGAGAGCATTCCCCCATTTGATAACGCGGCAATGGACGGTTACGCCGTTCGCATAGAAGATATTCAAAAAATTCCTGCGATACTTACGGTGGTTGAAGAAATTGCCGCTGGCACCGCTCCGAACAGTGCTTTACAAGCCGGTCAAGCGATGAGCATCATGACTGGTGCAAAAATTCCAGCTGGCTGCAATGCTGTTGTGCAGCAGGAATGGACAGAGAAAATTGGCAATGAGCAAGTAAAAATTTTGAGGATCGTGCCTGATGGGCACAACATTCGTCGCGCTGGTGCAGATATTCAGAAGGCTTCTCTCGTATTCTCGAAGGGTCAGCGGCTTCGACCACAAGAGATTGGTATCTTGGCTTCCCTTGGCACGCGCTTTGTCGAAGTGTATCGCCGCGCCTCGGTATCAATCCTGACAACTGGAAATGAGGTTGTCGAGATTCATCAATCCTTGCCGGAAGGGAAAATTAGAAATAGCAACGCTTATACATTGGGTGCACTGGTTCAAGAGCTTGGCTGCGAGGCAAAAAATATAGGGATTGCTCAAGATGATCGCAATGATTTAAGGAATAAAATCAACGAAGGGTTGAAATACGATATGCTCATAACATCTGGGGGAGTTTCTGTTGGGAAATATGATCTCGTCCTCGACGTTCTGAAAGAGCTTGGTGTTGAGATCAAATTCTGGAAGGTGAACATTAAACCCGGCATGCCGTTGCTGTTCGGGATGTATCATGAGAAGCCCGTGTTTGGACTTCCTGGCAATCCTGTTTCGACAATGGTGACATTTCTCCAATTTGTGAAACCCGCATTGCTTAAAATGATGGGACATAGAGCGGTAGAAACTGGATTGAGGATTCATGCACGTTTGGATGAAGATATCAGAAAGACAGATGGAAAACGACACTTTGTGAGAGGAATACTTGAAAGTCGAAACGGTTCATTAATCGTTCGCACGACGGGCTTACAGGTTTCAAACCTTTTCACCTCCCTCTCAAAGGCGAATTGTCTGATCATTCTTCCGGAGGAAGCAGAGCACATCCGTGCGGGTGAAGAGATTGAGGTGGAGTTGCTATGATAGAAGTGACAGTAAAGTTTTTTGCCTCGGTGCGGGATATTGTTGGAAAGGACGAATACAAATACTCACTCCCTGAGGGAGCCTCCGCATCCGATGTTCTCGTGAGGCTTTCAGATGAGTATTCACTTTTTCAGGACTGGAAAAATCATCTTCGCATTGCGGTGAACTATGAATATGTTCCACCGACCCATGTGTTGAAGAATAATGATGAAGTAGCTATTATTCCGCCGGTGAGTGGAGGATGAAAGTAAGGTTTGAGGTTACAGGTTTGAGGAATGAGAACAATGTATCCCTAGCCTGAAACCACAAACCTCGAACCAAAAGCAAACCATGATTCAGATTGTCAAAGATAAGATTAACGTTGAGCAGGTTATTGAGAGTGTTGCTGATCCTGCTGCAGGAGGAGTCGATGTTTTCATCGGCACGACGCGGAATAGCTCGAATGGAAAACAGGTTCGTTTTCTTGAGTATCATGCATACAAACCAATGGCAATCAAAATGATGCACAGGATTGTGAATGAAACTCGGTCACAGTGGGATGTAAAAAAAATTGCACTTGTTCATCGTGAGGGACGACTTGAGATTGGTGAACCGAGCGTTGTCATTGCGGTTTCGGCTGCTCACCGTGATGAAGCGTTTAAAGCTTGCCGTTATCTCATTGATACGTTAAAGAAGGTTGTTCCCATCTGGAAGAAAGAATTTTTTGAAGATGGTGAAGTCTGGGTTGAAAGTGAGGAAAGGATGGCCCGAGTGGAAAACAGAAAGTGATCAAACAGAAATACATTAATGAAATCACAACGGCATCTAAAACTCTTTTACTCTCGAAGAAAGCTGCTAAAACTCTCACCTCTCTTGCTGCTTACAGGCTGCGATTATTCTGCACGTGGTGGTGTGGAGTCATTTCTCGGGAAGTTTCAGCAGTTTACCGACTGGGTTCAGGAGAAAGTGTTTGATCCCGACAAGCTCGCACCGGAATATTCTGATAAGGAGATGACGCCGGAAAATGGCTTCCGTGTGAATGGTTACAGCACAGATCGACCAGACATCGATATCGAACACTGGACACTGAGAGTTGAAGGGTTAGTCGAGAAACCGGGAGAGTATACACTTCAACAGATTGCATCACTTCCCAAAAGAGTCATGAACACACGACATTGCTGTGTTGAAGGGTGGAGCATTATTCCGAAATGGGGCGGAACTCCCTTGAAAGACTTTTTGAAAACGGTCGGTGCTAACCCACAGGCAAAGTACATTTATGTTGAATGTGGCGATGAGTATTTCACCTCGTACGATATGCCAAGCTGCTTGCACCCCCAAACCCTCCTTTGTTATGAAGCCTACAACAAACCACTTTCGCTTGAACATGGGGCACCAATGCGAATCGTCATGCCGACAAAGCTTGGCTACAAGAGCGCGAAGTGGATTACGAAGCTTGTCGTCACGAATGAGAAACCCGGTGGCTACTGGGAAGATCAGGGCTACGATTGGTTTGCTGGAATCTAACAGCGGATTAAACGGATGAAGAGGATTTGGTTATTTGGTATCCTTGTGGTTGTCCTGTATGGGTGTGGGCAGAAGCAGAAAAACGAAGTTGTGGTCATTGAAAAGACAAAGACGTATCATACTGAGAAATGTCCGCGTGTGAACATGGCACATACAGTCCAAATGCACATTGAAGAAGCGCAAAGCAGAGGTTGCAAACCATGTCCAGCCTGTAATCCGGATTCAAATCAATGAAGCAGTACAAACAAGAGTATCATCATCCGTTTATCATTCGACTTACCCACTGGGTGAACTTCATTGCGTTCGGGATTATTGTCACAAGTGGGCTACGTATCTACAATGCCTCTCCGATTTGGGATTTTACAATACCACGCGATCTCACACTTGGCGGTTGGCTCGCCGGAGCGCGGCAATGGCATTTCTTTGGGATGTATCTGTTCGTTGCAAATGGACTTATGTGGGTTCTCTATAATATTTTCAGCAGGCATGGTCGCCGAACAACAATACTCTCTCGGAACGATCTTGACGGCGTGTTTCCGATGATACTTTACTATCTTCGCATACATAAAGAACATCAATTGACAAGAAAGTATAATCCTCTACAGAAGCTTGCCTACACGACCGTTCCTATCATTGCATTGGGCGGTATTCTGAGCGGCATTGCCATCTACTGGCCTGTCCAGTTCAGCGGCATTGCTTCTTTCTTCGGTGGATATGACACTGCACGTGTGTGGCACTTTATTTTCATGGGTACATTGGTGCTGTTCTTTCTTGGGCATATTTTCATGGTTGCAATTTCAGGATGGAGCAATTTCGTGTCGATGATTACAGGGTGGAAGAAAACCTCTACTCCGCCTAACCCGCCATAGGGCTGAGTAATTTATTTTCCGTAGAGGTTGTTCATTATCTTCATTGGAGAACACAAACCTACCTCACCTCTGATCCTCTCCTACCAGGAGAGGATGTTGTGGCTGAGTTATCGAATGCATTACACAGTTCCCTCTCCTTGAAGGAGAGGGATAGCCTGCCCGCCGCACCAAAGCTGTGTTTTGGGCAGGCGTGGGTGAGGTGAGTTGTTCGATTAAATTTGAAGCTAACATGAGCGAGTAAGTTGACTCTTATAGAAGCTTGTTTGTATATTGGTTATACAAAATCAGTGTTCATCCATGATCACCCCTGTACAATATATCCTTCAAGATCATTTTGGTCGAATAGTCAATAATCTCCGCATCTCGGTAACGGATCGGTGCAACTTCCGCTGCCGCTACTGCATGCCGGAAGAAGGAATGGTCTGGCTTGATAGGCGTGAACTGCTCACCTACGAAGAAATTACTCACCTTGTCCATATTTTTGCCGAATTGGGAATCACCAAGATTCGCCTTACTGGCGGCGAGCCGCTAATGCGGAAAGAGTTACATATTCTCATCGAAAAAATCAATCGTGTTTCTGGAATTCAAGACATTGCACTTACCACGAACGGTTATTTTCTTGCCGAGCAGGCGCTTGCGCTCGTGAAAGCAGGACTTAAGCGCATCAACGTCAGCATGGATTCACTTGCCCCGGAAAAATTTTCTGTGATGACAAGAAGAAACTATCTCCACAAGGTTTGGGAAGGCTTGGATGCGGTTGAAAAGTTGCCGATCCGCCCAATAAAGATTAATGTCGTTCTGATTCGTGGAATCAATGACAATGAGATTGAAGACTTTGCGCGATTCGCCCGCACAAAGCCGTTCATCATTCGCTTCATCGAGTTCATGCCCATCGGTGCCGATGATGGCTGGTCGATTGAGAAAGTCGTTCCGACACGGGAAGTCATTGAGCGCATCGATGCAACGGGCAAAAAGCTTGTGCCTGTGGAGTATCATGGTTCGCAGCCGGCGGACCGATACAAGTTTGAAGATGGACTTGGAGAGATTGGGTTTATCAGTTCCGTGAGCGAGCCATTCTGTTCATCATGCAATCGTGTTCGCATTACATCAGATGGGAAGTTGAGGACATGTTTGTTCTCTCTCCATGAAACTGATTTGAAGGCATTGCTTCGAGGGGGCGCGGGAGATGAAGAGATAAAAGAGATAATTATTCAAGCCGTGTGGGCGAAGGAGGAAGGACATCTGATCAACCGACCGGGCTTTGTGCGTCCCGAGCGGACGATGAGCCAGATTGGAGGATGAGTGAGGACCGTGAGATAATATACGTTTCAACTAGCAAAAAGTCCCAGAAAAATGGGGCAAGGCGAATGCCTAAATGAAGGAAGACTACTGAATCAAAAGACTGAAGGCAAAAAGGTTGTCTAAATCTTTTCTCCCTCAAGACCCAGCAACTTATTCTTTTCTTCCTCGCTCATCTCATCAAAATTTGAAACACCGGATGAAATATCAATAATATTAGATTTACTATTCAGTCGTTGTAAAAGCTCATAGACGATCTTTCCCTGATAATATGATCTGAAGTGATTCATGTCGGCAATAATAATAATGTCTCTCTTGGCTCGGGATAGGGCGACGTTTAACAACCTGCGAACCTGATCTTCACCTACCCTAAGTTCATCGAACGGCTTAACAGTATAATTAACTCCAGCCATAACCGTATCAAAGATGATAACTGGTTTTTCTCTTCCTTGAAAAGTATGCACAGTTCCCACTTCAATGTTTTTTAGTTCGTTCTTTTTGAGTTGGTCACGAATGTATTCTGCCGCACCTGTGAACGGAACAATTATTCCTATTTCGGAGGCACGATAATGGTTAATCGAAAGAGCGGTTTTAATTGCTTCAATAATTAGGGATGTGTGAATACTATTATATGGTTTGAAACTCTTCGAGGGAAGTTTCTCTATAACAGAATTAAGAGGAGAACTATCATTAAATATTATTTGTCCACAATTGGATTCATAGTTGAGTCCGTTTATTAG
>JACQVI010000101.1 GCA_016209795.1 Ignavibacteriota bacterium
CAACTGCATCGCGCTTAATACTGGAGTGAGTCCCATCAAATTAATATGTAACCAATTACAATATATTTCTATTACGCTGCAAAACCGAAGATGGATGTGGCTCAGTTTACGCTTAACTTCTCGGAGTGAGTTGTTGAAATACGAAGTCTAGGCTAAAAATTACCAATAAATTGACTGCACTTCGCAGAGTCATTGAAACAAATGCGGCGGGGGATCTGCATAATCAATCTGATGAAGATAAGTTACTGCTTGAGCATCTTCCACAGAAAATATTCTACAAAAACAGAAATCTAGAATATGTGTCCTGCAATAGTAACTATGCTCATGACCTAAACATTACACCTGATGAAATTGTCGGTAAGACAGATTATGATTTCTATCCTAAGAAGCTGGCCGAGAAATACAGGACTGATGACAGGAGCGTAATAGAATCAGGCAAAAGTAAGGAGATGGAGGAAGAATATATTCAAGACGGGCGAGAAGTATTTTTCCACATCATCAAGACACCTGTTAAAGATAAGAACGGTAACATAGGCGTATTAGGTATTTTCTGGGATATCACAGAACATAAGCAGGCAGAAAAGAGTCTAGAGGCGGCCATAGTAAAGGCCGGGGAGGAGAAGAACAAGGCAGATGTGATTATTGCGGCTCTTGGCGACGGTATCATAATTCAGGACACTGACTATAAGGTCATTTATCAGAACAATCTGCAGAACAATGTATATGGCAACCACATTGGTGAATACTGCTACAAAGCATATGCAGGAAGAGACGTTATCTGTGAAGACTGTCCTATCGAACTATCTTTTAAAGATGGAAAAGTCCACAAAACGATAAGATGTACATCCACAGACAAAGGAGCGTTATATGTTGAACTTACTTCATCGCCGTTGATGGACTCTGCTGGAAATATCATAGCAGGGATCAAGATTGTCAGAGACATTACAGAGCAGAAGCGTGCTGAAGAGGCGCTTCTCGAAAGTGAAGAAAGACTTCGCCGGATTATTGAGCAGTCTGGCGACGGCATCGTTCTGGTCAACGAACAAGGAATTATAGTAGAATGGAATGAAAGCGAAGCACGGATTACTGGCCTCAAGCGTTCTGACGCAGTAGGCATACCCATTTGGGAAGCACAGTTACGTGTTGCACCTGAGGAGAAGAGAGATCCAAGAAGACTCGAACAGGTGAGGGATAGCACACTCAAGGTAATCAAGACGGGCCAAGCACCTTGGTTGAATAAATTAAATGAGGACGAAATTCAGCGACCCGATGGAACACGGCGCATAATTCAGTCATCAGTTTTTCTCACTAAGACAAGCAAAGGTGTCATGATAGGAAGCGTCTCCCGCGACATCACAGAGCAAAAGCAGGCTAAGGAGAAGTTGCAGAGAGCAAAAAACCTCAGTGATACTTTAAACAGAATCAATATCGAAATAAACTCAACGCTTGACATCGACGAGATTTTGCAGCATGTCGTAGATGGATGCGTTGAAGCGGTAGGCGCAGAAACCGGCGTAATACTGCTGAAGGAAAATCATCAATGGAAGGTAAAGTACCTTAATAGGAGATTGAGAGAGCAACGTCCAGAGTTCCTTAGTCTACAACTCGAAGAGAATCAGCTCAACGCAGCAATGCGTGCTATCAACACAGGTGAAACGATAGTCGTCGATGACTCTTACAATGATGAAGCATCTAATCAGGAAATGGTTAGGAAATACAGTGTTCGATCACACTTAGTCACGCCGCTCATCTCCAAAGGAACAGCCGTAGGAGTTTTGATGATCATGCATAACTCGGCTCCAACGACCTTTGATAAGGATACAATTGATTTTGCCAGCAAAGTAGCAACAGCTGTCTCACTAGCCTTAGAAAACACACGTCTCTTCGAAGAGCAAAAGCAGGTCGAGGACGAACTACGTAAAGCACGAGACGAGTTAGAAGTAAGAGTTCAAGAGAGAACTACTGATCTAGTTAGGGCAAACAGAGCGTTAGAAATTGAAGTTGATGAACGAAGGCAGATAGAAAATGCGCTTAGGAAGAGCGAGGAAAGGTTCAGGCAAGTCGCTCAGAGCTCTGGCGCATGGATTTGGGAGGTAGATGCTCAAGGACTGTATACCTATTCTAATTCCATTGTTGAGAAGATACTTGGATATAGCCCTGAAGAAATCGTTGGAAAAAGCCACTTTTACGACTTCTTCGTGCCTGAGTTAAGGGATGAACTTAAGAAAGCAGCGCTAGACGTTTTCGCCAAGAAAGAATCGTTCAAAGCTTTCCTTAACTCGAATGTAGATAAGAATGGCAATATCGTTTTCTTGGAGACAAGCGGGCTACCTATTCTGGATGAGCAAGGCAACTGTCTAGGCTACCGTGGCGCCGATGTTGACGTTACAGAACAAAAGATCGGTGAAGAGGAGCTACGGGAGCGTGAACACTCCTACCGAGCGCTCGCCGAAAACCTTCCAGGAATCGTATACAGAGTATTCCTCAGAGAAAACGATAGAATGCAGTTTTTCAACGATATGGTTCAGCCGATGACCGGCTACACAGTTGAGGAGCTGACGACTGGCGATGTATGCGCGATAGACCCTTTAATTCTAGATTTGGACAGAGTCCGCGTAACAAGCATCGTAAAACGCGCCGTTGTGAACAATCAGCCATTCCAGCTAGAATATCGCATTATGCGTAAGGACGGAGATATTCGACACTTCTATGAGCGCGGGCGACCGGTGTATGGTTCAGATGGAAAGCCGATTTACGTTGATGGCGTAATTTTCGATATTTCGGAAAGGAAAAAGGCTGACGAGAAGATGTTGGAGCAGGCAGAGCTTCTCGATAAGGCGCAGGACGCTATTGCAGTCAGAGACCTGAAAAACTCAATCGTATACTGGAACAAGGGAGCTGAACATCTCTACGGCTGGAAAGCAGAAGAGATTCTAGGCAAAAAAGCCGATCAGATCCTATATAATGAGAAGCCAGCTAGCTTAGCTGAAGCCGAGATCGCAGTAATCGAGAAAGGTGAGTGGATGGGCGAGCTGACTCAAGTGACCAAAGACGGCAGAGAAGTCATTGTCCAAGCCCGCTGGACCCTAGTACGTGATGACGAAGGAAAACCGAAATCTATACTTATCATAAATAACGATATAACTGAAAAGAAGAATCTGGAAGCGCAGCTGCTCCGATCTCAAAGGCTGGAGGTGGTAGGCACGTTAGCGGGAGGCGTAGCACATGACATAAACAACGTTCTCACACCAATAATGCTATC
>JACQVI010000098.1 GCA_016209795.1 Ignavibacteriota bacterium
CAATTATGGTATCAGGTTTTGGTCAGTTTGAAATAAAAAGATAGCTTAATTGTTCTAAAATTCAATACAATGCACTCGCGAAATAGAATTATTAACGAATCATTAAAAGCCGTCGGCATGTCAATAAGATAAATCGCATAAATATACTCCACAAAATCCACGATTCAAAAAAAATGGATTGGCATGATTCTTGATAGTATATGTGCGTGAACTGTATGTACGTTGCAGCAGAAATCAGCGAAATTTCCCAAATGAGGTGGAGTATATGAACCGCAAAGGTATGACTCTCATTGAAGTGCTCATGGTCGTAATCCTTATCAGCATCATAGCCGCCATAGTCATTCCCCGGTTCTCAGGAGGCACAAAGCGGGCTAAAGTGCAGTCCTGCGAAATGAACCGCTCGGTCATCAACACGTCGGTTGAAGTCTATTACGTCACGGAAGGCACGTGGCCGATAGTGGACCTGCGCAACATAAAAACAAACCAGAGCTACTTCCCCGACGGCATCCCCACCTGCCCCGTGGACCAGACCAGTTACGTTCTGGAGACGACCCGGTTCCGCGTATCCGGACACCGCGAGGGCGCGCAGTCTCATATATGGTAATGAAATGGCGCGCCTATCATCGGAGGATGTTGATATGAAAACATTGACCCGAAAAGGTTTCACAATCCTCGAAGTAATGGTTGTGGTGATCCTCATAAGCATACTCGCCGCAATCGTTATTCCCAGGTACGTCGTTTCAGCAAAAAGGGCGCAGGTTCAGTCCTGCGAAATGAACAGGCACCTCATAAACAAGCAGACCGAAATGTACTTTTTCGCTGAAGCCACATGGCCGAGAGACGACCTCGGAGACATTAAAACAAACGTCAATTACTTCCCTGACGGAATACCCACGTGTCCGGTGGATTTCACATCGTACGTGCTTGCTCCTTCCCCGATAAAACGCGTCTCCGGTCACCGCGAAGGCGCCGGATCGCATATCTGGTGGTAAAAATTATAAAAACATAAAGACAAGGATGGTGTAAAAATGTTGAAGCAAAAAGGCGGGTTTACACTACTTGAAGTAATGCTGGTGGTGGTTCTGATCAGCATACTGGCCGCCATCGTAATCCCGAGGTTCGTCATTTCTAGCCAGCGCGCGAAGGTGCAGTCCTGCGAAATGAACCGCGCCATCATCAACAAACAGGTGGAATCCTGGTACTTCACCGAGGGCACATGGCCGATAGTGGACATGCGCGATATCAAAACGAATATCAACTACTTCCCGGACGGCATACCCACCTGCCCGTTGGATTTGACGAGCTACGTTCTGTCCGACACCAGGTTCCGCATCTCCGGACACCGTGAAGGCGCAACAACGCACGTGTGGTAATGTGAAACTACACATTACAGGAAATATAAAGGAGGAAGCATATCATGAAGACAGGAAAAGCCGGATTCACACTGCTCGAGGTAATGCTGGTGGTGGTTCTGATCAGCATATTGGCCGCGATCGTAATACCCCGGTTCACAATTTCCTCGCAGCGCGCGAAGGTGCAGTCCTGCGAAATGAACCGCGCCATCATCAACAAACAGGTGGAGACATGGTACTTCACCGAGGGCACGTGGCCTATCGTTGACCTGCGCAACATCAAAACCAACGTCAACTACTTCCCGGACGGCGTACCCACCTGCCCGGTTGACCTGACGAGCTACGTTCTGAGCGACACCAGATTCCGCATCTCAGGACACCGCGAAGGCGCGACCACCCACGTGTGGTAATCTGAAGACGGCGCGCAAGATAACAACAATGGCGAAAAGCCTCACGCGGGGAGAAGGTCTCCCCGTGTGAGGCTTTTGTTAACCTGTGAAGCCTTACGAAAATGGAAACGAAGCGTTCAAAATGCTATAATGAAAGCGTGAGAGCGCTGTTCTTGAATGCGCGTAAATCCAAAGGCGTGTCAATATTTGAAATTGTCATAATTGTTCTAATTATTTCCATCCTCGCTATTATCATCGTCCCGAATTACCTGAAAATAAAGGAAACCGCACAATGGGAAGTGTGCCTGACGAATCAGGCCAATATAAACGCCCTGGCGCAGTTGTACTACATCAAAGAGGGAACCTGGCCGAACGCCAATCTGTCGGATATAAAAACCAACCTTAATTACTTTCCCGAACAGACCCTGCCCGAATGTCCCGTCACGGAC
>JACQVI010000102.1 GCA_016209795.1 Ignavibacteriota bacterium
ACTGTTGTATTTTTATCTTTATCCCATGGCGCACGGTCAAGGTCGAACTTATAGATATCAAAGTATGTTTGCTTTGTAAAATTCGAATGGATCAAATTCAAATTCAGTTTTGCAGAGGGGGTCATACGAAATGTTAATTTCGATTGTAACGTGTACCCATCTGATCGATCATTGGGAGGATATCCTTTGTTCCATAGATCAAATTTCCCATTCCGAAATACACGTCCAACAGTACCCTGAGAAGCGCGTTGCGTGGCAAGATTTTTCAATTCACCGGAGAAAAATAAGGTTAAGTCATTGTAATTCGGAATAAGAGGACCATTGAGAGAAAGGTTATAGAGGTTATATCCACGAGAATTTTCATCTCCCATGAAGAAATCGCTTTCAGCCTCAACCTGAGCAGTATACTTGGCAGCTGCTTCTTTTGTTACGACGTTGATAACTCCAGACAAAGCTCTTCCATATTCTGCATTAAAACCACCGGTTTGAGTTTGAACTTCCTCAATCGCATTGCCATTCACACTCACAGTAGCTTCGCCTGTCAGTAAATTATTTTGCTCAAAGCCATCAACATAAATGATTGTTTCATTCGAACGACCACCGCGGGTGTAGAATGTATTATTTTCGGTTCCTCGTCCAGAAACAACACCTGTTTGGACAGTAACGACCCCCTCAAAACCACGCACAGGAAGATTCTTAATCTCTTCTGCAGTCGTGATTGAGGTAGCGTTCGTTTGGTCTTTTTGAATTAATGGCCGCCTCGCCTCAACAACAACCTCACCAATTTCCACTGCTTCGGATGTAAGCTCGAAGTTTTGTTCCGTGGTAAACCCTGCACTTACACGAACATTAGTAATCGTGACATCGCGATATCCAACATAACTTGCTTTAAGGGAAAACGAACCTACGGGGACATTGAGGATAAAATAATCTCCATTGATATCCGTAGCAACACCCAAGCGGGGATGCTCAACAAGGAAGACAGTTGCCCCAATCAAAGGCTCCCGGGTTGATTGATCAACGACTTTGCCTACAATCTTACCAGTTATAGTAACTTGACCGTGGGTTATTGCTGGTAAAAGGGCATAAAGCCCAACAATGATATATCTCTTCATTATCATAATGTTTCTCCTAATAAATCAAATTTATGTTGATGTTTTCTCGAAGTGCAAAGCTTGTTTATCTGCAGAGGTATCCTCCGCCTAATGAAATTTATTCGGCTGTTTATGTCAAGGAATGATGTATGCTTTAGTAAATCGATGAAAAGGCTCCTGCTCATCCTGTCGAATGAACAGTACATCCCGCCCTTTAAAAAGTGCGCGTCGACACGTAAGTTTTTTAATTTATACTGAAAAGTACTATCAACCTTCATCATTAAGTCCTTTCAATATATTTTTTAGTATACTTCCTCAGCACCTCCTCCTGTTGCTGCAAATATAATGAATCATTATGCAGTTGTCAAGTTTTCGCCTTAATGTTTATTACAATGTCAACGAACTTGATGATCCGATAGGGTTTATAGAACTGCTACTTTAACGGACGAAACACCCTGAATGGATGCAATTTCCCTCAAAATTGACTCAGAAACTGGATTATCGACAGATACTACAGTAAGTGCTCGTTTACCAATACTATAGCGCCCCAACGAAAGGTCTGCTATGTTTATATTATCCTTGGCAAGAATTGTACTCACAGATGCTAACATCCCCGGGCGGTCGATGTTCGAATAGAGCAAGAGATTACCTTGGGGCTTGACCTCAAAATGAATCCATCAATGGAAATAATTCTAATATCCCTGTTCCCGAAAACAGTTCCATCAAATTGTCTTGACTCCTTATCCGTTTCATACTTCACGGAAAGAACGTGTGAATAGAGTTCATGCTCATCTTCTTGATGGAGTTGCACTGCAATACCTCGTTCTCGGGCAATCACTGGGGCATTAATGTAATTCACCGGCTCAAAAAGTACCTTCTCAAAAATCCCTTTGAGTACCGCTGAAGAAAGAAGTGTCAACGATTCACGTAAGAATTCGCCAGTCACACCTACTGTTACTGTCTTCAGTTTTCCTTCCATTAATTGTGCAAGGAGTCGACCTAATTTTTCTGCAAGGAGTAAATACGGACGGATTTCTTTTCGAATGGCTAATTGAATGATATCTGCATTCACAGAGCCAACAACGCCTCTCTCTTTCAGTGCATCGGCAATCTGATGAGCAATTTGAATTGCTACTTTCTCTTGCGCCTCTTCCGTAGAAGCACCAAGATGTGGCGTGGCAATAACATTTGGATGAAGAAGCAGAGGTGATCCCGTTGGTGGCTCAATGGTAAAAACATCAAGAGCAGCTCCACCGACACGACCCTCTTCAAGCGCCTCAAGTAATGCAGTTTCATCAAGAATTTCACCTCGTGCACAATTTATGATCTTCACTCCTCGTTTACATTTTGATAAAGCTTTCTGACCGATCATCCCTTTTGTTTCAGAAGTAAGAGGTGAATGAATGCTAATAACGTCCGAACGTTCATACAGATCATCCAATTGTACTATCTCGACACCAATTTTTTGACCTGACTCTTGTGAAAGCAAAGGATCGTACGCGATCACTTTCATTTCAAACGCTAACGCACGACGTGCAACCTCAGTACCAACCTTTCCCAAACCGATGATACCGAGTGTCTTACCATAAAGCTCAGTACCGATAAATTTACTACGCTCCCACATATTCTCTCTTAAACTTTCAAAAGCCTGGGGGATATTCCTTGCCAATGCTAACATCATGGACATCGTATGCTCAGCAGTTGAGATCGTATTTCCTCCCGGTGTATTCATGACGATGACGCCTCGACGTGTAGCCGCCTCAACATCGATATTATCAACACCAGCACCGGCACGTCCAACAACTTTGAGATTTTTCCCAGTTTCTAATACTTCGGCAGTTACTTTCGTCTGACCTCGCACAATAAGCGCATCAACATCAACGATGACCTTTAAAAACTCTTCATAAGAAAGTCCAGGTCGATAGTATACACTAAAGCCTTCTGCATTCAAAATATCGATGCACTGCTTATCAACAGGATCTGTAATGAGGATGTTCATCGTTACGAATCACCGTGAAGAGGGGCTTTCCATTTGGAAAATTTCCTGCACAGCTTTTACTCCAGCTCCTGCTTGAAACTTCCAATTGCATTCGTGAAGTGCCCTCTCAATTCCAGCTATAACACTAATGGCATCAAGTTCGTCGTAGTAACCGAGATGCGAAATACGAAATATTTTCCCGGCATACTGATCTTGTCCTCCAGCCACCGTGATACCGTACTTGGTTTTTAGAATCTGGTTAAACATTGTCCACTCAATCCCAGAAGGAATCCATATAGGTGTTACAGCATGTGAGGGACATTCGGAAAACAATTTCAAGCCTAATGCGGTTATTCCAGCACGAATAGCGTGAGCCATACGTTCATGTCGTTTCCAAATATTTTCGATACCTTCTGACCTAATGATTTCTAATGCAGCATCAACACCAACGATAAGTGAAACTGCGGGTGTCCAGGGTGTATCGTTTTTCTTATACGTCTGCAGTGCTTTACGGAGATCAAAATAGAACTTTGGAAGTGTTGCAGTTTCCATTGCAGCAATAGCTCGTTGACTGAGTGCGACAAATGCGAGACCGGGTGGAATCATTAATCCTTTTTGCGAACCAGTCACACACACATCGATACCCCATTGATCGAAACGAAATTCATGTGCACCAACAGCGGTTATGCCATCGACGCATACTAATGCGTTTGAATGTTCCCTGATCACCTTTGAAAGGGTTTCCACATCTGTAGCTGTTCCCGTTGATGTTTCACTGTGCGTTAAGTACACAGCCTTTGCTTCTGGATGTTCCTTGAGCGCCTTTTGAATGTGCGAAGGCTGGGGTGCTTGTCCCCATTCCAATTTTATCTCAACAGCATTCAATCCAAACGTGCGAGGCATCTTCACCCAACGCTCTCCAAATTTTCCTCCGTTAACTGAGACAACCGTATCTCCTGGAGAAAATAAACTCACGAACGACGCCTCCACTCCTCCAGTCCCCGAACTGGTTAACGTCAACACAGGTTGTGTCGTTTGAAATAGATATTGAAGATTGTTGTTAACGCGCTCAAACATTTTCTGAAACTCAGGGCTACGATGGTGAATCATTGGCTCAGCCATCCGCAGCATCACTTGCTCAGGTACTGGAGTGGGTCCGGGAGTAAAGAGGCGACGTTTGAACATCCTTCGTAGATTTTAGATTTTTGATTTTAGATTGCGGATTACAGGCTTCGGCACAGTGTTCATTGGTGAAACCTTTGACTTGTAACTTTCAACCTCTAACTTTACACTTTGAATTTTTCACTTCACCGCTATGGCACTTGCGTCGTCACAGCCTTCTGATACACAATATTCCCTCCCACAATTGTCATCTCAACTTCTGTGGAAAGAATTTCCATCACAGGAATTTTCATAATGTCTTTCGAGAGAACAGTCAAATCCGCAAGTTTGCCGGGTTCGATAGTCCCTTTGTTCTCTTCCTCAAAACCACCATACGCTGCCCATCGTGTAAAGCACCGTGCAGTTTCTTCGCGTGTCATTTTTTGTTCAAAATACCAACCATCTTGCGGGTATCCGTTCTTATCACTCCGAGTGACTGCTGCATAAAAACCCCAGAGTGGATTGACACCTTCTACGGGAAAATCCGAACCGCCAACAATAATTGCTCCTGCGTCGATCAGGGACCGCCAAGCGTAAGCATATTTTATACGTTCGGGTCCAAGCCTTGCTTCAGCCCAGTACATATCAGAAGTTGCATGTGTTGGTTGCATGCTTGCTAAGACGCCTCGTTGGGCAAAGCGAGAAACATCAGATGGTAAAAGAACTTGCGCATGTTCAATCCGCCAGCGTGGAGATTCAACATTTGATGAACGTCTCGAAAGAACGGTATCATAAACATTGAGTACGATGTTATTTCCTCTATCTCCGATAGCGTGAGTACATACCTGGAATCCTTTTTCCAAAGCTTGCTGACACATGGCTTCAAAATGTTCTTCACTATCTATAGTCAATCCCCGATTCCCTGGGTCATCGCTGTACTCTTCGACCAGAGCAGCGCCACGTGAGCCCAGTGCACCGTCAATGAATAACTTAATTGCGCGGACAGTGAGCATGCCACCTCCATATCCAATCTCTCTTCCCTGATTACGATAATGATCCCACGTTTCACCAGGTCCACCAATGACGCCATATATCCTGATAGGACACTCATCTCGATCAATGAGCTTCTTGTACACATTTATCGTTTTCAAATCGACGCCCATGTCATGCACTTCGGTCACTCCAAACTTCGCACATTCTTCCAATGCAAGTTTCAGCCGTGTTTCAATTTCTTCCTCAGTAAGCTCAGGGACTACACTGTATATCAGATCCATGGCATTATCGACAAAAACACCCGATGGCAGTCCATTCACATCCCTATAAATTTTTCCACCCGCTGGATCCTGAGTACCAGAACCGATTTTCGCACGCTCCATCGCTTGTTTATTAACCCACACTGCATGTCCATCAATACGTTTGAGCAGAACCGGATTATCTGGCGCTGCACGATCAAGAATCTCGTGAGTGGGAAATTCCTTGACATCCCAATCATTTTGATCCCAGCCACGACCGATAATCCACTGACCTCTTCCAAATTGTTTTGCGTGTTCTTGAACAAGCCTAGCAATCTGCTGTGGTGAGGTTGTACCCACAAGATCAAGGTCATGCAAGCGACTCCCCTCACTCAGGATATGAGCATGCCCATCGATAAAACCGGGAAAGACAGTGTTTCCTTGCAAATCTATGACAGTATCAGCTTGATAGTGTTGAACAAGACCTTCATTTGAGCCAACTGCTTGTATGCGATTGCCTCGGATAGCGATAGCTTGTGCTACAGTGTTTTGTTGATCGAACGTGTAAACAGTTCCATTAATCAAGAGCATAGTTGCTTCACGATATGTAGTCGTAATAAAATAATAAAACATTGCAATTGCGACAATAACAAACAGAGTCCCTAACAGTTTTTGTGTCATTAAGCAATCCTTCGTTGATGAAAGAGAACGTGGGTATTAAGTTGCATGCCTGGATGCCGGTATCCATTTGCCTACTCCGCCGAAGTGGCATTGGCTACGTAGGCTGGACAGAACGCAGGCGTGCCAATATAGAAATTTTCATTGATTTTTCCAATGCACTTCCCCCTTCTTCGCCACTGCAGCGGATTCTGTTAATGAGTCATCTGTTTTGCATCTCATCTTTAATTTCTCTAAGTTTTCTCAAGAACAGAAAGGAACGTTACAATGATCGAAACAGAGTTCAGCGAATTTGTTGAAATCACCAAGCGGCTTCGAAAAGAATGCCCGTGGGATCGAGAACAAACGCATATTTCAATCCGACACAGTTTGATTGAAGAAGCCTATGAAGTTGTTGAAGCAATCGATACCAATAACCTTGAAGGACTCAAGAATGAGTTAGGCGATTTGCTCTTGCATGTGGTCTTCCATGCTAACATTGCAGAAGAACTGAATGAATTCACACTTTCTGACGTTATCAACAGCATAACTGAAAAATTGATCTATCGCCATCCACACGTCTTCGGGAATGTGAAGGTGAAAGATGCACATCACGTCAAGGAGAATTGGGAAAAGTTGAAGATGGATGAAGGCAGATCATCGCTGATGGATGGAGTTCCAAAAGAATTACCTGCCCTTCTCCGTGCACACCGATTGACAGATCGAGCAGCGAAAGTAGGATTTGATTGGGAGAAAAAAGAAAACGCATGGAAAAAGGTTGAAGAAGAAATGAGAGAACTTCATCATGCTATTGAATCCGAAGAGAACGTCGAAGCTGAATTTGGCGATCTACTCTTTGGACTGGTGAACTATGCAAGATTTATTAACATTAATCCAGAGAATGCTCTCCGGCAAACAGTCGAGAAATTTGTGACTCGCTTTCGGTATATAGAGAAACGATTGAAAGAAATGGGAAAAGATGTTCATTCATCATCGTTAGAGGAGATGGATAAGTTGTGGGAGGAGGCGAAGAGATCAGGTTAATACAAAGCTTATGTTTTATTCTTGCTGTTTGCTTCCTTCCCGTTAAAATCGTTTTTTCCATTCGTATGGTATTTATCATAGGCGTCGATGATATCTTTCACAAGCTTATGCCGCACGACGTCATTGCGGTCAAAGTAACAGAATTTCACTCCATCAATGTTCTGGAGAATCTCCCGAATCTGTACTAACCCAGAAATAGTCTTCACTGGCAGGTCGATTTGTGTAATGTCTCCCGTGATAATGGCTTTTGAGTTTGCACCAAGACGGGTGAGAAACATTTTCATTTGCATGCTGGAAGCGTTTTGTGCTTCATCGAGGATCACAAAGGCGTTGTTGAGCGTTCGTCCTCGCATATAGGCAAGTGGTACAACTTCAATGACTCTCCGCTCAATATATGTCTTGAGTTTATCAGGTGGAATCATGTCGTCCAACGCATCGTAGAGTGGACGGAGATATGGATCGACTTTTTCTTTGAGGTCTCCCGGTAAAAATCCCAAGCTTTCGCCTGCTTCAACGGCTGGGCGAGCAAGAATAATTTTCATAATCTCACGATTCTTAAGACCAGCAACTGCCATGGCAACTGCGAGGTACGTCTTTCCTGTCCCTGCTGGACCTATTGCAAAGACAATATCATTTTTCCGAATTTGACGAACATATTCTTTCTGTCCGGGTGATCTAGCACGGATAATGCCGTTGCGAGTGAATAATACAACATGTTCAAGTTCATCCTGCCCAACCTGAGAGGCAACGCTTTTGGGAAGCGCAGGCTCACCATTCACTTTGACAAGATCAACAACAGTCTCAACATCATTCACGGAGAGATTACCATTTTTATTGAGGATGTACATAAGCTCTTTGAATATTTTTTCAAGCTGATCAACCTCTTGTTGACCTCCTCGGAATGTAATATGATCGCCACGCACAGTGATTGAAGCGTCAAAACGATCTTCCAGCACATGAAGGTTGACATCGTTCAAGCCAAGTAGCCTGAGCATGTCTACACCTTCAGCTTTTATTTTACATTCAGCCAATGAAGTTTCATACTCCTTTCTATTGTTGAAGTGATGTTTAAACACAAAAAGCCCTTGCATCCCGCAGCAGCGGGATGACGAAGGGCTTTTAGAAATATCGTACTGAATACTACCAAGAACTTATCGAGAAGAGGTCTCCTCTTCGTTTACTGAGAGGCTCCGGGTGCAGATGCTTTCTTACGGTAATAGCTATTCGCTGCCGCCTTCTCCTGTTTAGATAACTCAGAACCTTCTGGTATCTTTAACACCCACCTTGGTTTGATGAGATCGGGGTCTTTAATCTTATCGCGATTCCCTTGCCAAATCTTGGGCCACAACCAAGCATTGTCATAAATATCTTTTTTCTTGGCAATATTCCACAAACAATCACGATCACGTGACCACGTTCCCACCGTATACATTTTTTCACGTGACAAACTCTTCATCAACGCAGCAACTTTATTTTGTAAAGAGTTTACACGTTCTCCATAGCGAGGAATCAGCGCAATTTTACTTGCTGCCATCTCCTTCAGGCGATTGTTCATACGCTCTATCTCATCACGATAATTGAGTAGCTCTGCATCCGACATCCGTTGAAGCTGACCAACTCTGCTTTCCATGTCGGTAAGCTCTTTCTCAAATGCTTCGACTTCCGCGCGTGTAACCCCGAGCATTGCATACAATGCATCCTCACACGATCTAAGATCGGCAGTCAGCTTATCGGACTGGGATCGCAAGTTTGCAATCTCGGTCGTTACCGTAGAAAGCTGACTCTGTAAATCAGTCCGCCTGGCGGTATAGTCTTTCATGTCTGCTTCCCAAGCCTCCTTTGACATCTCTTGTGCAACGACTGTCTGAAGGCTTATAAGCAGAAATAGCACACACAATGAAACAAGAATGGATATGGTTCGAGTTTTCATTGTCCACCCATCGCTTTCTTGACCGCTTCTTGGTCAGATTGGCACTGTTGAATCTTACCATTTGTTTCTGCAATTTGCTTCTCCAGATTTGCTTTCTCGCTCTTCTTGTCACGTACCTGTATTTCGAGTGAAGAAACTTCCTTCTTGAGCGCATCAAGTTGAGCTAACTCTTCTTCAGAAGCATTACTAGCACAGCCTGTTACCAACACACCTCCAACAAGCATGACGATCGCTAGCAACTTATGGATATATTTTCTCATAAAGACTCTCCTATATTTTTTCTTATAAAATCCGTTCTAATC